>CAZQAS010000156.1:0-4486 GCA_964591285.1 uncultured Rhodothermales bacterium
CGCTTTATCGCGGCTTCGAGATGCTCCCGGGAGGATGGCAGGCGTCCCTGCCAGAACGCTGTCACGCCGAGCACATAGCGGCCTTCCACGGACAGGACGGGATCCCCTTCCGCCTCGGCAAGTCCGATTAGCTCCTCGCCCAGACGACGGGCCTCGTCGAGATCACCCCCTGAGACGTTGGAGAGCGCCATGCCGCGAAGGATCGGGGCATCGAGCGGCTCCTCGAGCTCACGGCACAGCGCCCGTGCCCGCTCGTACGCCTGCCGAACCTCCGGTGCCGGATAGCCACGGATGGCCACCAGACAAGCTCCCAGCGCCGTCTGCATTTCGAGCTCGCGTCGCGCCCGCTCGGGCGTTGCGGGCAGCGTGCCGAGCAGATCCAGTGCGCGGCGGTAGAGGCGCGCGGCTTCGCTCCCGGCGTACACCAAGCGAGCCGCGTCGGCCGCCATCTTGAAGCGCGTCGCGGCTTCGTCGAACCGCCCGGCCTGCTCATAGTGGGCCGCCAGATGTACGTCTATCGACCGCTCCTCCGACGAACCCGCCTCGAGAGCGCGCGCGACGCCCATGTGCAGGAGGCGGCGCCGCTCCGGACTCAGCTCGCCGTAGGCCACCTCGCGCAGCTTGTCGTGCGTGAAGTCGTACCGTCCGACGCTCTGCTCTTCGATGATCCGCCGCCGCCACAGCTCATCCAGCGCGGCCGCCAGATCTTCGGGCACATGCCTGCCGGCGCGGGCCAAAACGTCCGCCGAGAAGGCCCGCCCGACGACGGCCGCGAGCGCCGCCGTTTCAGCCGCTTGCGGGGAGAGCTGGTGGAGTCGCCGCGAGATTACGGCCTGCACCTTCGGCGAAAGCGTGGGCTGCCACCGGTCCTCCTGCATCCGCATGCGAACCGTCTCCACGACGAAAAGCGGATTGCCCTCCGTCTCGGCCTGCAGCCGGCCGGCTTCCTCGTCATCGAGCTCGCGGCCGGCCATGTGCCGCGCGATGGCCGCGGAATCGCGGACCTCCAGCGGTCCGAGGGAAATCTCTTCCAGCTGGCCGTCCATCCGAAAGTCGACGAGCAGGGCCTCCAGGTCCGGTTCGATCTCTTCGTTCCGGATGGTGACGGCGACGAGGAGCTGATCATCCCCCGCCTGCCGCAGAAGATACCGCAGCCATTCGAGGGTCGGCTGGTCGGTCCACTGCAGATCATCGACCACGAGCAGGACGGGCGATGGGCATGCCTGCACCGCGCGGGCCAGCGCGTCGAAGAGGCGCCGCCGCTCCCAGCCATCGCTGACGGGCTGTGCAGCGGGCAGGTCCGGGTGCTCCAGCCGGAGCTCGGGGAGGATCCGCGCGATCTCCGCGAGCCAGATGTCGTCGAGCTCGCGGAGCCCGGGACCGAGCGCGTCCGAGCGCAGCCAGTCGACGACCGGCGCATAGGCGAGGCGTCCTGCGGCGGCGTAGGATCGCGTCCAGGCGGCCGCGGCGCCCTGCCGGCGCGTCCAGAGCACGAATTCCTCCACGAGCCGCGTCTTGCCGATCCCCGCCTCCCCGCAAACGGCCACCAGGCGACTCCCCTCCTCGCGCGTTCGGCGCCAGGAGTTCTTGAGCCGCTCCCATTCGCGGAACCGGCCGACGAGCGGATGCTCCCCGCCCGTGACGGACGTTGCCACGGCCGCTGTGCCTTGCCCATCCAGCAGCTGCCCGTGCAGTTTTGTGGTCGCATCCGAGGGCTCGGATCCAAATTCGTTATCCATCATTTCGCGGCACTCGTCGTAGGCGCCGAGCACGCCCGCCCGGTCGCCGGCGAGCGCGTGCAGTCGCATGAGCGTCCGGTAGGTCGGCTCTCGGAGCGGTTCGTGCTGCTTCAGCCGCCGCGCGAAGCGGATGGCGGCGGCGTACTCGCGCCCGGCTTCCAGCAGTCGGATGAGCGCGTCCAGCGCCTCCGCGTAGTGCTGACGGAGCCGGCGGCGGTCCTCCTCGATCCAGCCGTCGTAGCAGCTCGGAAGCAGGTCGCCGCGGTAGAGGTCCGTCGCCTGCAGGAGGTGCTGCAGCTCCTGTGGCGAGTCTTCTTTCGTGCGAGCGGCCTCGGCCTGCGCGAGGGCCGATCGAAATGCGTCGACGTCGAGCGTAGCGGCTTCCTTCAGACGGAGCGACTGTGCGTCGGCGTGAATGTACACGTCCGCGTCCGGCAGCGCCTGCCGGAGCCGATGAAGTAGGTGGCGTAGGTTGGTGAGCGCCTGCTTCTCCGTGGAATCCGGCCAGAAGACGAACGCCGTGTGTGCCCGTGGCTGAGGCGCCGAACCGCCGAGCGCCAGATAGGCGATGAGTGCCTGGAGGCGGGGCGCCGTGACGCTCGCGACCGGCTCGTCGCCGCGGGCGAGGCCGAACTCGCCGAGGAGCCGAATGTGGAGGGGCGGGGCCACGCCCGAAGATGGATCTGGTGGAGAGTGCACCGAAGCCGTCTACAAGATCGCTGACGTCAGGCCCGGAGGCAAGCCGCACGGACGTGCTCGAAACTCGGGCGGCGGCTCGAGGTGAAAGCGAGGGGTCCGTCACCTCACACCCCGTGATGTAGATCCGCAAAGCGAGAAAATCATCGCGATTCGTCATGCCAGCGCCCAGCCGCTTCACTCGCGCCGCATTCCTGATCCTTCTTCTGTATGGGCCGATCCGGAACTCGGCCGGTCAGGAGGATCGATTTCCATGGCCCGACGGAGCGCTTGCCGCCGTCAGTCTCACGTTTGATGACGCGCGCCGAAGCCAGGTTGACGTCGGAGCACCGCTCTTTCGACGATTCGAGGACGCGAAGGCGACGTTCTACGTGCTGCCGGATCCAGTAGAGGATAATCTCGAGGGCTGGCGCCGGCTCGTGGCGGAGGGGCATGAGATCGGGAATCACACGGTGAATCATCCGTGCACCGGTAATTTCGCATGGGCGCGCGAAAGGGCCATAGAGGAGTATACGCTGGAGGACATCTACCGCGAGATGTCGGAGGCGAACCGGCGCATCGACGAGATGCTCGGCGTAGAGCCCGTCTCGTTCGCCTATCCGTGTGGGCAGACCTACGTGGGACGCGGCATCGACACCCGGAGCTACGTACCTCTCGTGGCGCAGACGTTTGAGTCGGGACGGGGCTGGATGGACGAGGGTCCCAACGATCCGGTGTTCGCCGACTTCGCGCAGCTGACGGGGATGGAGCTGGACGAAAAGGATTTCGACAGCGTCCTCGCGCTCATCGAGCAGGCGAAGGCGTCGGGCGCATGGCTCGCGCTGGCCGGCCACGAGATCGGAGCGGACGGGACCCAGACGACCCGCGTCGACGTGCTGGAGCAGCTCCTCGAGTACGCCTCGAACCCTGCGAACGGCGTCTGGATCGCGCCCGTCGCCACCGTCCGTCGCTACGTCGCCCAACGACGTAGCGGGGATCAATGATGATACGTGTTCTCCTTCTGCTTCTTGCGGCCGCTGGAATGGCCCTGCTTCGGAGCGCGCGGCGCCGCGAGAGCGAGACGGAGCGCATCTGGTCGACACTCGCCGGGCCGACCAACCAGGGCGCTTTCGATCCCTCCTCGGTGGATGACCTTCCACCGCCAGCAAGACGCTATCTGCGGAGGGCGATTGCTCCCGGGACGACCCTTCGCACCACGCTTCAACTGACCATGCACGGCGCGATCCGGCTCAAGGACGGCGCCGAGCCGCTTCCGATGCAGGCCGATCAGATCCTTGCGCCCCCGCATGGATTCGTATGGCGGGCACGCGTCGCGAAGGGCCCGATGCGCATCCGCGGCTTCGACCGGTACGGCTTGGGAAAGGGAGTCGGGCGCTGGTGGCTCTACGGGATCATTCCCATCGTTCGCGGGAGCGGCCGCGACGTCGACCGCTCTGCGGCGGGTCGCCTCGCAGGCGAGTCGGTTCTCGTGCCCGCCTCACTCCTGCCGGGATCCGGTGCGCGCTGGGAGCCTGTCGACGACCGGAGCGCCCGCGTGACGGTGGCGGTGGACGGCGAGGCGGTGACGCTTACGCTCACGATCGATACGGACGGCCGGCTCGAGCGCGTCAGCTTCATGCGCTGGCAAGGTGACAACGCCCAGGGTAGCAAGAGCTCACCCGGCTACGTACGATTCGACGTCGATCAGTGGACGGATGAACGCACCTTCGACGGCTACACCATCCCGACCCGCTTCCGCGCGGGATGGCGGCTCGGTGAGACGGATGAGTTTCCATTTTTTTACTCCGAGATCGACGAAGCGGTATTCCTGTAGACGCACGTTTCGGGGGCAAGGTTGAGAAGCGGAAATCCGGCGCCGGGATCGGAAGCGGTGTTTGATCCGTATCTAAGAGGCGCCGGTCAGAATCCGGCGTCCGGCTCACGGACTCGCGGCGGCCCTTCCTCCTCTCTCATCACGCCGCCGCAATCGTCCCTTGCTGACGGTTCCGTGCGCACAACCCGTTGTAGATCCACCCGTTGTTGATCCACCCGTCGACTCAGATGCGATCTTG
>CAZQAS010000156.1:4586-8524 GCA_964591285.1 uncultured Rhodothermales bacterium
ACCCGTTGTAGATCCACCCGTTGTTGATCCACCCGTCGACTCAGATGCGATCTTGCTATCGTGCTTGCATTCCTGTGCTGTCCGCGCTGTGCGTGGTGTTCCTAGCCGCCTGCGACCTCACGGACGATGACGTCACTCCGACGAACGTAGCCGGGGAGTACGTCTTCACCGAGTTTCGCTTCGTACCCGACTCGCCTCTCCTTCCGCCGGCCGTCGTCCTCGACACGCTGGTTCAGTCCAGCACCCGGCTGCAGCTCTTCAGCAGCGGCCGCTTCACGCTCCTGTATCAGTTCGAGGGTGCGGACCCGGAATTTATCGGGGGTGATTTCTCCGTCAATGAGCAGCGCATTCGGCTGAGTGGTCGCGAGGATGAGGCGGAGTTCTATCGGCGCCTCCTGTTGAGCCCCGAAATCACGCTGCAGCGTACCGAAGAGGGGCCCCTGACCGCCTCCATTCGCCGCACAGTGGACCTGGAGGAATATTCATCCCGCTATGAGGGACTTCGGACCGTCGACGGGGTCGTCATGCTTGAGCTCGTACGGAGGTAGTTTGATGGAAGTCGCCTTGATGTCCGAGATGGTAAGCCCATCCCGACCGATCGTTTGCCGCATCTGTGCGGTGGTGCTCGGACTGCTTCTCGCTGCTGCGGCGCTCCCCGCGTCGGCCCAGGTGACGGGGATCAGCTATACGCTCGCACCGATGGCCGAACGCATCTATTTCGACAAGAATGCCGGCCTAGAGGACGGGACGTTCTTCGGCGGCCGCATTGGATTCGGGTTCGGCGAATACACCGAGCTGAGCGGCGTATACCGCGTGAGCAGCGGGCTGAGTACCGATTTTAGCGATTTCGCGGATTTGGGATCGGTGGTGCAGGAGCGTTTCGAGATGCTGCCTCCGCGCGACCTGAACGCGAGGATGTACGGGGCCGAGCTCAAGTTCAACCTCGGGCGCGGTGCCGTCTTCCCGCTGCTCTCCCTCGGAACGGGAATTCTTGAGTTCGATCCGGAAAATCTGGACGAGAGCCGTCACATCTATCTGACCGGCGCAGCCGGACTTCAGCTTGCCTTCGGCGATCACTTCTCGCTGCTCGCGCAGGTGGAGGATCTGATCTATCGGTACACGCCGACCAACGCGCTGCTCTCGCAAAACGACGTGTCCGACCTCGGACTCGAGCCGACGGACTTTCGACAGGTCAACGTAAACAACCTCGTCGTGCGCGTGGGACTCCAGATGTATGTGGGCGGAAGGGCGAGAGGCGAGTTGACGGACGCCGATCTGGCCCTTCGCCGTCAGTTCTCGGGCGGACTCTCGGGAATCCGACTTCAGATTGAGCCGATCGGAGGTATGATCAGCTTTTCGGATGATCTCGGATTTCGGGAGCGCCAGCGAATGGCGGGCGTGCTCGCCGGTCTTGACCTCGGGCCTTTCCTCGGCGTTCGCGGATTTTACTGGCGCGGTGTCGAGGAGGACGCATATACGGACTTTGCGAACCTCCAGTCGTACGGCGGCGAGCTACGGCTCCGGTTTGGAGAGATCGCGAGTTTTCTCATTCCACATTTGATTCTGGGAGGGGGATATCTGGACGTACTCAGCGGCTATGAAGGAAACGGAGCCATCGAGGCTGTCGACCGCCCCTTCGCAACCGGCGGCGTCGGATTTAACATCCCGCTTACGGGGGCCATTCAGGCCAACGCCGCCGTCCGTTCGCTGCTGATCAGCGCGGACGACGCCGAGAACGTCACTGGCCCTAGCCAGCTCACGGCCAACCTGTTCTACAGTGCGGGAATTCGGTTTGGGCTGGGCGGGGGTCGGCCGGATCTACCGGCAACGGAGCCGAGGCGCACGGTCGTCGAGCGCGAGGTCGTTGAGCGCGACGTTGATTCCGGGATAGAAGCAGAGCTGTCACGGGTACAGGAACAGGTCGATTCACTGCAGACCGCCCTCGAGCGATCCATGCGCCTGCCGCCAGGTGCCGTTGGGCCTTCCGAAGCCGAGCCGCGGGAAGTACGCGCCGGGTCGGAGTTCGTCACGATACCGGTTCCGGAGGAAGGGGAATTCTACGTCCGCTACGGGGGATCCGGCGCACCGTCTCGATTCGAGAGCAATGCACCAGGCGTCACCTACGTGGACCCGATGACCGGTGAGGTCGTCGAACGCGCCGCCACCCCCCCGACGTCCGGCGATGAGCCGTTAACGGCGGAGGAGATTCGGGAGATCGTGCGCGAGGTGATGAGCCGGCAGCTCGAAGCCCGGCAAGCGCCCCGCACGGAAGGCGAGTCGGAGACCGTGCGGCGCCTACGATCGCGGATCGAGGAGCTCGAAGACCGGCTGGAAGCCGAGACGGCCGGACCCGCACGAGTGACGCCAGTCCGGGACCGTGCCCGGCGGGCCGACACCGGCAGGGCCGGCTATGAGTTGGAGACGATCGTCCCATTCGTCGGATTCGGACTTTCCGAAAATCAGCTCGGCGTCGCGGGCCTGCGCGCGGAACTGCGCAGCCGCTCATTGACCGGGGTGCGCTTCCTTCCGGAGCTCGTCGCCTCGGCGGGCACGGACGGCGTCTCCTACGGCCTCAACGCGGGCGCGGCGTTTCCCTTCGGCGTCCAGGCCGGATCGCTCCGACCGTATGCGGGCCTGGGGCTCGGCATCATGACCGCAGACGGCCTCGAGCTCGTTTTCAACCTGTTTGCCGGCGTAGAGCAGAGCGGTTTTGGAGGCCGCTTCTTTGCCGAATACATGAGTCAGGACTTCTTCGACCTGAATCGGTTCGTTGTCGGATACAGACTGTCCATCTAGACCGTGACGGACCGTCGAAGGATCATCAACCGCGCACTTCTCCGGATCGCCGGCACAGGCCTTGCGTGCTTGGGGCTCCTCTCCCTGGGCGTCGTTTCGTCCGCCGGATTGCAGACTGCGCATGCCCAGTCGGTGCGGTACGCGACCTCCGATGCCGACTTCGCGGCGCGGCTCTTCCGGGCCGTCGATCTTACATTCGAAACGGGCCGGACGACGGTGCATCCTTCCATGCTCCCCGCCCTCGACGCCGTGGCCGACGTGCTCGAGCGCTTTCCCCGGATGCGCCTCGAAATCGCGGGGCATACCGATGCGCTCGGCGCAGCGAGTACGAACATGCGGCTGTCGGAGGAGCGGGCGCGGGCGGTGAAGTCGCAGCTGGTTGCCCGCTACGGGATCGCTCCCGATCGCCTGGTGGCCGTCGGCTACGGCGAGGACATGCCCATCGCATCGAACGCGACGCAGACCGGCCGAGCTCTCAACCGCCGTGTCGAGTTCCGGGTCCTCCGGGAGGATGCTCCCCGTGATGCGCCGGAGCAGCAGCGGATCAACGCCGACAGCCTCCGCGAGGAGATCCGGCGGCAGGTCGAGGAGGCGGTGGCGTCGACGATGCCGGTGCCGGACACCGCCGGGGTGTCGGAAGCGGAACGCGAACTCCAGGACCGCCTCGAAGAGCTCGAGCGGCGCCTCGCCGAAGAAGTCGACGGCGAGCCGGTCACGTCCGAGGCGCCGGTGCTGACGCCGGCGGCCGATCGCCGCACGGGACTGCTTCCCTTCGCCGGCCTCTACCTGCGCGGGGATTTGCCGATTGTACTGGGCTTGCGGGGCGACTTCGCGACCACGCTGTTCGGCAGGCCGCGCTTTCAGCCCGAGCTCGCGTTCGGATTTCGTCCCGACGACCGCGCCACGCTCTTCGGTGCGAACCTCGTCTGGCCGATCGCCCTCGCTGTTCGGCCCGACATCACCCCGTTCGCCGGCGCGGGGATCAGCTTCCACGATCTCGACGGCTTCGAATCCGTATTGAACGTGGTGATCGGCACCGAATATCGGATGCGCTTCGGCATCCTCTTCGGGGAGTTCATGACGCAGGACTTCTTCGACTTCAACCGCGTGGTCGTGGGGTTTCGACAGGAGTTCTGAATCCG
>CAZQAS010000157.1:0-5253 GCA_964591285.1 uncultured Rhodothermales bacterium
GCTGGTGGATGAGCGCGCACGAGAGCGCGAGCTTCTGCTTCATGCCGCCGGACAGCGCTCCGGCGCGACGGTTCTTGAAAGGGCCGAGCCGTTCGTAGATCGGGCGGATCCACGCGTAGCCGTCTGCAATGCTGGTCCCGAAGACGGTCGCAAAGAACTCGAGATTCTCCTGCACCGTCAAGTCCTGATACAGCGAGAACCGACCCGGCATGTAGCCGAGCCGGCGGCGAAGCGCCCGGAAGTCGTCGACCACGTTTAGATCACCGATTCTTATTTCTCCGACATCCGGGACCAGCAGCGTCGCCAGTATGCGCAGCAGCGTCGTCTTGCCCGCTCCATCCGGGCCGATCAGACCGAAGAGTTCGCCGGCCCGGACTTCGAGACTTACGTCGGAAACGGCCGTCCCGGCGTCATAGGATTTTGTGATGTTTCGAAGGACGATCATCACCCATCCTGCAGATTTGCAGCGCGTCCGTTCACGAAGCGCACCTCCCCCGGCATCCCGATCTTGAGCCGTCCGTCCTCGTTCGGAACGCGGACCCGCACGGCGTAGACGAGGTCGACCCGGTCGTCGCGCGTCTGGATGAGCTTGGGGGTGAACTCCGCTTCCGGGGAGATCCAGGAGACCGTGCCGGTAAGCGAACGGATTTCGCCCCCGGCCGCGTCGACGACGACCTCGACCGGTTCGCCTAGTCGGACGTCCGGCAGCTGAGCACCGCTGACGTACGCGCGCAAAGAGAGCGTATCGAGATCCGCGATCTCGTACAGCGCCCGCCCCGGCGAGGCCAGCTCGTGCGGCTCGGCAAAGGATGTGAGCACGACGCCGTCGACCGGATTTCGAATGATGCTCCGGGTGATCTGCTCGTTGATCTGCGCGATCTGCGCATCGACGGAAGCGATCTCGCTCCGAATCGTCGCGATCTGCGAGCGGACGGTTTGCGCCTCATGCTGAAGGATCCGCAGCTGATCTGATGCCTCATCGAGCTGCCGGGCCGGCGCCGCATCCCGGCTGACGAGATTCTCGAACCGCGACTGCTCGCGTGCGGCGATCCGCTCGCGCTCCTCCAGGACGTCGAGCTGAGCGCGAACGTTCTGGATCCGCGAGCCGGCCGCGGCGCGCTGCGCCTGCAGGGCGTCGCGTTGGAGGACGAGCTGCGTCGTGTCGACGACGGCAACGATCTCACCGCCGGCCAGGTGCTCGCCCTCTCGCGCTCGATAATCAATGAGCCGCCCGCTCGACTCGGACGAGACCACGATCTCCGCGGCTTCGAAATTTCCGTAGGCGTCCGAGTCGCGATCTGCCTCACCGCAGGCCGCTAGAGCGAACGCAAGTAGGATGATCGCAAGCACAGTGCAAGCCCTATCGTATCGCATCGTATTGTCCAAGAATGCTGAGGTAGCGCACTTCTGCATAGGAGAGCTCGATTCGGTGCCGCTCGTAGGTCAGACGGGCTTGCTGGACCGCCTGCTGGTGGATGAGGTACTCGGTCGCGCTGATCGTGCCGTTCTCCATCTGACCGGCGGCGCGGGCGGCCATGCGTTCGCGGAGGCGGATGATTTCACGATGATCTGCGAGCGATTCGCGGAGGCGCAGGACGTCCTGCCAGGCCTCTTCGGCTGCCGTGCGGACGGATTGCGAGAACGCCTCCTGTTCCGTCTCGACGATCGCTTGTCTGAGATCGGCTTCTCGTACACTGCGGCGGGATGATCCCCAATCCAGGACCGGCCACGTTAGACGTACACCGAACGAGAAATACGGGCTCAGCTCGTTCTCGAAAATGTTCATCCCCGGCGGGCGGCCGTAGGCGGCCGTCCCGAAGCCCGAGACCGTCGGCCGGCTCTTCCGTGCGGCCAGAGTGCTTTGATGCGAGAGCCGCTCCTTCTGGAGCTCGAAGACGCGGTCTTCGGGTCGATCTATATCGGCGGAGTCGTCGCGGAGCTCCGCAGGCCGGGCAAGCTCCGGCTCAACGAGCACCTGGGCCTCATCGATCGCGAGGCCGGTCAGCCGGCGAAGCGCGTGGAGTGCGGCCCGCCTCCGGGCCCGCGCCTCGGCCCTCCGTTGATCGATTTCGAGGAGCTGCACCTCGAGCACATCGAGATGCTCGCCGGTCAGGAGTCCCGCGTCGACCTGCGCCCGCGCCGCCTCGCGGCGGACCGCCACCTCATCTCGCTGCGCTTCTAGCGTCGCCAGTGCGCTTCCCTGAAGCAGTGCGCGAAAGTACGCCGCATCGACCCGCTCCAGGTAGGAGCGCAGCGAAACGCGCACCTGCTCGGCTTCGACCTGGCCCGCTGCGGCTTCAACCTCGCGCTGGGCGGCCGTCACACCTCCATCAAAAACGAGCTGTTCGACGCCGAGCGCAACCTCGTACTGATCTCTGCTCACCTCCGGCGGTGAGAAACCGGGCATCTCGACGGGCAGCTCGGGGACGTCCGACTGATAGACGGCTCGACCACTCGCATCTATCCGTGGCAGAAACCGGGCATTGAGACGCTCGATCTGCAGCGCCGTGATCTCCTCGTGAATGACGGCCTGCGCACGAAGCGGGAAATGGCGCCGAGCGGCCTCGTGACACTCGGCGAGCCGAAGCGTGTCGGGATCGGCCGCCCACCCCTGCTCCGGCGCCGGCCACACGCCGTCCAATGGCAGCGCCATCGGATTGCCCGCCGACAAGATCAGTATGGCGAGAATTGCAGTCACGGTCGCAGAGCGTGCAGGATGAAATCGGACACGGCATCCTTTCGCTCCTCCAGAAAAACGTCATAGGCCGCGGCGTCGGCACCCGTGACCGTTTCGAGCATCGGCCGAGCGATGAACGGGAAAACGCAGAGGCCGATGACGTTCGTCAGCAGGTGCTCGGGGGCGACCTGCCGTATCTCGCCGCGAGCCGCCGCCTCGTCGACCTCCGCTGCGAGCTGCTCGAATGCGCCGCGTGCCTGGCGACCGATGAACTTACGCAGTCCGGTCGGATTGCGGCGCAGTTCCTGGAGCACGAAGCCGGGAAGGTGCGGGTTGGATCGCAAGAGGTCGACGTAGGCGTGCACTACCCGGGTCAGTTTCTCCGAGATGCTCAGGTCTCCACGCACGATGTCGATGACCTTCGGAATGACCTTCAGGGCCGAGACGCGAAAGACGGACTCGAAGAGCTTGTCCTTGCTCCGATAATAGTAGTGGAGCATCGCCTTGTTGATGCCGGCCCTATCGGCGATCTCCTGCATGCGCGCGCCGTCATACCCTTGCTCGTGAAAGACGTCACGCGCGGCTTCGAAGATCTTTTGTTCTGTGTCTGGGGGTTCCGCCATGGGCATTCGGCTCTTTTCTGAAGTTCGAGGCACAAACTAATCAGTTTAACCGAATGTTTCAACTAAGTGGTTAAGTCACCTATTCTCTCCCGCCACCACGGCCGTTCTCGAGTGATGAAACCGATCGTCGCTTCGTACTTACCCTTACGTAACGTTCACCCGCGCACCGGCGTGCACGAATCTGCCGGCGTGCACGAACCTGGATGCCGGAGCGATCGAAGCCGTAGGATTTAGCGATTTATTATGCGCACGAGGATATTGGGAAGCACTGGAGAGAGAATCACCACCATCGGACTCGGCACCTGGGCGATCGGCGGCGGAGATTGGCAGTTTGGCTGGGGTCCGCAGGACGATCAGCAGTCCATCGACGCGATCCGACGCGCCCTGGAGTTGGGTATCAACTGGATCGACACGGCGGCCGTCTACGGAATCGGCCACTCGGAAGAAGTCGTCGGAGAGGCGGTCGCCGACGTGCGCGATGACGTGCTCATTGCCACCAAATGCGGCCGAAGGTGGCGCGATGACGGCACGGTCTATGGGCGGCTCGATGCCGAGAGCATCAGGGACGAGTGCGAGGCGAGCCTACGCCGGCTGAACGTCGACGTCATCGACCTCTACCAGATCCACTGGCCGGATCCGGCCGAGGCCATCGAGGAAGCATGGACGGAAATGGCGAAACTGGTGGATGAAGGCAAGATTCGCCACATCGGTGTGTGCAATTTCAGCGTCGAGCAGCTGGAGCGCATCAGCACCATTCATCCCGTTGCTTCGCTGCAGCCGCCCTACAACATGATCGAACGCGACGTCGAAGAAGAGCTTCTCTCCTACTGCGAGGAGAACGGCATCGGGGTCGTGGCCTACAGCCCGATGATGTCCGGATTGCTGACGGGCAAGTTCTCCGAGGAACGGCTCGAGACCCTGGACGATGGAGACTGGCGCCTTCGCGAGCGGCATTTTCAGCAGCCGGAGTTTAGCGTCAATCTTGAGTTGGTGGATCGCTTGCGTGCGATCGCCGAGCGTAACGATCTTACCCTCCCGCAACTCTCAATTGCATGGGTGCTCAGACGCTCCGAGGTGACCAGCGCCATCGTCGGCGCCCGCCGCCCTGAGCAGATCGAGGAAACCGCCCCAGCGGCAGACGTTCAACTGTCGGACCAGGACGCACACGACATCGAGTCACTCCTCGAGTGGCGCGATGAAGCGATTTCGGCAACGGCCTAACTGCGAGGATGAAGCGATAGCCGATCTGATGCACGGCTCCCTCCTACACAGTTTGCTCGCAATCTGCGCAGCAGGCGCGCTCCTTCTGCAACACGCGCCGATCACGCCGGCCGGACACAGTGAACACGAGCACTGCATCCACTGCACGGATACGTACTGCACCAAAGACGGATGTACCTGCGCGCACAAGTCTTACGCATCGAGGTCGCACGCGCACGACACGGATGCCCTGCACGGCGACGGCAACGCGACGCACTCGCCGCATGCATCGGAACGCGCCATTGAGCACAGCAGCACGGCCGGTCACGATCTCCATCGAGCTGGAGGCGACGAACTCGATGCTGTTCACCACGCGCCGAGCAGCAGACCGTCAGACCTCGGCCTTTCGATAGAACCGTGTGATTCGTCCCCGACGGGCATTATCACGTTTATGCTGGACAAATACGTGGTGCTGTCGTCGGTGCGTGCCGCATCGTACGCGGAGCCAATCATTTCGTCGGCCCGGTACGTCTCCATTGCCGACCAACTCCTTACGAACCTCATCTTCCGTCCACCTGACTTAACCGGGCTTCGCTTCGGGTGATTTCCTCCCGTTTTGCGTCTCCTTTTGTGTGAGGCCGCCGGTTCATTCGTTAGGCTGCTTGCCTGAATCTCTAGGCTGCTTGCCTGAATCGCTGGGCTGCTTGCCTGAATCGCTGGGCTGCTTGCCTGAAAGCCGAGCGGCGGCTTTCC
>CAZQAS010000157.1:5353-8460 GCA_964591285.1 uncultured Rhodothermales bacterium
GGCTGCTTGCCTGAATCGCTGGGCTGCTTGCCTGAAAGCCGAGCGGCGGCTTTCCCTTCCGGTTGAGATAGAAGTGGACATGTACAATACCACACGGCTTTCGATGAGCTTTGTGCTCGTCGGATGCCTTTTACTTGCGATCCCGAAACTGCCGGCCGGCGCACAGTCGATGGGCCGGATTCAGGGCAGCGTACTGGAAAGCGGCTCGGACCGTCCGATGCCGGGCGTGCACGTCTTTCTCGACGACGCGCCGATCGGCACCGTCACCGGCGACGACGGCCGGTTCGAACTAAACCGCGTACCACTCGGCCCCCAGGTGCTCGTCGCCCGCTTCGTCGGCTTCGAAACGGAGAGGGTGGAAATCGAGGTGCGCGAAACCGGGACGCCCGCTGTCGAAATTCGCCTCACGCCGGGCACGGCTCCTCTCGATGAGCTCGTCGTGACGGCCATCGGCGAGCGACAGCTCCGCGCCGAAGTCACCGCAACGGTCCATGCGATCGGGACGGACGTCATCAATCGAAGCATGCCCTCGCATCCGTCCGAGGTGATGGGCCGCCTACCGGGTGTGTGGATCAACACGACGTCGGGCGAAGGCCACATGACGGCCATCCGACAGCCGCTGACGACGGAGCCGGTCTACCTCTTCCTCGAGAACGGCGTGCCGACGCGGTCAACGGGGTTTTTCAACCACAACGCCCTGTACGAAACGAACGTCCCGATGTCGGAGGCCATCGAGGTGCTGAAAGGACCGGGAACCGCACTGTACGGCAGCGACGCCATTGGCGGGGTCATCAACGTGCGGACCGGCCGGCCGTATGAAACGCCGACCGCCGAGGTTTCCGCGGAGAGCGGCTCCTTCGGGTTCGGCCGTTTGATGCTGAGCACGGGAACCGCGCTCGGCATCCATGCGCTTCGGCTCGACGTGAACGCGAACAGGAGCGGCGGCTGGCGCGATGCGAGCCAGTACGACCGGCAGACCGCCGGCCTCGTGGCCGACACTCGGCTGGGGGAGCAGCTCTCGCTTCGCACCGTCGCCTCCATGTCGTTGATCGATCAGCAGCCGGCGGGCAGTTCCGTGCTTCGCGAAGAGGACTTTCGTGAGGCACCCGAGACGAATTACACGCCCGTTTCCTACCGAGACGTAAAGGCGTTTCGCGTCTCGACCGCCTTCGAGCGCAGCGACCGCTCCTCGCGAGTGAGCCTCACGCCCTACTTTCGATTCAACGAGATGGACATCCTGCCTGACTGGTCGCTCTCCTACGACCCGACGGTGTACCGGACGCACAATCATTCCGTTGGGTTGCTGGCACGCTACCGGCGCGATATCGATGCGGTTGATCTCCGGATCGTGGGCGGGACGGACCTCGAGTGGTCGCCCGGCGCGCGCGAGGAACAGATCATACTCCCGGAGCAGACCGACGGCATCTTCACCGCCTACTCGGAAGGCGACCTCGCTTACCAATACGATGTCAGATTCCGCCAGGTGGCCCCCTACGTGCACGCGGAGTACAAGCCGCTGTCGAATCTCCAGCTCACGGCCGGCCTCCGCGCCGATCTCCTTGCATATGCTTACGAGAATCACCTTGGCATCGCCTCCGAGGGCCCTCATCGCCGGGCACCCAGTACCGCGCGAACGTTCGCGCACGTGAGTCCGAAACTGGGCGCCTCCTACCGGATCGGCGCATCGAGCGTGTTCGCATCGTATCGACACGCCTTTCGCGTACCGAGCGAGGGCCAGCTCTTCCGCCAGGGATCAACCTCGAACACCCTGGAGCTCGAGGCCGTCAAGGCCGACAACTACGAGATCGGAGTGCGCGTCTATCCCGGCCAAAATTTGAGTCTTGAAATTTCGGCGTATATTCTCGAGAAATCGGACGACATCGTAGACTACATCGATGCGACCGGCGCACGGATCAGCACCAATGCCGGAGCGACGTCTCACCGCGGTCTCGAAGGCGCCGTGCAATTCGAACCTTTCGATGGGCTCACACTCGCCGCCAGCCACTCGTATGCCGTCCACCGGTTCGATGCCTGGCGGCCGTCGACGACCCTCGACCTGAGCGGCAACGAAATGCCTGCGGGCCCGCGCTCCATTTCCTATGCCGGCATCAGCTACACGCCATCCTACTTATCCAGTCTAGACCTCGGGGTCGACCTGAACCGATTGGGAAGCTACTGGATGGATCCCGAGAACACAGTCAAATACGACGGACACATGCTGCTAAACCTGCGCGCGAACCTCCAACTTCCGGCCGGATTCGAAGTCCTCGCGCGAATCACGAACGCAGCCGACGAGCGATATGCGGAGCGTGCATCGTACCATTCCGTGCGCGGCCAGGAATTCGCACCGGGACGGCCGCGGGCGTTCTTCTTCGGCGTGCGCTACCACGTGAGCGCGGAGGACGGACGATGAACGATCGCATGAATTCACTTTCCGGCTCTGCCCTGACGAGCGGCCTGTACGTTCTTCTCGCATGCCTCGTCGCGAGCTGCTCGCCGAATCCGTCGGACTCGTGGTCGGACGAAATGGCGCTCGACGAACTCGGCGGCTCCGCACCAACAGCGGCTGTACATGCAGAAACGGGCCGCGTATTCTGGTCGTGGTTCGGGGAGGATGAGCGGGCACGTCCCGCCGTCTTCGTATCCACACTGGGGCCGGCGGAGCAGATTCCATCAAGCCGTACCCGAGTAAGTCCGCCGGACGTCTCCGTCAACCCGCACCCGCAGGCCCCTCCGCAGGTTGGCGTCGCTGACGATGGGACGGTGTACGTGGCCTGGAGCACGCACATCGCGGTCGAGGGCCGGCGCTTTCCGGCCAGCAATCTGCAGGTCGCACGCTCGACTGACGGCGGCCGCACCTTTCATTCGCCCGTCTTTGTGAATGACGACCACGACGGGCCGCCGGCCGGGCACACGTTTCACGATCTCGCCGTCAGTCCGGACGGAACCATCTACGTCGCCTGGCTTGATTCACGGGAGGCCGAGTTCGGCGCCCGTCACGCGCATGAACGTCACGCGGCGACTTCAACGACCGTTCGCATCGCTCGATCTACCGACGGCGGGCAAACCTTCGAGCCGGATGTGGTCGTCGCCGGGGGCTCTTGCGA
>CAZQAS010000158.1:0-6764 GCA_964591285.1 uncultured Rhodothermales bacterium
ACGTACTATCGTACAGCGCTCGTCTAATCGGGGCCACGCTGAAGGTTACACGAGATGAGTCGGGCGGTCACATTACGTTCATCGTACCGCTTGCTGACGGTGCGCTCCGACGTCACTCGGCTTCCGCCACGACGAGGTGACCTTCGTTCACGAGCCCCGTGAGTAGTGCAAGGAATGCGTCGTTCGCCAGATGATCGGCAAGGCTCCTGTGGTCCAATTGTTCGTAGCCCGCGAGCAGCGGCCCGGCGAAAGCCGCATCTGATGTGATCGGCACGATCTGGCCGTGCGCGAAGAGCAACGTCTGGCCGGCGCCGTCCGTCGCGTAGGCGAAGCGGTTTCCATCGACGCGATCCAGGCGTGCTCCCGATTCGATCTCCTCGCGCAGGTCTTCGGCGGTCCGATCCCGCTCGGCCGGCAGCACGAATTCCGCGCGTGTCGGTTCGGTGACCAGCGCGCCAAACCAGCGCAAAACATTCTCGTCCGACAGGATGCCGTCGATCAGGGTGCGCACGCGTTGCAGCGCATCGCCGGATATTAAACCCGGATCGCGTGCCGGCTGCAAGTCGGGATCCGCGTACCGGTCCGTAGGATCAACCGCCTCGATGGCCCTGCCCAGCAGCCCGGCAAGCAATTCCTCGTAGGATGGTGCTCGGAACCCGATTGAGAAGGTCATGCAGTCACCGACGGCGATCCCGTGGTGCGGGATGCGCGGCGGGAGGTAAAGCATGTCGCCGGGATTTAGCGTCCACGATTGATCGGCTTCGAAATCGTCCAGCATGCTCACGTCGAGGCCGGGCACCAGATGCTCCTCGTGAAGCGGCTTCGTGTTGATCCGCCACTCCCGCTGCCCGGCCGCCTGAAGCAGGAAGACGTCGTAGTTGTCGACGTGCGCGCCGACGTTTCCTCCATCGGGTGCGAAGCTCACCATCACGTCGTCGATGCGCCACCTGGGCACGAACTTAAAATGCTCGAGCAGCCGCGCCACCGCCGGCACCCACTGGTCGACCTCCTGGACGAGCAGCGTCCAGTGCGTTTCCGGCAGCTCCTGGAAATCGTCCTCCCCGAACGGCCCGTGCCGGAGCTGCCATGAGTACTCCCCGCCGCGTTCGACGACGAGGCGCGATTCCGCTTCGTCCTCGAGAGACAGCCCGGCCAGCTCTTCGGGGGAAATAGGCGATTCGAAATCAGGAAGCGCGCCGCGGATGAGCAGCGGCTTCTTCTGCCAGAACTCCTCGAGGAACTGCTTCGGGCTGCGCCCGCCGAGCAGCGATTCTGGAATCGAGCTGCTCGCGCTCATTTCGGTCTGCTCCGGCTTAATCATAGCAGTCTATCGAGCAGTTCGATCAGCGGCCAGATCAGGAGCAACGCGAACACGATGGCTGCAATCTTCAGCGAGGATTTCTGTCGCGGCAGGTCGTAGCCGCAGTAGGGACACACGTCTGCCGAGGCGTCGATTGGAAGGGCGCATGACGGACACTCTCGCTGCTGTTCGGGCATACTCATTTCGGCTCAGCGCTCGCCTAAAGCTGCTTCCCGAGTTCCTCGATCAGTCGCTGCTTCTCGGCATCACTGAGCTTGTCGATTGAATCCTCCATGCTGGGAGGGCTGGGCGGAGGACCGTCGGCGGTCGGGGAGATGTCTTTCGCTCTCGCTCCTGATCCTGTCGTTTCCGGCGGGCGATTCCACCGACTCAAAAGGGCCCAGCCGAAAATGGCGGCGGCGAGCGCTGCAACGAGCGTCAGTGTCGCTCGCCAGAGCGTGGCGCCGATCGATAGGCCGGATGTATCGCTCTTCCGCATTGCAACATCGTGATTTGGTGCGCGCGATTGCATACGAAAGGAGCAGTCGGCGGATCCGCGCGGCGCGGCGACTGCCCCGTGGCCTGTCGGATCGGAGCGCCGACAGCTTCTAAGCATGTCTGCTAAGAATGCATGCGATACCAGTCTACGATGGCATCGATGCTTTCATCCAGAAGATAGAGCCGGCGTGGATCCAGTCCGTGATACAGCAGGATCTTGAGTCCATGACCGAAGAACGTCCGCTGATACTCGACGGACGCGCGAAAAACATCGCGCACGCGCTCATCCTGCCCGAGTCCATTGGGCGTATCTTCGCACCCTACCTCGCGAAGCAGGGCGAGTATCGAAAATACTTGCGGCCAGCAGAGCCACATACGGGCAGCCGTCTTTTTCTGATATCCGCGACGAAAACCGAATCGGTCGGTCCAATCGTCTCGCACCACCTCGCGCCCAAATACGTCCCGCCATGCGTCGGCGCAGAGCACGTAGTTTCGCGGCCTTGTTCCTGTCCGAGCCGCGAGGCGACACGCTTGAAGCTGCCCCAGGATTTTATAGATGGATGGACGCGCATACATCGTCGTCGAGGCGATTTCGGTCACGGATGCCGTCTGTGTGCCGCGGCTCAGTAGATAGACAATGACATCGGCCCGCGGGTTTACTCCGAACAGCAAGCGGCCCCTCAGGACAAGCGCGGCAGGACCGAGGATGAGCGGAGGCCGGTCTCGCTCGACTGCTTGCCGCCGGACGGCTGCTCGGGTAACGGAGGCTGATCGAGCAACGGAGGCTGATCGAGCAACGGAGGCTGATCGAGCACTTGCGAGTGTACGCCATCGCGGATCTCTGGACGCCGCCGGCGGCGCTGCATATTCCGCAAGCCGCTTCCTGGCACTATTAGGAAAGAGGGGCAGCAGCCTCTTTATGCGATGAATGCTGCAGAGCGGAGCGCAGGACTGGGCCCACCATGCGATTGCAGGTGCGAGCCGGTCATCAGCCGGGAGAAGATAGAGTGACAGCAGGAGTAGGGCCTCCGGATCGAGGAGGGACTTCTTCGGCAGAGCCCCCGTCGGCGGGGGCGTGTATCCGAGCATCCCCCAGTGCTCCCATACGATGTCGAGCGCGGCACGCTCGGCTCGCTTGCTCGTCACATGAAGATTGAGCATTGCGTTCTCCGATCCTGAATAGATATAGACCCTAGGGCCCTGCCGATATAACCTCGGCGCTTTAAAATTCACGATCTTGAGGAGCGGCGCCGGCCTTGCTCTTTCGGGAATTTTCCCGAAATCTCTGATACATAGACGTTAGATCTCTCATACATAAAATGTGGACCTCTACCGGCACGCGGACGCCACGCCGTCTATGTATGATAGACGCTAGATTCAGCTATCATAGATTTCGAGAAATGCCGCCGAAGGGAGACCCAAAGGTCCTGCCTCATGCCCGCCCGTTTTCAAACTTCGCGCGTAAGCGGACGTAACATGATCGGATCTGGTGGATTTCCGCACGATGCCGACATCTAATCCCTGTACGCTCATCAGCAGTTTTCACATGAGAGGCAGTTTTCACATGATAGGCGCCATCGGGAAGCTCATTCCCTTCGACCGACTGTGGACCCCACTTGCGCTCGTGACCGCCGGCTGCCTCACGATAGCGAGTCTCGTTCCGTTCCAAGCGGCTGCCGCGCAGGAACCGCACTCAATCAAAGTCGCGGCTGTGAAGTACAGCGGAGGGGGCGACTGGTATCAGGCGCAGACTCCTCTGCCCAATTTCCTCGAGTACGTTCGCGAACACACGCTTCTGGACGTCGCGCCGGAGCCTGAGGTCGTCGAGCTGACCAGCGATAAACTCTTTAGCTTTCCATTTCTCTTTTTGTCGGGACACGGCAACGTCGTGCTGGCGGATGACGAGGCCCGCCGGCTCCGGCGCTATCTTGAAAACGGCGGTTTCCTTTATATTGATGACGACTACGGCATCGATGAGTATGTCCGGCGCGAGATGAAGAAGGTCTTTCCGGACAAGGACTTCGTGGAGTTGCCGTTCGACCACGAGATCTATCACACCCATTACGAGTTTTCCGGCGGACTGCCGAAGATCCACGAGCATGACAACGAGGCGCCGCGAGGCTATGGCCTGATTCACGACGGCCGGCTCGTCGTTTATTACACCTACGAGACGAATATCAGTGATGGATGGGAGTCGGCCGACGTACACAATACGCCTGCGGAGAAGCGTGAGGCGGCGTTTCGAATGGGCACAAACATCCTGGCCTACGCGATGATGCGGTAGCGCGGTCCAGGCTCCCCGTACACAGTATCCCTGGCGCGACGCTCACTTACTGACCACGTCGGAGGCTCACATGCGTACAGGTTTGGTTGCGGCAACGGTGATCGTGATCGTCCTTGCCATCTTCAATCCAGGAATGGACCAGTTTCAGACGTTCGTTCGACAGCGAACCGAACTCGCCATACAGGAGGAGACCGGCGGATCCATGCTCGGACGTGCGCTGTCCGGAGCAGGCGCGTCGATCGCCGGTGAGTACGTGGATCGGGTGACCGATCGCAATAATTATTACCTTTTCAGCACCTATACTATCGATCTCGACGACGAAGGCGACGAGGATCAGGAGTGGACCTTCCTGGGAATCGCCGGCCAGTTCGTCGAAATGGAGCGCCCGGACGCGGCCAACTGATCGCGCACGGCGGCCGCACAGAAGTTCAAAACTGGCCGATGAGCGAACTGCAAACACAAGATCCCGACGTCTACGATGCCATCCAGAAGGAGGTCGATCGCCAGAACGACGGCCTTGAGCTGATCGCATCCGAAAATTTCGTATCACGTGCCGTGCTCGAAGCGATGGGCACGCCGCTGACCAATAAATATGCCGAAGGCCTGCCCGGCAGGCGGTATTACGGTGGATGCCAGTTTGTCGACATCGCGGAGGACCTCGCCCGCGACCGCGCCAAGCAGCTCTTCGGATGTGATTGGGTCAACGTTCAGCCGCACTCCGGCGCCCAGGCCAATGCCGCCGTGTACCTCACGCTTCTCGAGCCGGGGGACACCTTCCTCGGACTAGATCTTGCCCACGGCGGCCACCTGACGCACGGCAGTCCCGTCAATTTCTCCGGGATGCTTTACAACCCGACCTATTACGGCGTCGAGAAGGACGGCCCCCAGGCCGGCCGCATCGACATGGACAAGGTGCGCGACAAAGCCCGCCAGGTGCAGCCGAAGATGATCTCGATCGGCGCCAGCGCCTATCCGCGCGATTTCGACTATCAGGCGTTCCGCTCGATCGCGGACGAGGTCGGGGCGTTCCTCTGGATGGACATGGCCCACACCGCCGGGCTCATCGCGGCCGACCTGCTCAACGATCCGCTACCGGCGTGCCACGTCGTCTCGACGACCACGCACAAGACGCTTCGCGGGCCGCGAGGCGGGATGCTGCTCGTCGGCAGCGATTACGAGAATCCGTTTGGCAAGACGGCGCGGAAGTCCGGCCGCACCCGTATGATGAGCGAGCTCTTCGACTCGGCGGTTTTCCCGGGCACGCAAGGCGGGCCGCTCATGCACGTCATCGCTGCCAAGGCAGTCTGCTTCGGCGAGGCGCTCGACCCGTCCTTCAAGGACTACGGCCGACGCGTCATCGAAAACGCGAAAGCGATGGCGGCGGCCTTCGTGGAGCGCGGTTACGAGCTCGTCTCCGGCGGCACCGACAACCACCTCATGCTCATCGACCTGCGCAACAAGGACCTTACCGGTAAGGATGCCGAGGCAGCCCTGCAGCGGGCGGAAATCACCGTCAACAAGAATATGGTGCCGTTCGACGATAAGAGCCCGTTCGTCACCAGCGGCATCCGCATCGGCTCCCCGGCCATGACGACGCGTGGCTTCGGGCCGGAAGAGTTTGCCTACGTCGTGGCGCTTATCGACCGCGTGCTGACGGCGCCCGAGGACGAGCAGGTGCAGACCCAGGTTCGGCAGGAAGTGCGTGAGCTCTGTCGGCGCTTCCCGCTCTACGACTTCGTGACCGCCTGAGGCCATGTCGTCGCACCGATCTATAGAGCATCCTGAGGCCATGATGTCGCCCCGAGCTAGGAAACGTCCTGGGGCCATGATGGCGCACCAAGCTACGGAACGTCTTGAGGACATGGACGCCGCCAAATTTCAGGAACGTCTTGAGGCCACGGACGCCGCCAAGTCTCCGGAACGGATTCTGCCGTGAGCCTGTTCATCAACGGACCTTCCGCGCGTCCCGCGTGAACCGCCGACTCCATGAACAGCACCTTCAGTCCATCGACGTACGCCGACCTGGTCGATCTCGGCCGGCGGCTCTACGAGCAGGCGCTCGTGCGTCGAGAAGAAGAGCTCATCACCGATCCGCGCGGGCAGCCCATCGGATGGCTGCTCGATACGCGCATCCCGATGCTCGAGAGCCGGATGTTCAAGGAAGTCGGCCGCGTGCTGGCCGAACGGCTCCGGTCGAAGGGCGTTCATCAGGTGGCCGGCTACGGCTTCGGCGCCTATTCGATGGTGTGCTCAACCCTTGCCGCGCCGGGCCTTCCGGCGTTCCGGGGCGGATTCGTACGCGAGCACCGGAAGCCGCACGGGCGACGTCGCCTCGTCGAAGGGCCGCTCGACCGGTCGAAACCGATCGTGCTGCTCGACGACATCCTTAACAGCGGGCGAAGCGCCAGCCGCGCCATCTCGCTGCTGCGGAACGACGGCTTCGAAATCGTCGGCGTAATGACCCTCTTCAACTTTACGTGGAGCGGCGGCCGGGCCCGCGTCGAAGCCGACGACGTCTGGGTGGACTCGCTGCTCGACCTCAACCTCCGGGACGGCACGCAGAGCAGCTCGGACTCGCTTTAGCCGGCACGGCCTCCCTAATTCGGACCGCGCACGCGGCACGCGAGCGAAGCGCGCTAATTCGGCGGAACGCTCCATCGGCTTCGAGGGTCAAACCTCGCC
>CAZQAS010000158.1:6864-8399 GCA_964591285.1 uncultured Rhodothermales bacterium
CGAAGCGCGCTAATTCGGCGGAACGCTCCATCGGCTTCGAGGGTCAAACCTCGCCGAGCACCTCCTCTCCAATACCATGAAACTCTTCGGATCTCAGACATCGGCCGTGCCGGGTAAGGCCCTCCCTCCGACGCAGGGCGACGGCGCCACTCAGGATCTCGACCTCGGCGAAGGTCTCCTGGAAATGTCCTTCCTCGATCACCTCGAGGAGCTTCGCTGGCGCCTGCTCAAAGGCCTTGGCGGAATCATCCTAGGCGCCGTGATCTGCGGCGTTTTCGATGAGTTCGTCATCGACCAGATCCTCCTTGGTCCGACGAAATCGGACTTCTTCATGTATCACGTCTTCGGCTTCGACGCGACGCCGCTCGTGCTGCAGAATCGGACCATCACCGGGCAGTTCTTCGCCTATTGGGGATCGGTCGTGGCGGTCGGCGCCATCATCGGCTCGCCCATCTTCATCTATCAGCTCTGGAAGTTCATCGAGCCGGGCCTCTATCCCTCCGAGAAAAAGGGGATGCGCTTCGCGTCGATGTTCGCCACCGGCTTCTTCATTCTGGGAATCCTCTTCGGATACTGCGTCATCACGCCGATGGCCCTCCAGTTCTTCGCGAATTTTGTGATCTCCGATCAGATCGTCAACGAGTTCGACATCACGAGATACTTCGGAATGGTCACGATGTGGGTCTTCGGCGTGGGTGTGCTCTGGGAGCTCCCCGTCGTGATGTATTTCCTCTCGAAGGTCGGACTCGTCTCCGCCGAGATCCTGCGGAAGGGCCGGAAGTATTCCCTGATCGTAATCCTGATTCTCGCGGCAGTGCTCACCCCGCCGGATCCGATCTCACAGCTGCTCGTCTCGCTGCCCATGCTCCTGCTCTACGAGCTCTCGATCGTCATCTCGGCTAAGGTCGAGAAACGCCGGGAGCGTCAGCTGAGAAAGGCGCAAGAATAGTCTCCCCTCATGGTAGTCGCCCATCATGGTAATCGCCCGTCATGGTAATCGCCCGTCATGAGTAATCCCCCGTCATGCGCCCATCATGAGGAATCCCGAGACATGCGCCCGTCTGTTCGGATGAAAAAGCGACTCTCTCTCGTCGTTCTCCTGATCGGCACGCTCGGAGCCGGCTTCGTAGCCGGTTTCTGGATGCCGGACGACGATTACTTCGCTCTCCGTAAGAATTTTCAGATCTTCGGGGCCGTATACGAGGAATTGATCGGCACCTACGTCGATCCGCTGGACCCGGAACGAATCATGCGCACCGGCATCGACGCGATGCTCCAGGATCTCGACCCGTACACGACGTTCATCGACGAGGCCGAGAACACGGACATCGACATCATCACGCGCGGACAGTACGGCGGCGTGGGACTCAACATCGGCATCCGCGACGGCAAGATCATCGTCATTTCGCCCATCGAGGGGACGAGCGGCTACAAGCAGGGGGTGCGAACCGGCGACGTCATCACCGAGATCGAAGGCCGGGAGGCGAGCGGGCTCTCGATAGGCGATATTCGAAACCTGATGCGTGGCGAGCCGG
>CAZQAS010000159.1:0-4129 GCA_964591285.1 uncultured Rhodothermales bacterium
TGCGGGCGCGTGATGCGGATGCCCCGACGAGGGCGGGCATGTCGGGATAGCAGCAGATCACGCGGTCGAGGGTGACCACGTCGGCCGGCTCGATGCGATCGGCCACGTCCGCGAAGTCGCCGGAGATGTGCTCGATGCGGTCGGCAAGCCCACGCCGCGCCGCCTCCTCACGGGCCGTTTCCACGAAGGCCGGCGCGGCATCGACGCTCGTCGCGCGCCGAAGTCCCGCCTCAATCAGCGCGTACTGCAGCCCACCGACTCCGCCGCCGATGTCGAGCATCGTCTCGGCCCCGTCGAGGCGCTCCTGCAGTGCGTCAACGAGCATCCGGCTCGTCTTCCGGAGGCCCTTCTTGCGGTAGCGCTTCAGCTCCTTGTGCGCGAACCGCTCGTCGAACTCCCGTTCGATCCCCTCGCACTGGCAGCAGCTCATAAGTCGTTCCTTTCTGAATGGAATCTGGAAGCGCCGCGGGCGCACTCCCGATGGTCGCCATCATCCGACGAACGTGCATCAACCGACGCGTTCGAGCAGCTTCATGGCGTCGTACGGCGCCGCCCCCTCTGCATCGTTATCGAAATACACGTGCACGTCGCGGCCTTCACGCATCCAGTTCCGCGCCTTCGCGGCCCACTGGTCGAGCGAGCTCCCGCTGTAGCTCGACGCGTAGGTGCGGGTGTGCCCGTGCAGGCGGACGTACACGAGATCCGTGGTGACGGCCTCCCACATCGGCCAATCCGCAGCGTCGGACTGACACACGGCAAGATCGTGTGCGGCGAGCACGTCGGCAACCTCATCGGCGAACCAGGACGTATCGCGAAATTCGATGGCGTGTCGCACGGCCGTCCACCGCCTCGATAGGGTGCGCGCAAACGCCTCGATACGTTCGAAATTCAGCGAGAACTGGGACGGCAGCTGCCACACCACGACGGCGAGCTTTTTCTGGAAGCTGCGCATGTTGTCCCTCGATGTGACGATCGTTTCGTCCGCATCCAGCAGCTTCTTGTTGTGCGTGACGAAACGGTGGCCCTTGGCCGTAAAAACGAAGTCGTCGGGCGTCCGCTCGATCCACTTCTTGAACGTCGATTCCGCCTGAAGCTTGTAGAACGTGCCGTTCGCCTCCAGCCCGGTGAAACGATCGGCGCAATGCTCCAGCCAGCGGCGGCGGGGGATCCCCGCGAAAAAGTCGTTCTTCCAGCCGTCGTAGCTCCAGCCGCTCGTGCCGATAAAGGCGCGTCCCGCCATCACGTCTCTGACATGCTCATCCTTTCGACTCGATTGCGTACGCGCAGCCCACGGGATCGGTTGAGAAGATCGTGGAACGCTCAGTTCATGGGTGTTGGCGCTTTCATCCGTAGGATGATTTCGGTGATCAACCGATACGAGGCACGCTACGACCGCCCAATCACGCCCCGATACACCGCATCCAGCCTGTCTGCGAGCACGTCAAAGCGAAGGTGCTCGTCGAACCGCTGCCGCACGCGGACCGACCATCTCGAAATATCGCCGGGAGGGATCGCGAGCATGCCGAGGGCGAGGGCCTCGTCGTCGCCGCATGGAAAGAGGACGCCGGCCGAGCCTACCATCGCCCGAAAAGAGGGGATATCGGTGACGACCGGAATGACGCCGCATGCCATCGCCTCGAGTACCGCGCATCCAGAGAATTCTTGCCTGCTTGCTTGCAGGAAGAAATCCGCACTGTTGAAGATGGTCTCCATCTGGTCGTAGCGGGCCGGTCCTCGGAAGTGTACGCGCTCCCGCAACTCCGCTCGATCGGTGACGAATGACCGCGCCTCCGGCAGCAGTGTATCGGACGTGTAATACAGGTACAGTTGCGCACCGGGACGCCGCCGCACGATGCGCTCGAAGCCGCGTAGCACCGTGAGGGGATCTTTCACGGGATCCAGCCGCGCTGCCCAGAGGAACACGGGCTCGCCGTCCATCTTCGTCTGATGGCGAGCGTCGTCTCGGGATGTCGGGCGGAAATCGCTCGAGGTCTCCATGAACTCTACGATGCGCTCAGGATGCCGGATAAGATCGGACTCCACGAACGGCTCTGCGTGCGTCCGCGTCGAGAACAGAAAACGCTCGGTGCGACGGAAAATGTGCTGCTGCAGGCGTCTGGCAAAGCCATTTTCGGCCGGGTAGCCCCCATGATATTGCATGACGACGTGCGGCCGGTTTCGCGCCAGCGATGCCAGTAGAAGAAGGTGATTAAGGTAAAGATTGGATCCGTGCAGGTGGACGATGTCCGGCCGCAGCGATCGGATCGTGCGGATGGCCCGCAGGGCGGGAGCAAAGGCTGGGGGAGACGCGCCTGCAAGTCGGGATGCTGCGCGCGCTATGGCCATGACGGCGGCCGGCGACCTCTCGAAATGATACGTGACGCCCGAGCGGGCGAGCAGATAGGATCGCTCGAACTGCTGCACGACGTGAACGGAGTAGCCGCGTTCGGAGAGCAGCCGAGGAATCTCGCGGAGGAGCGGCGTCGAATCCAGAAACTGACCGGGATCGGAAGTTGCCGGCGGGTAGAGCGAGGCAAAACATACGGTCCGCACCCCCTTCCCGCCCTCGGCCGGCTGGTCTCTCCTGAGCCGCCGCACGACCGACGGCCGATCTGTCAAGGTTACCATATCGTAGCCTCGAGGGATGCCCTCGGTTGCTATGTTTTGGCACGCATGTGTATTCGGTGTGCGGTGGGCCTGCCTCGTTACAGGGCACACGTCCACCCCGCGCGGCGTCGCTCATTACAACTGGATAGAGATCTTACCACAAGAAGGAGGCAACCATGCTTGAAGCCATAATCGTTCTCGCCGTAATCGCGCTCATAGCAGCGCTTCTCGGCTTTCGAGGAATCGCGGGTTTGACGGCAGGAGTCGCAAAGATTCTGCTCGTCGTGTTCCTGGTTCTGGTGGTTATCGCGTTCCTCCTTTAGCTGATCCTTGATGAGCAAGCAGGACGATAGGCGGCGGATGGGAGGCTGCGTACGCGCCTCCTTTCCGCCTCGTCCTCTTCCAGGATGAACACCCATCCATGAAAAAGTACATTACGGCCGGCGTTCTGCTGGTACTTATTGCATTCCTCGCCTGGCTCGTATGGGTCGAGACGAAGATCCTCGCCATTACCCTGGGTCTCCTGGCTCTGTGTCTCGTCGCGCTTTATTTCGTGATCAAGAAGATGTAGAGACCATCTTCCGGCGTCATTTTCCGCCCCATCAATTACCCTGCTGACGGACGTCGTCCCACGTCCATCCGTCGTTCTCCACAAGGGCTCTCAGAAGCCGGCGTCGCGCCGAGTGCTTCTCGACGGCCTCTTGATATTCATCCTCATCCACCACCGGTATTCCGCACGCTCTGAGCGGTCCGAGCTCAGGTGCAGGTGGCGGTTCGTCGGATTTCGGGATGTAGCGGCGCTGAAGCGTACGGAGCAGGCCGGCGAGCGCGATCTGGAGCGGTTTCGTTTCCGACTGCGCCGGACGCGTCTCCGGACGGACCGCCGCGGTGAGAAGGAGAAGGGCCTCATCAAGGGCCGCGAGGGTCGGGCCCGTGGCCGTTCGCCTCGTGGAGCTGTGGAAGTAGTGAAGGATGGGATAGGCGGCGTGCCGCTGGGTATACAACTCGAGTATCGGCGCAATCTGCGCGAAATGGCTGGACAATCCCTCGAAACGGCTGCCCGTCCACGCTCGGCACAGGATGTCCGTCGGCGTCGCACCCAAATCGTCAATCAGTGCCGCGAGGTGCCTCTTGTGCGTGACCGCTGAGAGAACCGGCACGAGGTACGTAATCGCCAGCGTAACGACCAGTAGCCCGTTGAATGACGCGACGGCCGTCAGTACTTCCCACACGTCTCCCCGCGGCACGTAGTTGCCGATGCCGAGCGTGAACAGCGTATAGCCGGTAAAGTATATGCGAGCCGACAGGTCCGCCGGAGCACCCGACTGCGAATCGACCACGGCATGCGTATCGGCGCTGAACAGTAGCATCCATCCACTCCAGAGAAGAAGCACCCAGACGAATAGGATGACCATGAGGATGACCGTCCCGAGGAAGACGAGCAGACGGTGGTGCTTGGAACGCCCGGCGACGTGAAGGGAGAGGATTGCGCGCCACACGCGTTGCCCGATGCGGGAGGTGA
>CAZQAS010000159.1:4229-8368 GCA_964591285.1 uncultured Rhodothermales bacterium
ACCTCGGCGAGGAGCACCGGCGGTTGTCCTGCCGGCGTGTTCGTAAACTCCGTGCTGACGTGTTCGAGCCGGTACTCGCCGGTCGATGCGACGCGCCGGATTTCGGTCCCGATCGTCTGCGCCAGCGTTGTGCGGTTGAGTGTCACCGGATCGCTGAACTGAATGGTCAGCAGGATGGCGAGCACAATGGCCGTCCCGGTGAGGCCGAGCGGAAAAAGCAGCCGCCCAGTGGGTTCGCGTCGCGTTCCCTTGTGGTAGAGCCCGAATATCCGGAACAGCACCGATCCGGATAAGTGGATGCCGACGAGTTGGAGAGCCAAGACGAAGCTTGCGTTCGCTGCCATGTCCCAGCGCCCGAGCGCAACGGCCATGCCCACCACGCCGGCGGGCGGCGCGAGTGATGCGGCGACTAGCAGTCCGACCGCTGCGCCGGAAACCAGGCTACTGCGTTCGGAGGTCAGAAGGTACAGCGCGCCGGCGGCACCGGCGACGAGCGGTAGGATGACGGCGACCCCGGAGACCTGTGCCTCCTGGGCCATTCGTGGCGACGGCGAATCGGGGCCGATCAGGAGCGTCAGCACGCACGCGGCGGCGGAAGTGACGAAAAGAGCGGCGAAGTAGCGCACGAGCGTTCTCCACAGCAAGCGCGTCTGACCGGAGGCGGTTGCGATGGCCGAATTCATCGCGGGTCCGGCGAAGGGCGCTACGAGCATCGCGGCGATCAACAGATAGACGCTCCCGATGTAGAGGCCCACCCAGACGACCGCGCCGGCTGCGGCGGCATAGCCGAGGAAGGCCCCCCACGATCCGACGCTCTGCCGTCCCGCCAGGAAAACTTCGATCGGGCTCAGCATCTCGACGTCCGTCACCTGATCGGCCGCCTCCGACGGCGGCGGCCGCAAGGCCAGCACACCCATCGGATAGAAGGAGATGTGCGCGTCCGGCAGCTCCTCGACCTCCTCGAGGAATTTCTCGACGCGGCGGTTCGACACGTTGGCGAGGATGATGTCCACCGGCTCGCCCTCCCGCTCGCCCTGCACGGCGGTCGTGGTGATCGCGCCGATGGACGAGGCAATCTCGGCGACGTCCCGACCGCGGCCGCGTGGAACCTCTACAAGGAGCTGTCTCATGGATGCAGATGAACAAAAAAGTCCCGACAGGCGCGCGGCCGTCGGGACCTTTTTTCAAGATGGCGCAACGGGTCTCTTAGGCCGCAACGGCGTCCGGATTGACAATTTGCTTGGCGATCTTGTTGAGCTTCTTGTCCGCCTCTTTTTCCTCCTTGAGGGTTTCGGCAAGCAGATCATGATCCGCCGATTCGCCGAGCATTTCGGCGTAGGTCGCCACCGTTCCGTAGGCGGCAATTTCGTAATGCTCCACGCGTTGGGCAGCCGCGATCATCCCGGCATCGAGCACGTCGTCGTCGGCGTCTTTGTCGAGCAGTTCCTCAGCCTCGGCGATCAGCCCCTCCATCGCCTCGCAGCTGACGCCCTCCGGGTCCTGGCCGAGCCGCCCGAAGATCTTCTTCAGGCGCTTCACCTGGGCTTCCGTTTCCTGGCGGTGTGATTTGAATGCCTCTCGGAGCTCCGAGTGCGTCGCCTGCTCCTGCATTTCTTCTAGCGCATCCAGCAACTGATTTTCCGCGTCGTAGATGTCGCGGAGCTGCTCGACGTAGAGGTCTTTGAGGGTTTGCAGGTTCATGGTGGTGTCCTCCCTTCAGATCAAGTCTCACAATGGTTTGGGAACTCACCTGTTTAGATGCCAAAGCCGGGACGGGTGATTCACGGATCTTGCCGCCGCAGCGCATATTCCAGCCCGGTTACGACTTTCGCGGAAGCGTAACGAGCGGGGCCACCCAATTGCGCTGAGAAGGGCTGCTGCATGGACGCCGCACAACCGTGTTTCACCAGTCCTTATCAGCCTTACCGCAGCAAAAGCATCGTTCGCACGGTCGCCGTGGATGCCGAGCTCAACCGGTAGACGTACACGCCGCTGGCGAGACCGGAGGCGTCGAAGCGGACCTCGTGCGTGCCCGCCGGCTGCGGGTCCTCGACCAGCGTCGCCACGCGGCGTCCCATCACGTCGAAGACCTCCAGGCGCACGTCCTCAGTTCGCGCGAGGCGATAGCTGATCGTCGTAGAAGGATTGAAGGGGTTCGAGGCATGGGGTTTTGCGGCTGCTGTCGAATCGGAGGCGATTTGCGCGTAATCTATGAAGTGTTGGAGAATGAAGCCGCTATTCGCCGGGGCATTTCGCCGCGCTAACCGGGTACTGGCCCACGCGGATCGCACTACGTCAAATGGTGCGCAGAGTCACGAGATGATTTGCGCCGAAAGACGATGTCGCGACCGATTGGGATGCTTTTATTCAGATTGATCAATGACGTGCCGTATCTTCGGCAGAAGTCTCGGCACGGCGCACCCGACGCTGATCCAGCCTGGATTCTAGACGCCACTCGATGTTTGTTACCAAGACGATCTCACGACCGGCACTAGCCATGTGGCCCGTGAGAGATCTTTGGTCCTTTCTTTTTTCCTGGACGCTTATGTAATGGAGCGGCCTGCACCTGATATCGTCACACAGCTACTGCACAGCGCCCGCGAGGGGGATGCCGAAGCGTTCGATGAGCTGTTCGCCGTTGTCTACGGAGAGCTTCGCCGCCTCGCACGCGTCGTGCGGCAGAATCGGGCGGGCGAGACGCTCAATACCACCGCTCTTGTGCACGAGGCGTACGAACGTCTGGTACCCGCAGCGGATATCGAGGTCGAAAACCGCGCTCACTTCTTTCGTCTGGCTGCCCGCGCGATGCGGTTCGTCCTTACGGACGGCGCGCGCCACCGCGCCGCCGACAAGCGAGGCGGTAACCGCATCGTCGTCACGTTCGATGAGCGCATCCATCAGAATCCGATCCATCTTGAAGACGTGATCGCGCTTGACGATGCACTAAACCGGCTTGAAGATCTCGACGAGCGCCAGGCGAGCGTCGTCGAGTGTCGGTTTTTCGCCGGATTGACCGTCGAGGAAACCGCGCAGGCGCTCGGCGTCGGCTCGGCCACCGTCAAGCGTGACTGGCGCGCCGCCCGTGCCTGGCTTGCTCACGAGCTTCGTTAAGTTACGGCTTGCCATGACCCGGGACCGCTGGCACCGCATTCAAACATTGTTTCACGAGGCCCTCGATCTGCCGGCCGAGCGTCGTGCGGCGTTTCTGGACGGCGCCTGCGCCGGCGACCCGGACCTACGCCGCCAGGTCGAGGATCTCATGGATGCCGACGCCGACCCGCCGTCGGTGCTCGCAGCCTCCGTTGAGGATCTCGCGGCGATCGTGCTCGACGCGGATGCCGTACCCGACACGGCTGAACGGACGGAAGAGCGCCGTCGGATCGATCGCGTAGGACCGTACCGGATCGTGCGCGAGATCGGCCGCGGGGGGATGGGCACGGTGTACCTCGCCGAGCGCGATGACGGACAGTTCGACCATCAGGTTGCCGTAAAGCTCATCCATCGCGTCGACGCGAGCGTAATCGAACGCTTCCTCAGCGAGCGCCAGATCTTAGCGTCCCTTCAGCATCCAAACATCGCACAGCTCTACGACGGCGGCCGCACCGGCGACGGACGGCCCTACCTGGTGATGGAATACGTCGAAGGGCGTCCCATCGATGCGTACTGCGACGAGCAGAAGCTCAGCATCGACGCGCGGCTGAAGCTGTTCGAGGACGTCTTCCGCGCCGTTCAGTACGCCCATCAGAATCTCGTCGTACACCGCGACCTCAAGCCGGCAAATATTCTGATCCGCGACGACGGAGAGGTGAAGCTCCTTGATTTCGGGATCGCGAAGCTTCTGGAAAACAGCCCGTCGGCACCCGCGCTTACGCGAACGGGCATGCGCGTGTTGACGCCGGAATATGCGGCACCGGAGCAGGTGCGAGGGCTTCCCGTCACGACCGCCACAGACGTCTATTCTCTCGGCCTCGTGCTCTATGAGGTCCTCACGGGGCGCCGGCCGTACGACGTCCCATCGAAGAGCATGGCCGAGGCTGAGCGCGCCGTCACCGAAGCCCGGCCGGAGCGGCCGTCGACCGTCGTCGGAAAGGCGAACGAACGACGCCGTAAGGATGGAACGAGCGAGACGGTCTTACCGG
>CAZQAS010000160.1:0-2080 GCA_964591285.1 uncultured Rhodothermales bacterium
TGACAGTCAGACCGCCGGGCCCCTTATCGGATTTGCCAGCCAACTGGCCGGCATAAGCGGAAGGAGGGGGGCTGGTGTCGAGCGACGGTGCCGTCGCCATATCGCAGCTTGCGAGGAGCAGAGCAAGGACGAGTACCAGGGGGCAGTGCTTCATGGCAGCTTCGAGGGTTGGGAGGAGGTGGAACATCTCAAAGTACATCTTTTCCGAACAGGCGACCGACACTTTTTGAGGGGATCTACCGATGAGCGAACGCTGGGCTTCGCCGTACTCTCGTAGTCACATTCCGAGCAGCGCGGTGACAGGGATGGCGGCACTACTTCGCCATACCACTGGTACATCCCCGCGCCGTCGGTCGATGTATTCTATGGGGAGACGGATGCGGAGAGCTCGTCGGCCGAGCTCTCACTTCACGAGCACGAGTGTTCGCGTGACGGTAGACGCTTCAGACGTAAGGCGAACGACGTACAGCCCGTTCGGGAGGCCGCCGGCCTGCAGCACGGACTCATGCGGACCTGCCGGGAGCGACCGGTCAAGGAGGACGCTGACCTCGCGGCCCAGCATATCGTAGACGGCGAGACGGACGCGACCCGTCTTAGCGAGGACAAAGGGGACGGCGGCGATCTCTCGGGCAGGGTTCGGGTAAGGAGCGTGGAGAGCGAGCCCCGCCGGAACGCCGAGCGGCTCCTCCATGCTCACGGTGACGTTAATGAGGGTGTTGAACGCGTCGAGCTCGACGATCCGCGGACCCGACCACGTCCCCTGCGTATGCTGGACGAATTCGGCGCGGAACCGACTGGCCGTCCGCTCCGGGACGTTGCCGCACAGCGTGATGTAGTTACTGTACTGCCCATCCCCGTAGGGAAGGTCCGGTTCGAACTCGTGCAGCAGCTCAAACGCGGCGGCATCGTCGTCGAAGGCGAAGAGCCGGAATGCCTCGAACGAGCGCTGAAGGCTGTTGTGGTCGTGGGCCGCTCTCAGGACAAAACTCCGCACCGTTGCACTCGCCGTCGTCTCCCATTCGACGAAGTGCACGAAGCCCTGGCTCTGGTCGTCCCGGAAGAAGGCATTGCCTTCCTCGGTGTTGGGATGGGCTCCCCCGAAAACGTTCTCCGCTTCCTCGTCGCTCCCGCTGAGAAAGCCGCTGCTGCTCGTGATGGCAGTCTCGCGCGCGACGTCCCAGAGATCGGAGGTGGAAGCGGCGAGTGGGCAGTTCGTCGCCGGCGGGCTCGCCCCGAGTTGCGGCGCCGTCGCGCCGTCGAAAGCCTCTCCGAGCGTACCGGTCGCACCGAGCGGACTTTCGTCCTGCACCGTCTCGCTGGTCTCGGGTTCATTGAAGTTAAGGAGGAGCAGTGTGTTCTCGTCGCTGTCGAGGTCGCCCAGCGGCGGTTCGAACGCGTCTCCGTCGTAGCGAGCGACGTCCGAGATGCGGACCGACTCCATGTAGCCGATGAACCCCTCTCTGATGGCGCCATCCCGGAAAATGGCACCGATGTGAGGCATCCCTGCGCCGTCACCGACGGACGTGCTCACCGGCCGGGACGCAAGAAGAATGCCGTCGAGATAGAGCCGCTCCTCTGCGCCGTCATAGACAAAGGCCACGTGGTGCCAGATGTCCGGCGTCATGGTGACGCCGCTGAAAAGTGAGCTCCCAACGGGGTAGTCGTATCCCTCGACGAAGCCGGGGCCGGCGCGGAGCGTCTTGTCCTCCTGGAAATTGGTCCACTCGTTGTAGAGATACCCGCCGGCACCAACGCCGCTGGGAAAGAGAATCACGGCCTCGTAGGTCATGGACGTGCCGATCACCGTCTGCCCGTCGATCTGAATAACGTCGGTGGGTTCGTCGAAGAACGCGGCACTCTGCGCGTGGGCCGGTGTGGCGATCAGGACGAGGGGAAGCAGGAGTACGAGGTAGAGGAGATAGACGTAGTCGTTGCGCATGACATCGGGAGTGAACGGGATCCCTTATGGGAAAGGAGGTGGGGCCCCGGTGCAGGAATGCAGACACCGGGAGTTTGGTGCATCCGCGCAATGTAGACATTTGCTTGATAGCGAAATAATGTATTCAGCATAACTACCCAA
>CAZQAS010000160.1:2180-4932 GCA_964591285.1 uncultured Rhodothermales bacterium
ATGATGGTCTCGATGGACAGTGTGGCGGCTGTCGAGTCCCTCAGCAACGAATACAACGTCGACAAATCGGTCGGGGTGAGCCTACTGGCGACGGCCGGGGCGGTTGTCGGCGTTCCGGCGCTTGCCGTCGCGATCTTCGGATCCTGCCCAACCATCTACTCCGTCGAGGATGGCGAGCTGGTTTTGGATGGAGAATCCTTTCCGAACAGCATCGTATCGCTTTTCGAACAGCGCGATGTCGACCGGGTGCGTGCGGACGCCTCCCCGGAGGGCGTCGTCGAGCTGGAGATCCGCAATGAGGCGCTCGAGACGCACTACATCAACCATCTGGAACTGCTCGAGGTGCGCCATCCAAGCGGTGCAGTGGCGCTTCCGGCTCCCGACGGAGGAGCCTACCTGCTGGAGTCCTTCCATGCCCCTCTCCGCGCGGAGGATCGGTCCGGCCGTGACGTACTGCCCTCGATCGCCTTATCCGATGAAGACGTCTTCAGCACAGATCCTGGAAGGCTGGCTGCAGCAGAGCCGGACGATCTTATGGACTACGTCGACGTGACCTTCCCCGCCGTGGAGGGGGATTCGGTCGCCGTCGTGCTGAAACTCCGCAACAGCCTGCTGAACACCGTCTATTTCTACGACTTCATGCTGGCCGGTCAGGGCGCTCGATCACTCGACTGGCTTGGCCGTGACTTGGAATCCATCTCCTACGCGATCGGTCTGGGCGATTTCTATGCGCGCTACATGGGACTGCGTGTGCAGGTCCTCGATGGAGGCGCCTACCGCGAGGTGGGCAAAGTTGGGGAGGTAGGCCCGATTGCCTGGGATCGCGTCGCCGTTCCCGTGCCGGTGATCGGTCGCGACAGTCTGCACATTCGCCTCTACTTCGTCGCTGATGCCTGGCGCATCGATGAGGTTTCCCTGGCGGCGGATGTGCGGACGACTGTGCCTCGACGCGTGCCGCTCGACGATATCGCCTCATCCAGCCATCACGGTCCGTCCAGTCCGATGGACGTCGCCACCGCACCGGACGATCAGTACCTGATCACGATGCCGGGAACTCGCTTCCAGGCTCGATTCGACGTGGGCGCCGAACCTGACGAAGGCCGTCGGACCTATTTCCTTGCCGCGCAAGGCTACTATACGGAGTGGATACGGCGCAGCTGGCTTGAGGGGGTGACGGTCGACTCCACTTTCGTACCGTCGGAGACCACGCTCCACGCAGCCATGCGGCGGTGGCAAGAGGTCAAGCCGACGTTTGAAACCGAATTCGAGACGTCTAAAATTCCGGTGAGATGATCATCTTGATTCGAATTCTATCACTCCTTCTGGCCCTGCTTCTTGCCGGATGCACGGTCGGGCCGAGCCTCGATCGTCTGTCGTCACTTCAGACCGGTCAGGGAATAGAGGTCAGCCTCGTGCGCCGGACCTCGCCGATGGTGTCGATCTACGAATTGCTCTCGGCCGAGGAGGGCGGACTCTATCTGCATCGGCCGGCGCCGAACTCCGGTGACCGTATTTTCTGGATTCCATATGAGAACGTTTCGAGAGCGGAGTTTAACGCGCTTCGGCGACTGAATTTCGGCGGTGGGAGGGCGCCGTCGCCGAGTCGGCTGCGCGAGCTGCGGCTGACGAGCAGATACCCGCAGGGCATCGACGGTGACCTCCGCGAGGCGCTGCTTGCGGCATACGATCAGGAGGAGGTGATCACGCTGCCATGACCGTTCGAGGATTGGTAGTGATCGGTTTAATCGCGGCAGCGCCGGCGACCGGCGCGGTCGCGCAGGATCATTTCGCGAAGGATTCCACTAGGGCGTCGTCGCGGCCGCTTCACCACGAGCCTGCCTATGAGCCTCACGCCGATTCAGTCGTAGCGACGTTCTTCACAACTGCGCGAGCGGCCACGCGGAAGTATCACGATCTCGACGCCGCGGTGGCGGCGGGCTATCGTCTCGTCGGGCCCGATTTTCCGGGCATGGGCGAGCACTGGGTCCACATTCGCCGCGTCGTGCAGCGCGATCTCGACATCGAACGTCCGGCCGTACTGAGTTACCTCCGGATCGACGGCAATCCAGTGCTGACCGGCGTGGCCTACGCGCAGCCGGTTCGACGCGGCGAAGATCCCCCCGAGGATTTTGTCGTACCCGGATTGTGGCACTTTCACTCCGGAAGCATCGACGAAGAGACACTCCTGCTGAATCCTCGGTCGATGCATCACGCAAGTGAGGAGCAGCCGCGTCTCGCCATGCTGCATGCCTGGATCTGGGCTGAGAATCCGGACGGATTGTTCGCACAAGACAATTGGGCGCTGCCGTTCCTGCGCTTGGAGCTTCCGGTGCCGGATGCGGCTCCTCCTCAGGCGGGCAAGGCGCTCTTCCTGCTCACGGACGGCGTCAGCTACTACGCCAAGCTGATCGAAGTGGCGGGCAGTCCGGCAGAGCCGGATCGCGCTGCGGTACGGGCTGTTCTGGAGCGCTCGCATGACCGCGTGGGGTCGCAGTACCGCGCGATGCTCGACGCCGGCGTCGTGACGGAAACCGATCTAGATGGGCTCGTTGAAACGTGGTGCGACATGTGGGCCGCGATAGAACGAGCGGTCAGTCCGGAGCTGTGGGCGAGGATCGAGATGCTTTCTGGCTGAATGTTAGCGGGCATTGGGCGAGACTGGCGGACAACGATCCGGTCGGATACGCGAAGCCCGGCAAAGCGATCGTAGCTTCACGTGCGGATTATCGATCCAGGAGACACAATGCTGAGT
>CAZQAS010000160.1:5032-8305 GCA_964591285.1 uncultured Rhodothermales bacterium
GGAGACACTCGCGGCGATCGAAGACATTCTGCTAACGGGCGACATCAGCGGCACCCCTGAAACGACGGCCGGCCCGATGCCGGTCGTTTCCCCGGACCAATGGGGTTCGCCCTCATTACTTGGCCCGATACAAGCGTACCGTTGGTTCATCGACTACGGTGGCCGTCCCGGCTCCGGTTGGTTGAACCGCGTGATCAGGGTCATTCCACCCACGCCGGTGCCATACAGTCCATATCTGTGCGCACCGTACGTTCAGGCCAACGTGCTGCTCATGGTGGCACCCGAGGATGAGATGGTTCATGCAAATTACGAGGTCACCAGAGGTGCGTTCGATCTGATGCCGGGGCGCAAGACTTGGTATGACATCGCTGACGGTCACTTCGGTTTGATCTATCACCCCAGCGATCGCTTCGACGAAGCGGTATCTGTGCAGGTCAAATTCTTGCGCGAACATCTGGATGCGTAAACGAGAATCGTTCGGGGAGATGGTCGTCTGGCAACTCGCCGGTTGACTCTGACAAGTCATTGGCAGATTCCTGTCTCGGCGACGTACATTGGATGAGCGGAACCGCACGATTCGCTATGCCGCTCGAATGCGCCAGGTATTTCGCGCTCGTAGGAGGCCAACATGGACCGAGGAAGGAAAGAATCGACGGGAAGGGCCGACCATCCCCTTCAAGCGGGATGGAATCACCTATCGTGCGGCGCCTGGCAGGCGGCCAGGACTTATTTCGAGGCGGCCCTTGCGATGGAAGAGACGCCGGAAGCACTGGAAGGTCTGAGCTGGTCTGCATGGTGGACGGACGATTCGACGTGCGTTTTCGAGGCCCGCAAGCAGGCGTTTCTTCTGTACCGGCAGTCCGATCGGCCTGTAGCGGCCGCCCGGATGGCCATTTGGATCGGCATTGACCATCTGGACTTTCACGGGGCGGTCGCAGTTGCCAGGGGATGGCTACGCCGGGCGAATCGCCTGCTCGATGATGCGGAGCTTCTGCCCGAACACGGATGGCTTGCGTTTCATGAGGGGTATCTCGCGTTTTTCACTGACGACTCCGGGCGCGCTATGGAGTTGGCCGTCCACGCCCTGGAGGTGGGGCGTACGCTGGACGTGCCCGATCTGGTAATGCTTGGTCTCGGACTTCAAGGCGCGGTACTCGTCGCCGACGGAGACGTCGATGCCGGTATGGCGCTCCTCGACGAGGCAGCGGCTACTGCCGTTTCGGAACCGTCGGCGATTCCCATCTCCAGCGCATGGACCTGCTGCTTCCTGGTCACCGCCTGCGAGCAGATCGGCGATTATCCACGCGCATACGAATGGTGCGGGCAGATCGAGGCGTTTGCGCGCCGTTATGAAAGCCGGTATATGATGGGGTTCTGCCGAGCGCACTACGGTCTCCTGCATCTGCGCGCCGGCCGCTGGCCGAAAGCCGAAAAGGAGCTCGTGGCGGCCGTGGAGGCCTATACTCGGTCGCGTCCTGCATCCGTCCCCTTCGCGCTGGCGGCCCTCGCGGAGCTTCGCCGTCGTCAGGGGCGGCTGGAAGAGGCTGAAAAGCTGCTCGACCAGGCGGGGACGGGTCGCGAGGCGCTGCTTGGTCGTGCGCGTGTGGCGCTCGCGCGCGGGGAGGCGCTTCGGGCGGCTGAGCTGGTCGAGCGATTTCTCCGGCGGATTCCTCCGCATCGCGAGATAGACCGCTCGGCGGGCCTGGAGCTGCTTGCTCGTGCACACGTCGCCCGCAAGAACGTTCAGGCCGCCGCCGCTGCCCTCGAAGACTTACGAGGCGCACAACGCAAGGCGGGAACGGTTCCGCTTCGCGCCGGGGTGGATTTCCTCACGGGACTCGTCGCTGCCGCCTCAGACCTCCACGCCGATGCCAAGCGGAATCTGGAAGATGCCGGCGATCGCTACGAGGCAGCCGGATGTCCTTTCGAAGCGGCCGAAGCGCGCGTGGAGCTCGCCCGCAGCCTGGCTGTACTGGGCCGTAGCGAGGAGGCTTTGAACGCCGCAGCCGCGGCGCGTGATCAGCTGGAGGAACTCGGTGCCCAAATGCATGCGCGCCGCGCCCGGCGTGTCCTCGACGCCATCAAGACGGAAGCGGACGTCGACCACACGTCCGAGGACGAATCGCCGCTCCCAACACTTACGTCCCGAGAACGGGAGGTCCTCTGCATTATCGCTGAAGGATGTACGAATCGAGAGATTGCCGACAACCTCTGCATTAGCGAGCATACGGTTCACCGCCACGTGACGAACATTCTCCGCAAACTGGATCTACCCTCCCGTGCCGCAGCCGCCGCGCACGCCGCCCGGGCCGGATTACTGGAATGATCGCGCAACGTAGCCCGATCTGGCTATTACCCCTTCCACCGCGAAAATGGGCAATATGGGCGATGCGACGCCGGCTTCCAGCACCCTAGTTTTCCGCTGAAAGGATGCTCGAAAACGGTCGCGCGGCATTCCGCCGGACCCGTGCGGGTCGGTGCGATGTCGTCGAGGCCCTCTTGCTACGAGTGCTATCCAACAGACATGATTTCAACGAGAAACCGGAGGAGAACGATGGCAGCGGACAAGGCATCAACGGACGAACTCACCGTATCCTCGAATCCGAAAGCGACGACACGAGCGATGTGGGCGCTCGGCGACTACCACCGATTCGCGACCAGCACGGTCTGGGAGGTGGGACCGGTGCTTGTGGAGGCGTGCGGGATAGGGGCCGGCCAGCGCGTGCTGGATGTGGCTGCCGGAACAGGCAACGTGGCCATTCGAGCCGCGGAGGCCGGCGCACGTGTTGTGGCCTCGGACCTGACGCCCGAGAACTTCCAGGCCGGCCGCCGAGAGGCTGCCCTCCGTGAGGTCGAGCTCGACTGGGTGGAGGCGGATGTCGAGGCGCTTCCGTTCGAGGACGAAACGTTCGACGTCGTCACGTCCGCCTTCGGGAGCATTTTCGCGCCGAACCACCAGGCGACGGCTGACGAGATGTTGCGTGTATGCCGGCCCGGCGGCACCGTTGGAATGGCGGCATTTCGGCCGGAAGGGGTCGCCGCCGCATTCTTTAAGCTGATAGCGAACTTCGCACCACCGCCTCCGCCGCACGCCTCGCCGCCTCTCCTCTGGGGCACTGAGGACCACGTACGGGAACTGTTCGGCGAGCGTGTATCGACCATCGACTTCACCCGACGCTCCTACGTAGAAAGAAGTCCCGACGGACCTGATGCCTACGTCGAGCTATTCACGACTACGTTTGGACCAGTCATCGCCGTTCGCCGACTTCTTGA
>CAZQAS010000161.1:0-8132 GCA_964591285.1 uncultured Rhodothermales bacterium
TCTGCGGAGCCGTGTCCGATGATGAAGTCTTTTCCCCCGGTCTCGCCGACGATGCGCGGATAACTCCGGTACGACGATACATTCGCACCGATCGTCTGCCACATGAACTGAAAGGTCCGCGTCGAACCCGTAAAGTGCAGACCACCAAATTGCGGTGACGCAAATACGGGGTCGCCGATCTGCGGTCCGCGCCCGGGAAGCATGTTGATCACACCTGGTGGGAGGCCCGCTTCCTCGAGCAAGCGATAGGTATAGTAGGCGGAGAAGAGAGAGGTCGTCGAGGGTTTCCAGAGGACCGTGTTACCCATTAGCGCCGGTGCAGTCGGCAGATTGCCCTGAATGGACGTGAAGTTGAAGGGCGTCACGGCGAAAACAAAACCCTCAAGCGGGCGATACTGCATCTGATTCCATGTACCCTTCGGCGATAAAGGCTGATCAGCGTAGATTCGCTCCATGTACCGCGCATTGAAGCGCCAGAAATCGATCATCTCGCAGGCGGAATCGATTTCGGCTTGAAATGGATTCTTGCTCTGCCCGAGCATCGTCGACGCATTGAGCGTGTCACGCCACGGGCCGGAAAGCAGGTCAGCCGCTTTAAGGAAAATGGCGGCGCGGTCGGACCACGGCATCCGTGACCACTCCGCGCGCGCTTTCAGCGCTGCATCAATCGCCCGGCCGACCTCCTTCTCCCCGCACAGATGAACCGTAGCGAGTGTTCGGCCGTGGTCGTGAGGCGCACGAATCGATATCGTCTGGCCGGTCCGGACCTCCTCGCCGCCTATGAAGGCAGGAATGTCGACGGGATCCTTCTTCAATTCCTCCAGCTTTCGCTGCAATGACGCACGCTCGGGCGAGCCGGGAGCATACGACTTTATCGTTTCGTTCTGCGGAAGCGGAGTTTGAGCTATCTGATTCGTCATCATCTTGATCGATTGCCGATATTCGTGCCGCTGTCCATGGGTACTGAAGACCGGCGCTTCAAGTTTTCGTAGACTCATCCACGCCGGATGGTTCGTCCATTCACTCGAAAGAAACAGAAGATACGGAGCGCGGTGCCCTCGAGATTTGAAAGATTCATGGCGATTCGATACCTCCGATCGGCGCGCGGCCGAGAGGAGGGACGTCGCTTCATACGCTTCATTACCTACGTCGCCATCGGGGGAGTGGCCCTTGGGACCGCAGCGCTACTTCTCGCGCTCTCGATCGTGCGGGGGTTCAGCACGGAAATCGAGGCGAAGATCGTCGGCTTCGGCGCGCACGTTCAGGTCGAATCGTTTCAGGACGAGCCACTCGATGGCGCGGACGAGCTTCAATCGACATTATTATCTATGGATGGTGTCGTCCAGGCGGTGCCCGTCGTCCAGGAATTCGCCCTGTTGAGGCGTTCGGCCCAGGAGATCGACGGCGTTGCTATCTGGGGGACGCCGGAGCCGCCGAGCTTCATTCGAGATAACCTTGTCGCCGGCGAGTTTGTGACGAACCCGGATTCGGCAGGACGATCCGGGATCGTCATCGGTCGCCGTCTAGCCGCCCAGCTCGGGCTGGACGTCTCCGAAACCGTTACATCGTTCTCGATGCGTGCCGGCGACGCGGTGACACAAGACGTCGTCTCGGGAATTGCGACGCCGCGTGTCAAGCAGTTCTACGTCTCCGGGATATATGAGACCTCCTTGTCTAATTTCGACGAGCTCTACGCCTACACGACAATCGATGCGGCTCGCGATCTTCTGGGATATGATGAGGACCAGGTCACCAGGTTCGATCTCACGCTCGAGCGGGTCGAGGGCGCTCAGACGACCGCGCGGGCGATCGAGGATCAACTCGGATTTCCGATCATGGCTCGGAGTATCTACGAGGTCTACAGCGGCCTCTTCGCGTGGGTGAATCTCCAGGAGGGCATCATACCGATCGTAATCAGTGTGATCGTGCTCGTGGCCGCCTTCAACATCATCGGGACGCTCTTGATGATGATCCTGGAGAAGACGCGCGAGATCGGTATCCTCGAGAGCCTCGGTGCGTCGCGAAGATCGCTGCGGAAGATGTTCCTCTGGCTGGGACTGCTGATCGGTTTGGTCGGTACGGTCGTCGGCGAGGCCGCCGCATTCGTGCTCGCCATCGTCCAGCGCGAATACGGCCTCATCCCATTGCCCGAGGAAGCCTACTACATGACGACGGCTCCCATCGAACTCAACGGCCTCGACTTCGTAGTTGTGGGTGTTCTCGCGATGTTCTTGTGCACGCTCGCTGCGTACTTGCCGGCGCGCGTGGCGTCGCGTGTTGAGCCGATTCGAGCGATTCACTTCCGCTAGCCGTAATCCGCACCGTGGAAGCATCTTTGAGAAAGCGTTCATCCGACGAATCGACGGCGGCCGTGCGTGTACTCTTCTTCAGCGTCTTGCGCGAGAAGCTCGATCGCCGATCGGTCGATCTGGAAGTGTCCGGCACTACGACCGCACGCGAGATTCTGGATGAGTTAATTAAGCGGTATCCCGACCTTGAACCGTATCGATCGACGATTCGGATCGCTGTAAATCAGTCGTATGTGGATGAGCGGCAGACGGTGCGAGGTGGCGATGAAGTCGCGCTAATTACCCCTGTTAGTGGGGGATAGGCATGGAAGAGCATACCGAACGGTACTGGATCCGGCTGCAGGGCATCCCGATCGACCTGGCGGAGGCGGATGAATTTCTCCGTACGGAAGAGGCGGGCGCTGTGGATCTGTTTCTGGGCACGACGCGACGCTGGACCAGAGGGAGAGAAACGACGACTCTGGAGTATGAGAGCTATCAGCGGATGGCGCTGACGGAGATGAGGCGGCTGGCCGAATCTGCTGCCGAGCGATGGCCGATCGCGAAGGTGTGCCTGTGGCACCGCGAGGGCGATGTGCCGCTTCGGGAGGTAAGTGTGCTCGTCGGCGTGTCGACGCCCCATCGAGCCGACGCTTTTGAAGCCTGCCGCCACCTCATCGATGCGCTGAAAGAGCGTGTACCCATCTGGAAACGCGAGCGATTCGCGGACGGCACGACGGAGTGGGTCAAAGGCAAGCTGCCCCCGACAACGAGGCAAGAGGACCATCTGACATGAAAGCGGCACTGATTCAGTACAGCCCCAAGTATCTCAACGTCGACGCGAATCTGGACACCGTCGAACAGTTGTTGGATGGTCTGGACGCGGACCTCGTAGTGCTTCCAGAATTGTTTTCGTCCGGCTATTTCTTTAAGTCGATGGATGATCTCGAGCAGGTCGCCGAACCGATTCCGGAGGGAATAACCTGCGAGGCCGTCGTCGAGTGGTCTCGACGAACCGGCGCTACGATTGTGGCCGGTCTTCCGGAGCGCAACGGGGATGTATTCTTCAATAGTTCGATCGTCGCCTCGCCAGAAGGAATTATCAGCACGTACCGGAAGGTTCACCTGTTTTACAAGGAGAAGGACCTGTTCACACCCGGCGATCTGGGCTTTCCGGTCGTTGACCTCGAATCGCGGGATGGCCGGCCGTACCGCCTGGGCGTGATGGTCTGCTTTGACTGGTACTTTCCCGAAGCGGCTCGGGCGCTCGCCCTGAAGGGCGCCGACGTGATTGCGCACCCATCGAATCTCGTGCGGAAGGACTGCCCGCGAGCTATGCCTATCCGAGCGCTAGAGAATCATGTATTTACGATCACTGCGAACCGATGCGGGACCGAATCCCAGAACGGTGAGGAGCTTCGTTTCATCGGGCAGAGCGTGATCTGCAGCCCCGAAGGCGACGTGCTGTTTTCGGCCGGCGCGGACGAGGATGCCATCGGCATCGTCGACTTCGATCCCACCCGCGCGCGAGACCGTCAGATCACCCCGCTCAATGATCTTTTTGCCGACAGGCGTCCGGATGAGTACCGTACGCTTACGGCAACCGTTCTCAGCGCCGCCGAATAGCGCAGGCCGGCCCGCGTCGCGCTACTTCGTGGCAAGATACTCGTCCAGGGCGGCTTGTATACGGGCTTCGGGGTTGGAATGCGTATCCGGTACGAAGTCGTGGCCTGTAACAGTTTCGAAGAGCTCGATGTACCGCGCCGCGATCTCTATGCGGAAATCATCGGGCAAATCCGGCAGCGTCTGCCCCTCGAGCCCGCGAAAGCCCCGGTCCATCAGCCACTCTCGCACGAACTCTTTCGAGAGCTGCCTCTGGGGGTCGCCACGATCAAGACGATCCGAATAGCCCTCCGAGTAGTAATATCGTGACGAATCCGGCGTGTGGACCTCGTCTATCAAAACGAACGAACCGTCTTCCTTTCGTCCGAATTCGTATTTGGTGTCGACGAGGAGCAAACCCCTCTCGGCCGCCATCTCCGTGCCGCGCTTGAACAGTTCGAGCGACCACGTCTCGAGTCGGTCGAACTCATCCGTCTCGAGGATACCCCGCGCCATGATTTCTTCGCGGCTGATGTCCTCGTCGTGGCCCTCCTCGGCTTTCGTGGCCGGGGTGAGGATAGGGGCGGGGAGGCGACTACTCTCAGACAGGCCGTCCGGCATCGCGGCTCCTGAGATGTGGCGCTTACCGTCGCGGTACTCACGCCATGCATGCCCGGCCAGGTAGCCGCGGACGACGAATTCGATCGGTACGGGCCGGCAAAATGCGGCTACCGTCACGTTCGGATCGGGTACATGCTTGAGATGGTTTGGCGCGACGTCGGCCGTGTGCTCAAAGAAATACGCGGCGGTCTGGTTCAGAACCTGGCCTTTGAACGGAATCGTCTGCCGAAGGATGTGGTCAAAGGCCGAGATCCGGTCCGTTGTGACGAGGATGAGGTCACCGTCGCTACGATAGGTGTCCCGTACTTTACCGTGGTAACGCCGGCCGAGTCCGGAAAGGTGGGTTTCGTCTAAGGTTCGATCGAGCTGCTGCTCGAGAATGTCCCGACCTATCATTGCCGCTGCGTCGAACCTCGTGCGACGAGCTCGGGCACGATGAAGCGCGAAACGGGCTTGTCGCGATCCCGACCGTCCATCCTCTTGAGAAGGAGCTCCGTGGCTTCCTCGCCGACCCAATGCATTCGCTGATCGACGGTCGAGAGACCGACGTAGTAGCTGGTCTTGATGTCGTCGTAGCCGATGACGGCCATATCATCCGGAATCCTCCTGCCGGCGTCTCGAGCGGCCTTGCAGGCACCGATGGCCTGGACATCACTCATCGCAAATACGGCGGTAACGTCAGGATGGTCTTCCAGTACGTTTTCCATGCCCTCGTATCCCGCCTCCTCGCTGAAGCCGGCATGCTTCTCAGTATGCCCGCTGATGACGAGGCTGGAATCAAACGACAGGCCGCAGGTCTCAAGGGCCTCCTTCGCCCCTCGGATGCGCTCCTCCTGCACCGTGCTCGGGGTGTGGGAGGTGATGATGGCGATTTTCCGGTGGCCCAGCTCGGTGAGATGCTCGATGGCGGCGCGTCCACCGGCGCGCTCGTCCCAGAAGAATGAGTCGAAGTCGGGATGACGGGGACCGATGAGTACGACGGGGGCGTGCAGTGCACGCAGCTCCTGAGCGATCCGCTCTTCGATCGGCACGCCAACGAGGAGGAGACCATCAACGGCGCCGCGCCCAAGGAAATTCAAAAGCGTTTGATGCGGGGACGTCGAGCCGAGGTCACATAGTAGAAGGTCGATGTCGTGGTTTCGCAGCCGAAACCGGATGCCCTTGAGCAGCTCCGTGTGGAAAGGCATCGTGAAGGTGGGAATCGCAACGGCGAACGATTTCGTGGCCTTCTGTGCCAGTGATTTGGCCGTACGGTCGGGCCGAAACTGCAGCTCCTCTATCGCTTTCATGACCCGAACACGTGTCGGTTCGGACACGTCCGTCGAGTTGTTCAGTACGCGGGAGACTGTCGAGATTGCGACGCCGGCACGGTCTGCTACATCATAAATAGTGACCTTCGACCTCTCCTGTGCCATTGCCAAGCCTGCCTACTTAAGTACTCGTCTTACAGAATAGCTATTATTCTGCGGATCCGCGGCTATCTTTACGTTTACTATACGAAAAAGGATGCCATTATCGGAACAGCATCCCCACCAAGGTATTGCTGTTTCTCTGCTCCTCTCTCATTGTCCTGCCGATTACCTGCTGGTTCAAAATGGCGCGCGTGAAGCTCGAAAGCCTTAAGAAAATCTACGACAACGAGGTCGTTGCCGTTCATGACGCATCGTTCGAAGTGCAGGACGGCGAGTTCGTCGTGCTCGTCGGCCCCTCGGGTTGCGGCAAGAGCACGATGCTTCGCATGATTGCGGGACTCGAGTCGATCACGCAAGGAACGCTCTACATCGGCGACCGCATCGTGAATGACGTACCGCCGAAGGATCGGGATATTGCGATGGTGTTTCAGAACTACGCGCTCTATCCACATATGACCGTGTTCGACAACATGGCGTTCGGTCTGAAACTGCGCAAGTTTTCGAAGGACGAGATTACGACGCGTGTTGAACAGGCGGCACAGATCCTCGGCATCGAGGAAATCGTCGACCGCAAGCCGAAGCACCTGTCCGGCGGGCAGCGCCAGCGCGTGGCCGTCGGTCGTGCCATCGTACGGAAGCCGCGCGTTTTTCTCTTCGATGAGCCGCTATCGAATCTCGACGCAAAGCTTCGCGTGCAGATGCGGACCGAGATCTCGAAGTTGCACCGCCAGCTCGAGGCCACCATGATCTACGTGACGCACGATCAGGTGGAGGCCATGACGATGGGCGATCGAATCGTCGTGCTCCGCGACGGATTCATCCAGCAGATTGACAAGCCGCTGAACCTCTACAACCATCCCAACAACCGGTTTGTGGCCGGATTTATCGGAAGTCCGGCCATGAACTTCGTGAGCGGCAAGCTCGTGGATGACGGAGGCCTTGCGTTTCGCGCACAGGGCAGCGCCTTCACGCTTCCGCTGGCCGAACTCAAGAATCGCGAGATCAAGAACTACGCCGGCCGCGACGTCACGCTCGGTATCCGTCCGGAGGACATTTACGTGGCCGGAAGTCCGTACATCCAGAATCCGGTTTCAGAGGCAGCGCTCACGCTGGAAGTCATAGAGCCAATGGGCAACGAGATCTTCATCTACACGAGGTCTCTTGATGAAGAGGTCGTCGCGCGGGTCGCCCCCCAGCCGCTTCCCGAGCCGGGAGAGAAGGTGCAGCTTGCCTTTGATCTTCGAAAATTGCACTTCTTCGATGCCGAGAGCGAGCGTACGATCGGTGAGGGTCAACCGAGAGCTGCCGCGGCCGCATAGCGCTTCTTCGGTGCCCTAGCGTACACACCGGATTCTTACACGCGTTGTTCAGCGTACCCAATCATACGGGGAGCGGTATCTACGTGGAACTATAGATAGGGTAGGGGGGTAGGGTATATCGAACATTATCACAAGCATCGGAGCATGATCGTGATGACCGAAGAGATTGAGATTCAGGGGATGGGCTGCGACCACTGTGTGAGTGCCGTCCGGCAGGCGCTGGCCGGCGTCGAGGGCGTCGAGGTCGAAGACGTCCGGATCGGAAAGGCGCGCATACGCCTCGACCGGGACGTGGCCTCCGCCGAGGCGGTGGACGATGCCATTCGCGAGGCGGGTTACGAACCGCTGTCGCACGATGGCGGGGTGGATGCGCAATGACGCTGTCTGAGGAGAAGGAGCGCGACGTTCTTCAGCGTCTGAAGCGCATTGAGGGGCAGGTACGCGGATTGCAGCGGATGGTGGACGAGGACCGTTATTGCGGTGACGTGCTCCACCAGATCACGTCCGTTCAGAAGGCCCTCCGTGCCGTTGGAGAAGTGATCACCCGCAACCACCTCGAAACGTGCGTCACGGAAGCCATTCGCTCCGGGGACCGCGAGGCGGCCGAGCACAGCTATGACGAGATCATGAACCTGCTCTACAAGCAGCTTCGATGAATAGAGTCGACGAGAATACGACGGTCGACTTCGGCGTACGCGGCATGACGTGCGCCGCGTGCGTGCGCCGCGTCGAACACGCCCTCGATAAGGTGGAGGGCGTCGAGGAGGCCGTCGTCAATCTGGCTGCCGAGCGCGCGCGTGTGCGACTTTCTGGCGATCCGGCGTCCAAGAACGGATCGAGCTTTCCCGACGTGCTCTACAGTGCCGTAAGGGATGCAGGATATGACGTGA
>CAZQAS010000162.1:0-8091 GCA_964591285.1 uncultured Rhodothermales bacterium
CTCGGGCGGGTACAACATCATCGACTTCTACAACGTCGATCCGAAGCTTGGCACGAACGACGACTTCAAGGACCTCGTCGAGCGCGCCCACGAGCTGGACCTTCGGGTGATCCTCGACATCACACCCAACCACGTCTCCCCCATCCATCCATGGATTGAATCGCTCCGAGAGCTCGGCGAGCGTTCGCCGTACTACGAGCACATCCAAACTGAACCGAGCGCCCACGACCGGGGCCTGGACGGCCGCGGACCGAACCTGTCCGAGATCTGGCAGACGGAAGGCGGTGCGAATCTCTACCGGAAGTACGACGGATTCGGCGACCTGGCGAACCTGAACTGGGATGACGACGACCTCCAGGCCCACCTCCTCGACGTGTTCGCCTACTGGGTGCGCGAGTTCGACGTCGACGGGTGGCGCATCGACGTCTACTGGGGCCCATGGCGGCGCTATGGCCCCGAACGCTTCGGCACGCCCATCCGCAAGCTGATGGAGCGCATCAAACCGGACGCGTGGCTGCTCGGCGAGATCGCCGGCACCGGACCAGGCACCGAGGTCTACTACGCCGACGACGACCACGGAACCGCCGTCACCGGCGGGATCGACGCCGGATACGACTGGAATTTCTATTTCGACGCGATCCGCGGCACATACGGCAACCTCGCGAACTACGACCTCTACGCGCACAATAACGACTTCTGGCCGGGCCCGAACGCGCGCTATTTCCGCTTCCTCGAAAACCACGACGAGCCGCGCATCGCCAAGCAGCTCGCGAGCACTCCGGAGCGCATCCTCCCGCTCACCGGCATGCTCCTCACGACGACCGGCATCCCCATGGTCTACCAGGGCCAGGAGGTCAATTTCGGAGACATCCCCGGCGATGAGCGCCGCCTCCCCGTGAGCTGGCAAACCGAGCGCAACGGCACCTTCGCAGAGGCGCACCAACGACTTGCCCACGCCCGCACCACCTTCCCCGCCTTCTGGACCCAGGATCTGGCCACGTTGAGCACCGCCGGCAATGTCTACGCGTACGTACGGCCGTACCTCGACGAGAACGCCGTCGTATTGATCAACTTCGCCGGCGAGGCGCGAACCGTCGACGTCGACCCGACGCCCTACGTCGAGATGACGACGGACGGCCCCGTGCCGTACACGCACCTCTTCGCGGATTCCAGCTTCACGGATACAGGCCTCGACGGCTTCACGGCGACGCTAGCGCCATACGAAACGGCCGTTTTCATCACCAGAAGCGACGTCGATTTCGCGATCCCGGAGCTCCCCGAACTACCCTTCGGAGCCGTGTACACCGGCGCAGAGGACGAGATCACGGAGCTTCCCGAACGGACGGCGCTCTTCGCGAACTACCCCAACCCTTTCAATCCGTCCACCGTCATCCCCTACACCCTCGCCACGCCGGCGCAGGTCCGCCTCGAGGTTTTCGATGTGCTCGGCCGGCGCGTAGCCGTACTGGTCGATGCGCGGCAATCCGCCGGACACCACACCGCAACCTTTGCTGCAGAGGGGCTTTCCAGCGGGAGTTATTTTTATCGGTTGGATGTGGATGGCCGCATCTTCTCTAAGGCCATGATGCTCGCGAAATGAAGATCCGCTGCCTCCTCGCGAAATGAAAATTCCCTCCCTCGTCGCTCTTCTCCTGCTTCTAGTCGGCTGCGACCGGGCGACCGTCACCGACCCTCAGGCCGCCTCCGATACAGCCTCGACCGCCACGGCGTCCGCGAGCGACAGTCTCACGAGCGCAACCGTCCCTTCCTGGGCGGCCGACGCCGTCTTCTACCAGATCTTTCCGGAGCGCTTCCGCAACGGGGATCCTTCGAACGATCCCACGCGCGCCTCGCTTGAACAACCAACCGAAACCGTGCCCGAGAGCTGGCAGGTGCGCGAATGGACGAGCGACTGGTACGAGCAGGCGGAGTGGGAGGAGGAGATCGGCGGCACGTTCTACGACACGGGAGAAGGATTTGAACATCCTCGCGGCGCCGTCTTCGACCGGCGCTACGGCGGGGATCTTCAGGGCGTCATCGATCAGATGGATTACCTCGCTGACCTCGGGATCAACGTCATCTACTTCAATCCGGTCTTCTACGCGCGATCGCTCCACAAATACGACGGCAATACCTACCATCACATCGATCCGCACTTCGGACCCGATCCGGAGGGCGACTTCGCGCTGATGGAGGAGGAGACGAGCGATCCGTCGACCTGGCACGTCACGGCCGCCGACAGCCTCTTCTTCGCGCTGTTGGATGAAGCCCACGCCCAGGATATCCGCGTCATTATCGACGGGGTCTGGAACCACACGGGTCGGGACTTCTTCGCCTTCGCCGACATCGTCGAGAACCAGGAGGACTCGCCGTACACGGATTGGTATATCGTCAACGACTTCGACGACCCATCCACTCCGGAAGACGAATTCGATTATGAGGGATGGTGGGGCGTGGAGACGCTCCCCGTCTTCGCCGACAACGAGGAAGGCACGGACCTGCATCCCGGTCCGAAGGAGTACGTTTTCGATGCTACGCGCAAGTGGATGGACCCGAACGGCGACGGCGACCCGTCCGACGGCATCGACGGATGGCGGCTCGATGTCACCAATGAAGTGCCGATCGGCTTCTGGCGGGACTGGAACGCGCACGTGCGCTCCATCAACCCGGACGCGTACACCGTCACGGAAATCTGGGAAAATGCGAGGGAGATAATCGTCGAGGGCGGCTTCTCGGCCACGATGAATTACTGGGCCTTTGCGTTTCCGGTGACCGGATACCTCATCGACTATGCCGCGCCGCCCAGCGAGTTCGCCGAGACGATCAATGAGCGCCGGGAGGTCTATCCGACGCCGGTGCAGTACGCCCTGCAGAATCTCATCGACTCGCACGACACCGACCGGCTGGCCTCGATGATCGTGAACCGGGATCGCCGGCCCTACGAAAGCCGGGAGCGGTTCGATTATGATTGGGGCAGTCGCGTCTCGCCGCGGAACAACGATTGGTACGATGTCGGAGCGCCGGACGAGGCGGGCCGCGAGATCCAGCGGCTCGTTGCACTTTTTCAGATGACCTACGTCGGCGCACCGATGATCTACTACGGCACTGAAGCCGGGATGTGGGGCGCGGACGATCCAGACGACCGCAAGCCGATGGTCTGGCCGGATCTCGAGTACGACGCCGAAAGCGTCGATCCAATCGGCCGCGACCGCAATCCCGATGCGGTTTCCTTTGACGACGATCTGCACGCCTACTACCGTGAAGTCATCCAACTGCGCGGGGAGTATGCGCCGCTGCGCCGCGGCGATTTCCGGGTGCTAAGCGCCGACGATGAGCGCGGCGCGTTCGTCTTCAGCCGCACGCTCGGTGATGAGACGTTGGTCGTGGCACTGAACCGGAGCGAGGAAGCACACAGCATGCGCGTCGAGCTGCCGGATCCGGTCCGCAGGCGCTACGAGACGACGTTCACGACTCGCGACGGCTTCCGCGTGCAGCAGGATCTAACCGGGCTCATCCTGGAGCTGCCGGAGACGTCCGGCCTCGTGCTTCGCGCTATAGATTGATCGCCGCCCCAGATTGAGCGCCGCCCCGATCGGCTCCGCACCATCGCTTGCGCACGGCGACGGCCGACAGCTCCGCTCGCCCGCACTCATCGAGAACCGTACAGCATCTCCATCGAACGACACGCATGACCCTCCGCAAGCGCCTGGCCTTTACCGCGGTGATGCTCCTCATCCCGATCGCGTTCTTCGCGATGGTGGAGGGTGCGCTGCGTCTGGCCGGCGTCGGCGACTCGTATCCTCTCTTCGTGCCGGTCGACGGCAAACCGAACTATCTCTACCAGAATCGCGAGGTCGCCCGCCGCTACTTCACCCAGATCGAGAACGTGCCGACGAGTCTGGCGGATTTCTTCGAAGCGGAGAAGGACAGTACCACGTTTCGGATCTTCGTGCAGGGCGGCTCGAGCGGCGCCGGGTTTCCGTTCTACCACGGGGGGAGCTTCTCGCGCATGCTCGAGCAGCGCCTCATCCAGAGCTTTCCCGAGCGGCACATCGAGGTGATCAACACGTCGATGGCGGCCGTCAACTCGTACACCTTGCTGGACCTGACCCGCGAGATCATCGCGCAGGAACCGGATGCGGTTCTCATCTACGCCGGCCACAATGAATATTATGGGGCGCTGGGCGTCGGCTCCTCGGAAACGCTCGGCGGACGGCCGTGGCTCATCCGCAGCTACCTCGCGCTTGCGGATCTCCGCGTGACGCAGGCCCTTCGGCGCCTACTCTCGTGGGCGGCCCAGATCACCGCCCAACGTGCGACCGGCGAGGCGCCGTCCGGTACGCTGATGTCGCGCATGGTCGGCAAACAGTCGATCGCCTACGGTTCGGCCGACTTCGAGGGTGGTCTCCGGCAGTTCAGGAGCAATCTCTCACGGCTGCTGCGCGCGTATGCGGATCGGGGGATTCCGGTCTACATCGGCACGCTTGCGAGCAACGAGCGGGATCACGCGCCGTTCGTGACGGGATTCCTGCCCGAGACGCCCCGCGCCGAGTGGGAACGCCACTACGGCACCGCCCTTTCCGCGGCCGGCTCCGGGGAGACCGACGTGGCTCTCGCCTCGCTGGAGCGCGCGATCGCCATCGATTCGCTGCAGGCGGATGCGTACTTCGTCCGCGGCCAAGTGCTCGAACGGGCCGGACGGTTCGACGAAGCGCGCGCCTCCTACCTCGCCGCGAAGGATCGCGACGAGCTCCGCTTCCGCGCACCCGAGGCGATGAATGCGATCATCCGCGAGGAGGCGGAGCGGTTCGGGGCTACGGTCGTCGAGACCCAGCGTACGCTGGCCGAGAAATCGGAAAACGGCATCGTCGGATCCGCCGTGATGATCGAGCACCTGCATCCGAACGTCAACGGCTACTTCGCGATCGCCGACGCCTTCTACGACGCGCTGCGTCGAAATGCGCTGATCGGGTCGTGGGTAAACGCCGTCCCGGAGGAGCTCGCGCGGCAGGAAATTCTGCTCACGGCCGCCGACTCCCTCGCCGGCGTGTTTCGCGTCCGACAGCTGATGTCGTCCTGGCCGTTCCAGGAGCCGGGCGTCACGAAGCCCTGGATCGATTCCGTCGACGCCGACGATCCGGTGACGAGGATTGCACTCGATCTGTACCGCGGCGAGGTGAGCTGGCTCGAAGCGAACGACGCGCTGCGGCGACACCACGAAAGCCGGGGCAATTATCATGCGGCGCTTCGGGCAGCGCTCGCGCAGATTCAGGAGTACCCGTTCGTGGCAAAGCCGTACCTTGCGGCAGGAAACGCCCTGATGAAAGAGGGCCGACACGACGAGGCGCTCACCTACTTTGAAGCGGCCAACCGTCAGGAGGAAACGGCACTCGGCCACCGCATGGCCGGGAGCATCCTACTTCATCGCGGTCGTCATGGGCAGGCCGTCGATCACCTCGAGCGTGCCGTCGCGCTGGACCCCGCCGACGGTACGACCCTCTACAACCTGAGCGGCGCGTACGCGACGGATGGCCGTTACGACGAGGCGCGCGAGACGGTCGCCCGGCTCCTCGAGCTCCATCCCAACCACCAGGATGCCCGCCGGCTGCTCGCCAGCCTGCCGCCAGATTAGCGCTCCCTATGCGACGCCTCCATTTCGCCCTGATTGTTCTGCTGATGGCGCCGACCGCCGCCATCTGGATTAGCGGCTGCGGCGCATCGGACGACCGGATCCGCATCCAAATTTGGCACGAAAAACGGGCGGCCGAGCGCACACTCTTCGAGGAGGCGATCGCCGAATACAATCGCCGGCATCCCGACCTGTTCGTCGAAACGCTCTATCGCGAGACCGAAGAGCTGCGAAACCTCTTCATCGTAGCAGCCGTGGGCGGCCGTGGGCCCGATCTCATCTACAGCCCGGCCGACAACGCGGGCACCTTCGACCTCACGGAGGTCACCATCCCGCTCGATTCGCTCTTTGAAGCGGAATATCTGAATCAGTTCTCCGACGCGGGCCTCGTCCGCTACGAAGGCCGAACCGTCATGATCTCCGACCAGGTGCGGACGTTCCTCGCCTGGGTATACAATCGGGATCTGATCGACGAGGCGCCGACCACCATGGTCGATTGGGTGCGGCTCCTCGAATCCGCTACCGTCGACCGCGACGGAGACGGTATCCCGGATCAGTACGGTCTCACCTGGAATTACCGCGAGCCGTTCTTCTTCATCCCATTTCTCACCTGCTTCGGGGGATGGGTGATGGACGCGGAGGGGAATCCGACGCTCGACACCCCGGAGACGGTGGCAGCCATCAAGTTCGTACTCGATCTGCGCGACAAATATAAGGTCATTCCCGCCGAGAGCGATTACGAGATGGCCGAGGCGCTCTTCCAGGAGGGCCGCGCGGCCTCCATCATCAACGGACCGTGGGCGTACGCGGGATACGGCGGCTCAGGCGTGAACTACGGCGTGGCGCCGCTGCCGACGAACGAGGAGACGGGCCATCACTGCGCGCCAATGGTGGCCACCAGCGGCTACGCGGTCAACAGCAACGTCCCTCCCGAAAAGCTCCCGCACCTCAAGGATTTGATCCGCTATCTGACGAGCTCCGACATGCAGATGCAGATGGTGCGAGAGATCGAAGCGATACCGGTCCACGAGGAAATCCGCGCCTCGTCGCAAGTAACGGACAATCCGCGCCTTCAAAGTATGATGCGGCAGGTAGATCGCGGCCGTCCAATGCCCGTCGCGCCGCAGATGCGACAGATATGGGATGGGATGCGCGGCCCGTATCAGCTCGTGATGAACGGGGCCGTCACCCCGGAGGAAGGCGCGCGCCGCATGCAGGAGCAGGTGGAGAAGCGCATTGCGGACACGTTTTTATAAGGTTGCAGGTGGCAAGTTGCACGTTGCACGATCTCTAGATCGGCCGCTACGCTAATGACGAAAGAACCTGCAACTTGCAACTTGCAACCTGCAACTCCTTAGCCATGCTGGAAGAGTCACAGATTACGGCGGCCGAAGAGACCCGTGAGCGCACGCTCGAGGAGGCGGGCCGGCACGTCCGACCGACATCCGGCCGCACCCGCCTCGCGCTCGGCGAGCGCGCTAAGGCGCGGCTGTTCTTGCTATTTCTTCTCGGCCCGACCATCCTGATCGTACTCGCCGTTGTCGCCTATCCCTTCTTCTATAATGTCGTCCTGTCGCTGGGGAACATGAACATCTATCACATCCGCGACTGGGATGTGATCGGATTCGATCAGTATGTGGCGGTGTTCCGCGAGTCGGCGTTCTGGAATATCCTCCTAAAGACCATCATATGGACCGCCGTCAACATCGTCTTCCATGTCGGCATCGGCGTCTTCCTGGCCGTGCTGCTGCACCAAAAGTTCGTCGCCGGCAAGAGTCTGTGGCGGGTCCTGCTGATACTTCCGTGGGCTCTCCCGCAGTACATTACGGCGCTGACGTGGCGGGGCATGTTCAATTACGAATACGGCGCCGTCAACCTCGCCATCACCAAATTCATGAACCTGCCGCCGGTCGAGTGGCTGACCTCGCCCTTCGAGGCCTTCGCGGCGGCAATCCTCACGAACGTTTGGCTGGGCTTCCCCTTCATGATGGTGGTTGCACTCGGCGGATTGCAATCGATCCCGCGGGAGCTCTACGAGGCGGCCGATGTCGACGGCGCCTCCGCCTGGCGGAAATTCTGGACGGTCACCGCACCGCTACTGCGTCCGGTGATGATCCCCGCCATCACGCTGGGCATCGTCTGGACGTTCAACAACATCAACGTCGTCTGGCTCGTCTCCAACGGCGGCGAGCCCAACGACCAGACCCACATCCTCGTCTCCTACGTCTACGAGGCGGCCTTCACGATGTACCGCTTCTCGTGGGCCGCGGCCATTTCGATGATCATATTCGTGATCCTGTTCGCTTTCACGCAGCTACTGCTGGCAAGGACGAAGGCGCGGGAGGGAGCGTATTGAAAAGAGGTCAGAAGTCGGAAATCAGAAGTCGGAAGGTTATATCGTGACGTCTTCAGTGTCTATGTAAAGAGGGATAATCAACGTCATACTCCGGCGGCCATGTCAG
>CAZQAS010000163.1:0-7997 GCA_964591285.1 uncultured Rhodothermales bacterium
CGCGTCGGTCATCGCGCCATCGGCCGCGACGGACGGCGAGGCTCATCGGGATACAGGTCGGCCACCCATTCTCCATAGCCGTTGAACAGCTCTGTCGGCACCCGACTACCCGTTGTGATCAGCTCCTCACTTTCCTGACTCCAGCGCGGATGTGGGATGTTCGGATTCACGTTCGAGAGGAAGCCATATTCAGTCGGCTGCAGATCATTCCAGAACGTCGGCGGCTGTTCGTCGATGAATTCTATCCGGACGATTGCCTTCGGCCCCTTGTAGCCGTACTTCCACGGCAGCGCAAGGCGGATCGGAGAGCCGTTCTGCTTCGGCAGCGGCTCGCCGTACATGCCGGTCACCACAAAGGCGAGCTCATTGGTCGCCTCCTCCATACGCAACCCTTCGTAGTAGGGCCAAGGATACCAGTGCTGCTTGTCGATGCCGGGCATCTCCTTCGGCCGATTGACCGACACGAAGCGCACGTGCGTGGCTCGGGACAGCGGACGGCACTCTTCAATCAAGGTGCGAAGCGGAAAGCCCGTCCAAGGGACGGTCATTGCCCACGCCTCGACGCAGCGAAATCGATAGACGCGCTCCTCGAGCGGCATGCGCCGAACGAGGGATCCGACGTCGACCGTACGTTCGTTCTCGACGAGCCCTCGTACCTGGATGGTCATGGGATATGGATCATAGTTCTCCGTTAGGTGCCAGACCTCCTTCGATGACCCGTCGAATTCGTAGAAATTGTTGTACGAGGAAGCTTTCATGCGGTCGCTCACTGAGCGTTCAGGAACGGGATATCGCTCGTTCCGTGCTGCTGGAAAGCCGTCACGCGGTGCATCGGCAGGAATCGTATCGAGCGGGCCGTCGGCACGGCCGCGTCCATTAGAATCCGATGCGCATCCCGCCCCGGCGATCCCGACGGCGCCCAGCCCGAGCTGTTTGATGAACTGCCTTCGATTCCGGTACACGTGCGCCGGTGTGGCGTCACGCTCGTCTCCCTGCCATCTCGGCTTCAAAATGATGTGTGCCATTGCTGACGTTCGTGGTTCTTGAAGCGGGGCTAAGAATCGATTCTCACGGCCCCGGCACGGAGGCCCGCCTTCTTCATCGTCGCTTCATACCGGATCCGCGATCTCACCGTTCCGCTCGTTTGACATCCGGTTCCGGCGGACGTAACTATGAGCAACGACTGTTGGGGGTGCCTCGATCAGGAGGCTGAGATAATACCCTTCGAACCTGAACCGGGTCATTCCGGCGTAGGGAAGACAGCCTGATGTCTTTGGTAAGACGTCGGCGCAGGCAAAACGGCCATCGTCCTTGGCGATACGTCCTAAAGGGCGCGGCCGCTCCGCCGATCTCATCGCTCCCGTACAGCGTCCGTGTACTCTCACGAAGACCGACGCCGGGATGCGAACTCACCTCACTGCTGGTCCCCTTTCTCTTCTTCGAGCCGTCCTCACGGGCCTCCTGCTCGTGGTTCTATCGGCCGGCTCGGCCATCGCGCAGACCGTCTCCGGCCGCATCGTGACTCAGGCCGACGACCCGCTGCCGGGTGCACAGATCACCCTCAGTGACGTGCGGACGTCGGAGATCCGTCACGGAGCCGTCGCCGACGAAACGGGATCATTTCGGATGGATGGCGTTTGCCCGGGCGAATATCTGCTCGCGGCATCGTTCGTCGGATACGTCACCTACGAAGAACTCCTCGTCGTTTCGCCCGGCGAGTTCCTGCAAGTCGAAGTTAGCCTCGCGCCGCGTCTCTTACTGCAGGAGGAGGTCATCGTGACGGCAACGCGTGCCCGGTCGCAGATTACCCCCATCACGTTCACAAATCTATCGGCACGCGAGCTCGAGGAGCAGCCCTCGATGAAGGACTTGCCGGTGCTTCTCGCCACGCTGCCCTCGACAACCTACTACTCCGAGAACGGCAACGGCATCGGTTACTCGACGCTGCGGATGCGCGGCTTCGATCAGCGCCGCATCGCCGTGGCCATCAACGGCATTCCGCAGAACGATCCCGAAGATTTCAACGTGTTCTGGATCAACTTTTTCGACGTCCAACAGGCGATCGACGACGTCCAGGTACAGCGCGGTGCGGGATCGTCCTTCTATGGTCCGACGGGAATCGGCGGCGCCGTGAACATCGTCGCCAGGCCCTACAAGCCCTACCCTTATGCCGAGGCGGACGTAGGCTACGGCTCCTTCGATACGCGCCGCTACGCCGTGGAAGCGAACACCGGACTCCTTCAGGATCGGTACGTGGTCTTCGGCAGGCTGAGTCGGCTCCTGTCGGACGGTTACCGCGAATGGTCGTGGAGCGAGTTCTACCGCTTTTTCGCCGGTGTGGCGCGATACGGCGATCGATCGACGCTCATCCTACAAACCTACGGCGGACCGCAGCGGGACGGTCTTGCATTCAGTGGCATCCCCAAGGGCGCGAACGCCGACCGCGACGCCCGTAGGGCGAATCCAAGCTCCTTCACAGGGGACGTGGAGGACTTTCACCAGCCGCATGTGGAACTCATCCATGAACTGGATATAAGCCACCGCGCCAGCTTCCACCAGTCCCTCTTCTGGATAAAAGGGGAGGGCTACTTCGATTTCGGCGGGACCTTTCGGTCACCGCAGTATCTGCGACTGCCGGACTCATGGAGAGGGCTGTCGGATGCTGAGCGGCAGCTGCCACTTTTCGTCGTTGCACCGGATGCGTCTTTGCTCTTTCGGGCGTATCTCGATCAATGGCAGGTAGGATGGCTCCCGCACGTAGCGCTCCGGCACGGATTCGGAGAGACCACGCTGGGTGCCGAGGCCAGACTGCACCGGTCGTTGCGATGGGGTCGGATGGAGAATGCAGAGGCTCTTCCGCTGGAGATGGTCGGCTCGGAGAACGACGTGCGCGTCTATTCTTTTCGGGGCGAGAAGGTGATCTCGTCCGCCTACGCGCGGCATCTTTACCGCGCCGGAGATCGATACGCGATTCAGGGGGACCTTCAGTTAACCTACCGCCATTACCGCGTTTACGACGAGCGTTACTATGGTCACCATTTTCGGAAGCCGTACGTTTTCGTCAATCCTCGAATCGGAATAACGATACGACCGGAGCAGCCGCTCAGCGCGTATGCGAGTCTGGCATGGGCGAACCGCGAGCCGCGGCTCAAGTCGCTCTATGATGGGGAGGAAGCGGGCGCCGGCTTCGAACCGCGTTTCGAGCGGCGATCCGACGGGACGTTTGATTACGATCGGCCCCTCGTCGAGCCTGAGCGACTCGTGGATGCCGAACTCGGGTTGCGGATAGAACGCGGTCGGTACCGGCTGCTCGCGAACGTCTTCTGGATGGAGTTCTGGGATGAGATCGTGCCGAGCGGCGGGCTCGACCAGTTCGGCGTTCCTCGCACCGGCAATGCCGACCGCACGCGGCACATCGGTCTCGAAATCGAAGGCGAAGTCGCTATTAACCGGTACCTGAGCCTCTATGGAAATGCCACACTAAGCCGGAACCGGTTCGTCCGGTTCACGGAGTTTGTGAGTTCCGCGGGTGGCGAGCCGATCGGAATGACTCGCGACGGGAATCCGATTGCGGGCTTTCCTGAGCAGATGGGCAACCTGGGGATGCGCTACGCGGCCGCTGGGCTGGTGGCGCGACTGAATGCCACGGCCGCCGGCAGACAGTACGTCGACAACTCAGCGGGATCGCCGGGTGACGACTTCGTGGTCGATCCCTACGTCCTCGTAAACGCCTCGCTGCAGTACGAGCCGCCTTTCGCGGACGGACTTCGTCTGTCCTTCGACGTCAACAACGTGCTCGACAGCAAAGTCCTCCTCTTCGGCAACGTGGGCGTCACCGGACCGCAGTTTTTCCCGACAGCGACCCGACACGCATTCTGGTCGATTGGATACACGATCCGCTAGAGGACTATCGGCTTTCATAGCTTATCCCCTTGACGCCAAGCTCTCGAAGTTTGTGCTGAACATCTGTAACGGTGCCCATCGACGCATTTGCGTTCACCTGCAGGCTGACGATGGTCGAGCCGGCTGACGCGTGTTTAGCGAGCGCCTCCGAAAGTCTCCCGACATCAACGCGCTCATTCTCTACATATATCCGGTTGCTCCCGTCGATACGTAAGCGGACCACGTTCTCGCCGCGCGTCTGCTGGGGTGAAGAACTTCCCGCTTCCGATCGCGTCCGTGATTGATCGCCTAGAGCGAACGTAATCGGCAGCGCCATCTTTACCTTAACGGGCTCCCCGTCCTGTTGGCCCGGGGTGAACTGTGCGGCGCGGACGCCTTCAATCGCTGCCGCGTCGAGCCCGGATCCGAGCCCGCGCACCACGCGCGGATCGACGACGTTCCCTACTTCATCTACGATAAACTCCACGATCACTCGTCCTTCAACGCCGGCATCTTTCGCAAGCTGCGGATAGCGGAGGTGCTCTTGAATCGACGCAAGGCCGTTCACGAGCGTCGGCATCTCATCGACGAAGACGAATCGACCTTCGCCATCACGCCGGGGAGCTTGGGCGCGGCCTTGCGCGCCGTCCAACTGCTGCGCGTCGTTGCCGGACGCGAGCTTGAACGTGATTGGCAGCGACATCTTCACCTTGACCGGCTGCCCGTCCTGCATGCCCGGCTTGAACTTCGCCGACTGAACCGCTTCGATGGCCGCCTCATCCAGCCCCGACCCAAGGCCTCTTACGACGTGAGGATCTACGACGAATCCCTCCTCGTCGACTACGAACTGCAGGATCACCCGCCCTTCGACACCGGCTTTCTTCGCCAGCTCGGGATACTGAAGATTCTTCTGGATGGACGCGAGACCCCCTACGAGTTCGGGCATGTCCTCGACGATTACGAACGTTTCTGCATCGCGCGCCTGCTTTTCGACGACGGGCGCTTCATCATTCCTGGGAGACGGATGGACGAGCACGTCCGAACACGCCACCACAACCATGGCGACGGCCAGCAGCACCACGGACACGACGACGCCGATTCGCTTCGACCGGTGGACCTGACGGATATCCAGTAGCTCTTTCATCGACTTGATCCTCTTAGACAAATCGTGCTGACGAAAAACGATGCCGACGGCCATGTCCAGGTCGGGGGTCGGCGGGGCGGCGTACCGATAGAGGAGCCGCGCATAGCGTGGACGATTGTCAGCATAGGCGAGCACGTCAACGTCGCACGTGATCTCACGGAGAATCGCAATCTCCCGTCTGAAGAGTGCGACGAGCGGGTGGATGTAGAAGAGCGCACCGAGTACCTGCTCGGTCCACTGCACGAGGTAGTCCCGGCGACGAATGTGGATGAGCTCGTGCACGAGCGCCAGACGCAGATCCTCCGGCGAATCGAGCAACCGGCTTGGCAGGATGATGAAGGGGCGGTGCGATCCAAACGTAAGCGGCGATGCGACGGAGTTGCAGGCGGCCACAGTGACATTTCGGCGCAGCCCAAGCTCCTCCCGGAGGTCGTCGGCGGCCTTCGCGAGCCAACGCGGTGAACGGGCGGCGACGGTGGTTCTGTAGCGGATGAGTTGCCCCGCCGCGATGCTCAAAAGGATGATCCGCCAGCCGGCCAGCAGCGCCGCCAGCAGCACGGCAGCGCCCGCCGTATGATAGACCGTCCAAACGCTGGACGCCCCCGCTCCGTGCGCCGCACTGGCCTCAATCTCCGGCAGCACCACGATCGCCGCCACCTCGCGCACGGCCGGAGCGTCCAAGGCCACGATCATCGATGCGAGCAGTCCGAGCGGCAGTGCGGCTAGCGTGGCCAGGGCCGCTCGGTAACGCACGTGCGGCTGAATCGAGTCGCCGAAACGCACGAGCATGAGCAGCGGCAGGGCGACGGCCGTCCAGGCGAGCAGTGGTAGCCAGATTCCCTCGATGCTCCACGATCCGATCTCGTAGAATACGTCAAGCAGTCTCATCGTCCTCCTCCATCTTGCTGATCATCTCGAGAATCTCCGAGCGTTCCTCGTCGGTGAGCTCCTCGTATTTTACCAGCGACTGTACGAGCGCAGCCGGCGAGTCCCTAAAAACCTTTCGAATCAGACTTCGCACGAGGCTGTGCTGCACCTCCTCCGCTTTCCTTTTGGGAGAGTAGATGTAGGAGTTGCCCTCCCGCTCGTAGTCGAGGTACCCCTTATCGGCCAAGTTCTTCATGACGGTCATCACCGTGGTATAGGCGACCTCGCGGTGCTTGAGGATCCGGTCACGCACGTCGGCGACCGAGGCGCGCTCGAGATCCCAGACGTGCTGGAGGACCTCCATCTCCGTCTCCCCGAACGGCGTCAGCGACTTGCTTCTCATGGGTCTATCCCGCTGCTTGTACTATCTTCATAGTACAAACTACTATTCACGTAGTAGAGTGTCAAGGGGGTGACGGAAAACGTGACTAGCGGTAGGGGTAGAGATGGACGAGGCTCCGAGGATCGGTGCCGGCGAGATAGCTGGTAAAAAGGAAGACGTTGCGGAGCTGCTGGCGCAAAGGACCGACGCGGTGGAAGCGGCGCGCCGAGGTCGTAACCGCATCGTCGAGAAAAGCGAAGCCGCCGCGACGCGTGATGGCTCGGGCCAGCTCCAGATCCTCGAACAGGGGCACCGGCGGAAACCCACCGATCGAGCGAAAGACGTCACGTCGAGCGAACAGCCCACGATCTCCAAAACAGAGGAGGGGTGATCGGATGCGGGTGCAGAGGCTGTAGAAGCGCAGCAGTGGTGTCTCGCGATCGAACCGGAGGCGGAAGGTGCCTCCCAGATACGCGGGATCGCGGAATGCCTGCCGGATAGACGCAAACGCCTGCGGGGGAAGGCGCGTGTCGGCGTGCAGGAAGAGCAATATGTCGCCGCCGGTTGCGGCGGCACCGGCATTCATCTGCTGCGCCCGGCCCCGCTTCGAAGAGATCACAGGGGCGCGCCGCGCAGCTATCTCGCACGTACCATCTACCGACCCGCCATCGACGACTACGATCTCCCAGGGCTCTTGTTGGCATTCGACCGATTCGATCGCGGCCTCTAAGAATCCTGCCTCATCGAGCGTCGGGATGATGACTGAAACCGTTCGTCGGGTGGAATGCATGACGGCGTAAGGCGACGGGGCGCCTACCAGAACATCAGCTTCATGCAGAAAACGGACCCGCCAGACTTGAGGAATTCGTCGGTCTTTACTTCGACGGGAACGTAGCCGGCCTCGCGCAGGAGCGCCGTCGTCCGTCGGCAGCCTTCTTGTATGAGCACGTGCTCGCCGTCCGGACAGTGCGCGTTGCAGGCAAATAGCTCGCGCGCCTCGTCTTCCGGCACCTCGAGGATTCGGTCAAACAGTTTTCGGATGATAGAGAGCCCCTCCGGGGTGAAGGCTTCCGGATACACGAGCACCGACCGCTCATCCAGGGCGGCGAAACAGGTGTCGAGGTGATAGAAGTCTTCGTCGCGCAACTCGAGTAGCAGGACCGGCGCATCGAGCTGCTCGGTGATGAAGTCGTAGGCGGATCGGTGCGTTCGAATACCGTATCCACCCCAGAGTAGATACCGCCGGGGATGCCAGATCGCGTCGCCCATCCCCTCAAACTGCCCGGCATCCGCCGGAAGTCGAAGCACCTCGTAGCCGATTTCGCGAAAGAACTTCTCGAAGTGGTCGACCTCGGCACGACGCTGCTCCGCATGCATTCTGCCGGCGATGACGCCGCGCTCACCATTCGATGCGCGGTAGAAGGGAAGCGTCTGATTCGCGCAGAACACCATGTCCGGCAGCCCCTCCTCGCCTTCGATGACGTTCACCGTGAGGCCTAACCCCTCATAGACGTCACGTAGGGTGCGCCACTGTCGTCCGGCCTCGGCCCCGTCAACGCCGTCTACGTGATCCGCCATGTGAGGATTGATGACGTAGCTCACGTCAAAATACGTGGGGCTCGTCATGAGCACACGCCCCGGCTGCGGCACGGCCTTGCAGTCCGACGCCGCGAAATCTATTTCCGAAGCCGAAGAATAAAGCATCATCTAGGCGTTCGTCAG
>CAZQAS010000164.1:0-7972 GCA_964591285.1 uncultured Rhodothermales bacterium
CTTGCGGAGCGTGGCCACGACGTACGGCTCGCAGAGCGCCGCCAGGAGGTGCTGGTCGCCGAACACGGCCAGCCGCCGTCGGTCGATGCGGAGGGCGAGGCCGCGACGCTGCAAGCTGCAGCGACTGCGTTCAACAAGGCGCTTCGAAGTGCAGCCGACCGCGCCGACGTCTCGGACGTCCTTGACGATGCGCGCAATCGTGCGAGCGAGGCGGCCGATGCGCTGGACCGCGACGTGCATCTCGCGGGGACCTTCATGCTGGACCTCGACGAGCGAAAGGTGACCGGCGTGCGGCCCGATCGTGAGCGGCGCGAGGAGATCTGGCGGACGTGGCATGACCGCGTCCACGGTCGCATCGAGCTCATGGCGCACGTCCTCGACCTTCGCGAGGATACGCTGAAAGGCGCTTTGCAGCTCGTCGGAAACGTCAGTGAAGTCGCCATAGCGCCGGCCATCGAAGCCCTCGCCGCAGGAGAGCGCTCGCTGCGTCAGCTCGCGGACAAGGCACGCGACGAATTCCAGGACGATGAACGAGGTGATCATGCGGCTTCGGTGCGGCAGTACCTTGACGACGCCCTTGCAGCCGTCGACCGCGAAGCCGTCTCACCATTTCGGGAGGAGGGCTTCGCCAAGAAAACGCGTGTGGTCGCAGAAACGCGGATTGGTGAACTCGCTGCTCTTTTCGATGCGCTTCCCGAGAGGGTTGAGATCAATGAGCTGACGCCGCCGGAAGCGCGCGCACTGGATCCGACGACGGATCCCCTGGTGGTGGAGCTTCGGGAATATGCGTCGAGGGCCTATGACGCACTCGTGATGCGGCGGCTGCAGTCCGCCGCCGCGGTGGTGGCCGACGGTCTCAAGGAAACGAACACCACCATCGCGGGCATTCCCGACATCCTGCGGTTCAATCTGGAGGCGGCTCTCGAGGAGGTTGATGCAGCGGGTGACGAATCCGATGCGTCGGGTGCACGCGAGCTCGCCGTCGGCGGTCTGGAGCGTTCGGCGGATGTGCTGCGAGAGGCGGCGCGAGCACTCTCGGAGCTTCGCGCGCCGTTCGTTGAACAGGTAGACGACGTGATCGAGTACGGATTCAACCGGCTCCACGAGCGCCTCCGCGTGGAAGTCCGGATGCGTGGGCAGATCCTGGATCTGCAGTCCGGCGCCGCCGAACAGCTGCGAGAGCTTACCTCTCAGACCTCCGAGACCGTCCGGCGAGGCAGCGTCGTGCTCCGCCGGGCCTACCGGACCGGCCTTCAGCGAGCGCAGACGCTGCTCGAGCTCGGACAGGCCGCCGTGGGACTGGCCGAAAGTACTGAGGAAGAACGACTGAAGACCGTCGAGGCGCTCGCCGACCTTCAGCGACTCACCGAGCAGCTGCCCCTCGTCTACCGGCGACTGTTTACGTTTCAGCCCGTGACCGACGCATCGATGCTCTCCGGTCGAGGCCGCGACCTCGCGTACGTTCGCCGGCACGCGGAGCTTTGGGTTCGCGGCCTGACGAATGCACTCGTCCTAACCGGCTACCCCGGCAGCGGTCTGACCAGCGTGCTGAACATCGTCCGCTCGACCATCCTGGAGGAGTCCAATGTGGCCGTCCTGGACCTTCGCACACGAATCTCGAGCGAAGACGAGCTGACGCAGCGCCTGGCGGCGGCCCTTGAGATCGATCTTCCGGAGCGTGCGACGCTTGAGGCACTCGAAGAGGGCCTGGAAAAGGCACTCGCCGGATCCAGCCCATCGCGAACGCAGGCCTGTTTCGTCGAGCATCTGGAGCACCTCTATCTCCGCCGCATCGGCGGCACCGAGATCGTCGAACGCTTTCTCGGCTTTGTGTCGAGAACCGACGGACTGGTATTCTGGCTGCTTACAGTCGGCGGCACGGCGTGGCAGGTGATCTCGCGCGTCGAACCGGCGGCGGCGGGTCTGGTCACCATCCGGAAGCTGTCTCCAATATCACTGGAGGAGCTACGCTCGATCGTGCTCGATCGGCACAAGCGCAGCGGGCTTCCGCTGCATTTCGAGGCGCCGACCTCCGAGGCCAATCCAATCGTCGCCCGCCGTGTTTGCAAAGCACGGACGGAGCAGGCGCGGCAGGAAATCCTACGAGAGGAGTTTTTCGAGCGACTGCACCGCGATGCGGGGCAGAACATCATGCTCGGCCTGCTGTACTGGCTGCGCTCCGTCGAAATGGATGCCGACGAGGGCTTGCTTCGCGTCCGCATGCTCGAACCGCTGAACTTTTCGGCGCTCGACGTCCTTGACCTCGACCGAGCCTTCACGCTCCGGGCGCTGCTTGAGCATGCCTCCCTCACGATCGAAGAGCACAGCGAGCTGGCCCGGATACCGGCTGCGGAGAGCCTACAGCTCTTCCAGAATCTCAGCAATCTGCTCCTGATCGAGCCGTTCGACAGCGACAAACCGGAGCAGGTGGCCTCGGTCTCCATTGAGTACGGCGTGCCGTATAGAATCCGCTCGCTGCTGATCCATCCGGTAACGAAGTTTCTCCAGCGGCGAAACATCCTCCATTAGACGAAGCATTCTCCATTAGGCGAAACATCCTCCATTAGTTGACCGGCCCGCAGCAACAGATGTCCGCGTCGCCAACCGTTCTACTGCTGACCGCCACGCTGCTGTGCTCGGGCTGTGCCGGATTCCATCCCGCCGAATCGACGGACGTCGGTGCGGGAGCTCGGCATGCCGGCATCGACGCGATCGACGTGCTGCTTCAGGCAGAAGTCGACAGCGGCCACGTAGCGGGTGCAGCGGTGCTCGTCACTCAGGGCGATCGCACGCTCCACCGCGGCGCATACGGGTATGCACAGCGCTATGCCTTCGGCGGCGAGGCCGTCCATCCTCGTGATCCCCTCACAGCCGACCATCTCTTCGATCTCGCCTCACTGACGAAGGTTTTCGCGACGACGTTCGGCATCATGATGCTCGTCGATCGGGGGGCGGTCGACCTCGACGTGCCGGTGTCGACGTACCTGCCCGAGTTCTCCGGCGGGGCAAAGGATTCGATCACGATCCGTCATCTACTCACGCACTCGTCAGGGCTGACGCCGTGGGATGCGATATACTACCACGCTTCCACGAGGGACGACGCATTTGACTACATCGCCGAGGCGCCGCTGCGCTATGAGGTGGGCGCGGGCCGGCATTACAGCGACCTGGGATTCATGCTGCTGGGCTACCTGATTGAGGAGATCGGCGGCACGACGCTGGACGTTTTTCTGCAGGAGAACCTCTACGAGCCGCTCGGGCTCGACGATACGATGTTTCGACCGCTTGCAAACGGCGTACCCGCCGAGCGGATCGCGGCCACCTCCCACGGGAATCCGTTCGAGCGGCGCATGGTCTACGACGACGAGTTCGGCTACGCGGTCGACGTCGATCCGGAGTCGTGGGACGGATGGCGGCAGTACACCCTTCGCGGCGAGGTGAACGACGGAAATGCATACTACGCGCACGAGGGCGTGGCCGGACACGCCGGCCTGTTCTCGACGCTTGATGACCTTCATCTGTTGCTCGACCTCCTCATCAAAAATGGTCGCGCCGGCGAGGAGCAGATCATCGATCCGGCCGTCGTGCGGACGTTTCTAGACGAAGACGCGTTCGGCAATGCGCTGGGATGGGCGAGGAGTCCGGGGTTCATCCAGGCGCGCGGAGCGCCGGCGGGGACCTTCGGCCATACCGGGTTCACAGGGACGAACGTCGTGGTCGTGCCGGACGATGACCTCGCGATCATCTTGCTTACAAACCGTCAGAACGTCGGCCTGCAGCCCGACGGAACGTACTACGACCTTAATCCCACACGGCAGCGGCTGACGACCATCGTACTGGAGACGGTCGAGGACTGAGGACCGAGCCGGAGCCGGCCCCACTGAGGTCCTACGGTCGCGGCGCCGTCGCGGGCTGTCGGTTCCTGTCGATCCAGTAGCCCCAGGCCACAAGCAGCCACATCGACTGCCCGACCCACGCCACGGTCGTCATGTCCGGCGGCGGCGGACCAAACACGTTCATCGTGTAGACAACCACCAGAAAGGCGACGAGCGCCCACAGTGCATAGCGTCCGACGCGATTCTCGCTGCGGGTGACGCGCACGTACAGCCACACGCCGACAGCGAACAGTAACCCCTCGACCAGGAGCGTCCCGCCGAGAGAATTCCACAATCCGAAGCCCGCTTTCTCCGCACCGCCCGGAACGAGCGGAAGGTCAGGCCGATGGACGACCAGGTCGAGCACCCAGTGGCTCACGACGCACAGTCCGAGGACGACGGCACTTCTGACGTCCTTGCGGATCATCCAGTAGACCCCTCCGAAGAGCAGTCCCCATACGCACACCATAAGGAGACTGTGCGTAATGGGATAGCTGACGAAGTTGAGTGGTGTGACGGTGGTGATGCCGGGCTCGATCTCCGCCCGCTCGATTCCGAGGAGCAAGAGGGCGGGCCAGAGGAGGTCTACGAACTGGCTTGCCAGAAACAGCGTCCCGAGCGACGGCCGGGACGTGGCGGCTTTCGCGCCCAAGCCAACAGCGAAATGGCCTAAAAACATGTCTGTGGACTTTCTATGGTTGGTTTGGAGCGCCCGGCCGTTTTTCACCCACAAGGAAGGTAGGGCAGATCCCCACAGGCCTCTGCGGATGAATGCTGGCGTGGACGGACTGTGCGGTGCCGTTATTTACGGGTACTCGCAGACGAAAGATAGACCACGACAACTGTCGACCGCGAATCGACATTGACATAGATCGCAGAGGCACGAGCCATGACCATCAAACTGATCCCCACAACACTACTCGCCACATTGGTTCTCACCGCCTTCAGCTTCGCACAACGTTCGACGTTTGCCCCCGAAAGCAAGCTCTGGGTCGAGGGGACGTCGACCGTCCACGATTGGACCATGACGGCCCAGAATTTCGCGGGAGCCGTGGAAGCGGCAGCCGCAGAGGACGTCCAGTCGGTAACGGTCACCGTGCCGGTAGCGGCGCTGAACAGTGACAATGGTACCATGAACCGGAAGGCGCACGATGCCCTGAAGGCGGCGTCGCACCCGAACGTGACCTACGAGCTCGATGGGGCCGCGATCGCCAAGGCGATGCAGAACGGCACCTTCACGTTGAACACGTCCGGCAAGCTGACGATGGCCGGCGTCACAAAACCGGTGACGTTCGCCGTTCAGGGCGAGCAGCTTGCCGACGGCGGCACTCGGTACACGGGATCGACGAAGATCTTGATGAGCGACTTCAACATCAAACCGCCAAAAGCCATGCTCGGCACGTTGAAGACGGGCAATGAAGTAGTCGTCCACTTCGACGTGATCGTCGCGCAGTAGGACGCGTGTGTGCTGCGCCGCGAAGTTTGCGGCCTAGGTCGTGCCGCTGAGTAGTCCGGTCAATGTGTGCCGACCGGTTTTGCGGAAGTCCTGCTGAGGCGGAACGACGGCATGAGTGGCCCGGAGCGAACCTCCGGGCCGCTGTCGTTTTTGGACGTGCTGTCGCTCGGTCCTTCGTTTATGGATGTACCATTCACGCGGGCGCTGCGGCATCCAGCTCGGCGGGCTCCCTCTCTCTCCACGCCGCAAGCTCGGCCACGATCTTTGCGCGCACCTCTTTGCTCAGTCGCCCCGCCTCCGACGTCGCCATCCCCTCCGTCTTGATGGGATGCAGTACCTTGACGCGGATGTCGTCCGCCTCGCCGAAACGCCACGAGTTCTTCGGCAGCGCGTTCTGCGTCCCGTCCACCACGACGGGCAGTACCGGCACCTGCTCCTTGATCGCAAGCAGGAAGGCCCCTTCGTTGAACGGGAGAAGGGCTCCGTCTCGCGACCGCGTACCCTCCGGAAAGAACATCACCGAACACTTTGCCTGGAGGGTGCGCCGCACGTTCAAAAGCACCCGCGTTCGGCTTTTCGGATCGGCCCGGTTCACTTCGATGTCGCCGGCCAGCCGCATCATCCACCCCACAAATGGGATCCTGAACAGCTCCGTCTTCGCGACCCACTTCATCTCCCACGGCAGGCAGCTGATGACGGGGATGTCGGCGAGGGATTGGTGGTTGCTGACCACGACGTACGGCCTCCGCGGATCCTCGACCGTGTAGCCGGAGACGCGGACGCGCCACGCCGGGTTGACCTTCGTCATTAGCCAGCCGAGCCTCCGAAATACGTAGCCGGTGCGGTAATGGGCGGGGTCCCGATCGAAGAGGCGGACCATCGCGAGGAACGGCAGCCAAAGGAAAATGAGGAGCGTCACGGCGCTCCAGGCCCACAGAGAGCGAAGCATGAAGGATCTTCTTGAGAACTCAGTTCGACGCTGCCATCCCTACGACCCAGCAGTGCCTCGGTTGCATGCCTGCCGCGGACTAAGCGCCTGAGAGCCGTCTCGGTTCGCCGGGCTCGGACATGAACGTCGATCGTGCCGAATTCGGAAGGCCAAAAACTACCTGATCGGGTGGTGCAGGCGAAGAATTTCGTATCTACCCTTTACATCGAGACCAAATCGCCCAGAGAGCCATGATCGCATTCATCAACGCAATCATTCGCCATCGCCTTGCGGTGCTTGTTTGTTCGGCTTGCGCAACGTGGGGATGGGCGCGCCTCATCGGTCAGCCGATACTGGTGGAAGACTACGCCGTCGTCACGCTCGCCATCGGATCCATCTATTGGTGGAATCGGCTGAGTGACGAGGCGGAGGATGCGGTTAATGATACGAGAGGATGGGAGGACGCCCGCGAGCTGGCGAGGGGCATTCGACGGACGTGCGTTCTTTGTGCGGTTGGAGCGGTTTCCCTTAGCCTGATGCGAGGAGACCGACTCGGATCTGCCTTCGTGATCGGCGTGCTACTCCTGGGCTTGCTCTATAGCTCGGCCATATCGAGGGGGGCGTGGTCGCTCCGTTTAAAGGACGTTTTCCTCGTCAAGAATATGACGTCGAGTATTGGATGGTCGGTCCTGACGGTCTTGTATCCCGCGGTGCATGCAGGTACGCCGCTGACCGCCGAGCACGGCTATGCCTTCGTCACCATGTTTGCGGCCGTGTGGGCCGTTGAACTCATCTGGGACATACGCGATACGGAGGGCGATCGCTCGGCCGGCGTACGTACAGTGCCTGTTCTCGCCGGGACGTCTGTTGCGCGCTACCTCGTCGTCGGATTGAGCGCCGCATCGGCCGGTTTGATTCTGTGGGCGACGATCCGGGGCGTACTTGACGTGGTGTGGCTTTTCGTGCTAATGAGTCCCGCGTTGACAGCCGCCTGGACTGTCCCAGGTCGGCCTGCGCTGGTGGAGTCGAGAAGGGCGTCTCACGTCCTCGTCATGCTTCAGACGTTTCTCCTCATCTCTCTCGGAATACTGGCGGGTCCCCTCTAGACCGCAGAACGTCAAGTGGCCACGTGGCACTGGTTCGCAGGCTAGTGGGCGTCGATCCGTCACTCATTCAATCGATAAAGATCAATGGTTACGTGGATCACTCCTGGATTGCCGGCGTCGTTATTTTGGAGGTCATTCCGGCCTTCTTGATGGGGTTTGCATCCGGATCTGTTAGTGAGGGTACGTCATTTGATGCGGCCGTTACCGGAGTGCTGCTACTTCCTGCAGTACTTACCGCCGGATTGTTTCTCTCCATTGCCAAGTCGGCACCGAAGGCGGAGGCCCCGATGACGTCCGAGAAGCTGCATGAACTCCGAAAATACGCGCGATATCCTCTGGGCGTCTCCGAGAGCCAGCTGGAGCAGTATCGCAACCGGATCGGTCAGGATGAAAAGATGGTCCTTCGGTAGCGCCCCGTATCATGACGGAAAATCCTTCGCCGGCTCGCGATGAGTCGCGTGATCGGATTCTTTCCGCGCGAGCACATCGTCGCCACATTCGATCAGCCCTACGAGCCGATGTGGCAGCACTGCGGAGGGGCCCTACGGCAAGTACTTCTCCGGAATCGTTCCGGCGCCGACCTCTTCGTCCCACACGACGCCCGCGA
>CAZQAS010000165.1:0-7931 GCA_964591285.1 uncultured Rhodothermales bacterium
GAGGAGCGGTACCGGACCATCGTCGACACGGCGCACGAGGGCGTGTGGCTAATCGACGCTCACGCGCGGACTACCTTCGTGAATGCCCGCATGGCAGACATGCTCGGATACAGCGAGGACGAACTGCTGGGCCGGCGCTTTTTTGACTTCGTCCTCCAGGAGGACCGAACGGAAGCCTCGCGTCGATTCAACAGGCGCAGCGAGGGTACCAGCGAAACGTACGAGCTGCGCTTCCGGCACAAGGGCGGTTCTACGCTCTGGTTCCTGATCTCCGGGAGCCCTTTCTACGACGCCGCCGATACCTTCACGGGCGCTCTCGGCATGGTCACCGACATCAGCATGCGCAAACAGTACGAGAAGACGCTCATCGAAGCCAAGGAAACGGCCGAGGATCTCGCGCGCATGAAATCGGCCCTCCTTACGAATCTCAGCCACGAGATCCGGACGCCCGTAACCGCAATCCTCGGAATCGCTCAGATCGTGGCCGAAGATTCGCCGGAGCCGATGCAGGAATACGTCGAGCTGATCGAATCGAACGTCGCGCGTCTCGAAGAAACGCTCGACGCCGTCCGCGACCTCACGGCGCTTGAGAACGAATCGTTTGACCTAAATCCCGAGTCGTTCGACGTCGTCGCCCACGTGCGCGAACTCGTGCGGCACTTCGACAAACGAGCCAACGAATAGGGCCTCAACGTGCAGTTGGATGGAGCGGAGTCCCCGCTTTTTGCAACCGTCGATCGGCACGCGTTCGACGGCGTGGTGACGCGGCTGCTCAGTAACAGCGTGAAGTTTACGCACCAGGGAGACGTGACCGTGCGGATCGTTCGTGAGGCCGACGAGCTTCAGGTGAGCGTTTCCGACACCGGAATCGGAATCGGAGAAACCTTCCTGTCACGGCTTTTCGAAGACTTTGAACAGGAGTCCGATGGACTCGCGCGTGACTACGAAGGATCCGGGCTCGGCCTCTCGATCACGAAGCGACTCGTCGATCGGATGGGCGGGCGGATTGCCGTTCGGAGCGAGAAAGGCGCCGGCAGCACGTTTACCGTCCGCTTTCCGGCATGTCCAATAGCGCAGAACGGTGCTCGGCAAAAAGATGCGGATTCTCGCCCTGCGAAAGCGGGAGATCAACCATGAAAGCCGCACCTTCACCCGGCGCACTCTCTACGCGGATGCTACCCTGGTGGTACTCGACGATACGTCGGCAGATGGCGAGGCCGATGCCGGTTCCCTCATAATCCCTGTGGAGCCGCTGAAACGGCGCGAAAATGCGCTTTGAGTACTGCTCGTCGAGCCCAATTCCATTGTCCGCTATCGTGACGCGGCAACGGGCCTCGCTTCCTGCGTCCCCCTTCGACACGGTCGCGTGGATCTCCACGACCGGCGCCACGTCGTCACGACGGAACTTGATAGCGTTGGCGATCAAATTCTGGAACAGGCGGCGGAGCTGCGTCGGTTCGGCTTCGATCGACGGCAGTTCATCGACGTCGATAGCCGCTCCGACCTCTTCTATTCGGACTTCGAGATCGGTCAGTACCTCCTCGACAATGGCATTGAGGTCGACCATTACGAAGTCCTGTCCGCTCGTAGTCAGGCGCGAAAACTGAAGCAGGTCATCGATGAGCTGTGTCATCCGATGGGCGGACTGCTGCATCCGTTCGAGGAAGAGGACGCCCTCCTCGCCAAGCGATGAGCCGTGCTCTGCTCGAAGCAGGTCGGCAAACGTGGTGATCTTGCGCAGCGGCTCCTGCAAGTCGTGCGAAGCCACGTGTGCAAAGTCGCGAAGTTCTTCATTACTTCGCATGAGCCGGCGATTCATCTGACCGAGATCGCGTTGTGCGCGCGATCGTTCAGCGACCAAGTGCTTGAGATGCTCGTTCGCTCGCTCGAGCTCGGCTGTTCGCTCCTGCACCCGCTCCTCGAGCGTCTCCGTCAATTGTTTGAGCTCCGTCTCCGTGCGCCTCCGCTCGATGAGCTCCCGGCGTGCGGCTATCTCCGCCGTTTTGCGCGCCGTGATGTCCTGCGCGGTGCCGGCAATCCGGTTCGGCTGCCCGGCCTCGTTCGGGTACATCCGACCCTTCACGTTTATCCAGCGGTAGGTGTCCCCGCCGACCTCGAATCGGTATTCGATGTCGTAATCGCTACCCGTTCGCAACGCGTCGAGTACGATGGCCTGCACCACGGGCAGATCGTCCGGATGAACCTTTTCGAGCATCGAGTCGGGGTTCTCGAACAAATCGCCGACCTCCTCGTGCGTCGTTCCGTGCAGGCGGTAGACCTGGTCGGACCAGAAGATGGTCCACTCCGAAAGGTTCCAGTCCCAGACGCCCATATCGGCTGAGTCCAGCGCCAGCTGTAGACGGTCGTCTCGTAGTTGCTGCGACCGGAGTTCGCCGCTGTGCTGGAAGAGCACGCCGCTGAAGGCCGGATGCACGTCCTCATTAATGAGGACGAAGATTGCCAGCACGTCGATGGCGAGCCCGTTCCGACACACGACACGAAAGGCTAGCTCGACCCGAGACGTGCCGAACAGCTCCATCAATCCCGCCGCGACGGACTCCACGTCTTCCTCGTGGATCAGCTGCTTCAGGAAGAAATCCGGCTCGCAGCACGCCTCGGGGGCATAGCCAAGCACGTCCTCGACGTTTGGGCTAATCCTCGAGACGCGGAACGACTCAAAATCCGCTTCCAATTCGATGCAGCCGAGTCGCTCAAGCAGCGGGTGTTCGGATGACGCAACCATAGGGACGTAGCCAATGGTGGGATCTACATCCGATAAATAATGCAGTTGCGTCAACGTACGCGCACGAGGCCGGTCCGCAGCGCGACCGGCAGGAGCCTTTTTCCGAGAACGTAACAGAGCGGACACCGGTGAGGCGCAACGGCCCACCTATCCCCGTCCGAAGGTCTCGCTCAGCCGGCCGAGTGCAAGCGCACCGAGTGCGAGGCCGAGATCTCGGAGGGCTATGTCGTAATATCCCGGAATAAGGAGCAGGTTGATGATGATTGCGACGAGCCAGCCGGATACGACGTAGGCAAAAATGCGCGGCTTGAGCGCGACACCGATACCGGCGACGATCTCCACTACGCCGACGACGGCCATAAATACGCCCGGTGCGATGATGTCGCCAATGAACGGCGCCAGGTACTGCTCCCAATCCACGAGCAGATTGAAAAACTTGTCGAGTCCGGCGATGATGGGAGCGACGACGAAACCGAACTGCAGGATCCGAAAGGCCTGCCTCGCATACGTCGATGCGGCAGCGCCGGCTCGGCCGGTCGCTGCAGAGGTCTGAGCGGTGCTTTCCATAGTCGTTAATACCTCTTTGTTGATCTCGAGTGAGTCCACAATCTAGAGGAAATACCGAATAAGTCCAAATCTTTTTGTGTTTATTGAATTCAAGCCGGCCCGTACCTATACTACGCATGCCACTTCAGCCGCTAGTACGTACTCCGATGAAGCTGTGGGTCCGACGCTTCTTTTTATCGACGCGAGGGCAGGTCGTCAAGCTGCTCCGCCGCGGCACCAAGACCGTCAACGAGCTCGCGGACGCGCTGGACGTCACGGACAATGCCGTCCGCTCGCACCTCGCCACGCTGCAGCGTGACGGGCTCGTTCGTGAGACGGGCAAGCGCCCGGGCATCCGCAAACCGGAGACGCTGTACGGACTGACGCCGGAGGCCGAGGAGCTCTTCCCCAAGGCCTACCACCTGCTCTTCAATGAGCTCATCATGGTGCTCGGTCGCCGTTTCGAAAACTCGGAGCTTCAGGAGATGCTGCACGAGGTCGGACGCAATCTTGCCGAACCCGCGGAGCCGGCGAACGCGGATCTCCGCTCTCGTGCGGCCGATGCGGTCTCGCTGCTACAGCGCCTTGGGGGACTCGCCGAGCTGGAGGAAACGGCCGACGGGTTCAGAATCCGCGGATACAGCTGCCCGCTTGCCGCCTCTGTCGCCGAACATCCGGAAGTGTGCGGGCTTGCCGAAGCCCTGCTCGCGGAAGTCGTCGGCGTGCCGGTTCACGAGGTTTGCGAGCGCAACGGGGCGCCTCGTTGCGCTTTCCACATCACGCCGGCAGAAGTGTAGCGACGCCGTCCAACGCCACCGCTGCACCTTTTTGCAAAGCACGAGACGGCGGCATGGTAGGCGTCCGCGTCCAGCGCAGAACGGAGTGCTCATGCGGCAGTCCGGTGCCTGCGCACACGCTGGTAGATGGCGTCCGCGATCCGATCTGAGTCCCGCTCGATGCCGTGTATCATAGACGAGGACAGCGAGTAGAGGAAATGGAGGCCAAGGAAGTAGAGGCCAGGCACGTCGGGCACGATGCCGCACTCGTGCTGAGGCCGTCCGCTGTCGTCGAAGATAGGCAGGTCAATCCACGAAAATCCGGGATGAAATCCCGTGCACCAGATGACGTTCGCTACATCGAGCACGCGCCCATCGTCCAGCACCGGAAGCCCATCGCGGATGCCGGCCGTGCGCGGTACACGTTCGACGCCGGCTGATTCGAGATCCCTCGGCTTCACGCGTACCAGCGGTCCGCCCTGCGAGAGGATCTTCGGCCGGACCTTCCGACCGATCGGCGTGTCGACCGTGATAATTCGATGGAAGACAAAACGGATTACGAGTCGAACGAGCGCGTAGCGCCCGGCCGCACCGTCGATGCGAAACGGAATGGCTCCTACGTCGCGTCCGGACATCAAGACGTGGCGACCGTGACGCGCGAGCTCCATCGCGATTTCCGAACCGGAGTTTCCGCCGCCTACCAACAGCACGTCTCCGTCCTGCAGCTGTGCCGGATTCCTATAGTCCGCCGAATGGAACTGGACGATCTCCGGATGGAGCTCGTCGGCGAAGCCGGGCACGCGCGGCTTCTGATAGTCGGCCATAGCCACCACTACATTTTCGGCCTCGAACCGCCGCTGCCCGGCGGTAGCTATGAAAAGGTCGCCTTCTCGCCAGAGGTGATCGATGCGCACACCACTCTGGACCGGCAGGTCGAATCGTTCGACATAGCTCTCCAGAAAGTCCGCCATTTCGTCCTTCGTGGGAAAGTAGTCCCCACGGGCGGGAAAAGGCATCCCGGCGAGGCCGTTGAATTTGGCCGGGGTGAAGAGCCGTAGTGAATCCCACCGCTCTCGCCACGAGTCGCCGACCCGATCGTTGGCATCGACGATGAGAAACGGGCGGTTGCGCTGCGAGAGCTGGTATCCAATGGAGAGTCCCGATTGGCCGCCGCCGATGATCAAGGTCTCCACGCGCTTCGAGTGGACTTGTGTAGGGGTCTCAGCGGGCGGAACGTCCGTCGACGGGGCCGCACCACGACCGTTGGTCGACTGTGTTGAAACGTCACGTCTAAGGCCTTGCTGGGTGCTCGTCTGCTCGTTCATCGTGGTACCTCGCTGCATGGATCTCAGTCTTGTACAGATGCCGAAGCGCGTACTCATAGACGCTTCTATAGCTAGGATAGACAGCGTGGAGCCCGACGGCATCCGGTGAAATAACCAAAACCAGCCGCAGGCGAGGAATGGGTAGAATTATGTAGACGGTCCCTTCGGGCGGTTTCAGCTGCCTCAGGAGCAGCCGAGGGGCTACACGATGCCTTGTTCGTAGGCATACGCCGTGGCGGCCGAGCGGCTCGAGATGCCGAGCTTGTTGAACATGTTGCTGACGTGCCGCGCCACGGTCTTCTCGCTGATGAAAAGTTCTTCAGCGATGGAGCGATTCGTCTTTCCCGAAGCGATGAGCGTCAGCACTTCGAGCTCTCGCGGCGTGAGTCCACCGGGCGCTGACTGGTCGTCGGTCAGCTTCTCGATGCGTGCAAGCTCGGGCAGCGCCTGCAGGCGCTCGAACGCGGCGCGCGCTTCCTCCATCTCCATTTCACAGGAGGTCTCGTCGCCGAGCGCACGGCAGCAGAGCGCGATTTCAACGAGCGTGCGAGCGGCCTCATAGGGCGCAGCCAGTTCCCGGAAGCCCGTCAGTGCCGGTCTAAAGGCCTCGAGCGCTTCCTGGTAGCGACCCGTTGCGTGCAATACCGAACCTTCAGCGTGGCCTGCTAGCGCACGCAGGTACGGTGCGTCGAGCTCGGCGGCAATCTCGGACAACTCCTCGGCCGCACGTTGCGCATCCTGTATTTCGCCGGCTGCGATGAGGATTTCCACATAGGCGGGGAGAAGGTTCGAGCGGTTCCGCTGCTCGTTCGCCTGACTCACCGCCTGACGGATGGTCGAGACGGCTGTGTCCGGGCGACCCTGATTCAGCCGTAGCAGGGCCAGGCCGGGTTGCGGGCTGCGCCCCCACCGCTCGGCCTCGCGATACGCCTTCTCGGCATCAGCGAATTCGCCTCGCAGACGTCGGATCTCCGCTTGCCGGTAGAAGGCGGCACCGGCGGCTCGCTGGCCCGGCGGACTGGTCAGATGGTCGCCGGCGCGCTTCGCCTCGTCCATCGCATCAGACCAGTTGCCGTGTAGCTGCATGATCTCCGCACGGCGAATTAGGCATTCGCCCCTAAACGGCACGACGTCCGGTTCGGCGGCGCACCACCGGGTGAAGGCCTCCGTCCATTCCTGTGCGCGGCGAAGATCGAAGATCTCGTGGCAGGCCTCGATGACGGCACAGTAGACGAGACCGACGATCAGTGGCGAGGCATCACCGGTCGTGACGGACACCATCACTTCATCTAGAAGCGAGATGCCTTCCGCGGTCTTGCCCAATCGGACGAGCGCCTGTCCGCGCCCGAGGCGTCCGAGCGTCAAAAGATCGACATTCTTGAAACGGTGGCCGATTTCGTGGGCCTGAGAAAAGCGATCGTACGCCGCTTCGGCGTCGCCCTGCGCGAGTGCGCCAAGCGCAGACGGAAGGAGGAGAAAGCCTCGCACCGCACTGTCCAGTTCGGCATCGTCGAGCAATCGCTGGGCGCGTGCCAGCCAGCCGCCGCCGCGCGCCTGCTCGCCGGATTGAAGCAGTCGAAATGCCAGCCAAAATGCGCATTCCGCAGCCTGCTCGACGTCTCCTTCTTCCAGATAGCTGCCGTGAGCGCGGGCGAGCAGCTCCTCGCATTCGGTATCGTGTCCGATCAAATGAGCAGTTCTGGCCAGCTTTGCCACGTCGCTCGCACCGAGATCCGCATGCTCGTCCGCCTCCGAAAGGTGAGAATACGCCTCACTCCACTCGTGTCGGTCGTATGCCTCTCGTCCTCTGATCAGTGCATCGGTCATGCCGCGTCTCGTCCCTGTGGTGCTCGAGCGCCTTCCGCGCTCCCCGTCTCGTTTGCCGGGCCGTCGACCACAAACTACGAATGGATACCGATTATATTCGTTTCAGATAGTACAAAAGCACCGTCGGTGTCTACGCTCAACGCACTACGCCCATGAAGACCGTCTACTACACGGCAACCAGCGTCGATGGATACATCGCCGACCCGCAGAATTCGCTCGACTGGCTCTTCCAGTTCGGCGAGGTAGAGGGAATGGAGGCGGAATTCCCCCGTTTCATGAACCGAATTGGTGCCGTTGCGATGGGGTCCACGACGTATCGATGGATCATCGATCACGACAGTCTCCTCGAGCATCCCGAGAAGTGGTCGTTCGACGTTCCCGCGTGGATATTCAGCAGCCGAACGCAACCAGCGCTGGACGGAGCGGACATTCGATTTGTAAGGGGCGACGTCGCGCCCGTCCACGAACAAATGGTGCGGACCGCCGCCGGCAAGGACGTATGGCTGGTCGGTGGCGGCGATCTCGTCGGTCAGTTTCACGACGAGGGTCTACTCGATGAAATCATCGTCACGTTGGCGCCGGTGATGCTCGGAGCGGGCGCGCCGCTGCTGCCCCGCAACGTCACAAGCCCGCCGCTGAAATTGATGGACGTCCAGCAGTTTGGCGACGTGTTCGTTTCGTTGACGTACGCGGTGGAGCCGCGCCCTTAGCCGG
>CAZQAS010000166.1:0-7911 GCA_964591285.1 uncultured Rhodothermales bacterium
ATATTGTTCTACCTATGTTGCACCAAAAATCGTAAGTCCTTGGCACTTAAGGGGTTACAGACGAATCGGTGGGCCCGGTAGGATTTGAACCTACGACCAACGGATTATGAGTCCGCTGCTCTGACCGCTGAGCTACGGGCCCGAAGGCGAATGCCGGGCGTCACTTCCGGGGATGTTCACCCTTGAAACGCCGATCCTCGACCATCTCTGCTGGCTCGAGGAACTGCGCTCCGTAACACGTCCCGTCAGAAATGTTGTTTCGCTACCGCGGAGTGGCGCCTCGCGTCGAATCGTCGAGGTCGGCGGAGTGCCGGACAGGTGAAGGCTCGCGCTCGAAGGCGGTCGACGGGGCGGCGCCTCTGGCATCGCGGGTGCCGGTCGGCTCGCCGGCGGTGCGCTCCCACGGCGAGTTTGCCCGCATTGTCGAACGATCCCCTTCCAGGCGGATTTCGCTGGAGATCTCCCGTGCGGCTGCTTTGAACTCGCGGATCGCCTGCCCCAACCCGCGGGCGATCTCCGGTATGCGCTTGGCGCCGAAAACGAGCAGGATCACGAGCATGATCAGCATCAGCTCGGCCCCGCCAATATTACCAAACATGGCAGTGATGTGATTAGGTGGACTGCCGGCGCCGACGATCGGCAAAGCCGACCCAACGATCAACATCGCCGCAAAAGGGCGGTTCCTGGCCTGTAGAGTGAATTTTATCGGCTCCGCCACACCGGATCCGTCTAATCATTCAGCACCCAACGACGACGTAAAAAGGCCGTGCGAGCGTCATGCCTCACACGGCCTTTTACCGGTATCGGCCCGATCGGCCGGACGCTTACACATCCGGTAGGGGCTTAATCGACGACCTGCGCTCCGTCGTCGGCTGCTTCGCTACCTCCTGCCGAACGCGTCGAGTTCGTTCCGGCCTCCCGATCGGCGAGATGGAATCCCGTGTTCGGCATCACGCCCGTGCTCAAGTTCTGGGCGACGTTGATCATCGAACCCGGAACAGGCGGCAAGCCCAGGTGCGACAGCGCGAGGTTCGCGGCATCGCCGTTTCGGATCGGCGCACCAGCGGCACTATAATCGGGCCGCCCCATCTCAGGATGTGCCCGGCCGGTCGCATTAATAGCGTACATCTCGGAAGCCTCGACGCCGCGACCCCACGCGTAGAACGGGATCGTGTAGTTCGCAACGTGATCGGCGTCTCCGTGTCCGTGCCAATTTCCGCCACCACCGTGATCGGAGGTAAGAATGATCACCGTGTTGCCGGCCAAAGCCGGGCTCTTCTCGACGAGTTCGAAGACGTCTCCAAGCATTCGGTCGATCTTGCGGACCGATCGCATGTAGGCGTTGTCGTGACCGACGTCGTAATCAAAGAGATGGCCTATGCGGTCCGGATCGCGCAGATGAAGGAAGGCATAGTTGTGCGGGCTCTCGGACATCTCACGCACGAAGCGATCCACGAGCGCGTCAGTGTCCGCTTCATAGACGAACGCGTCGATCTTGTCACGGCCGTCGTCGGCACCCGTCACGTCCTCGGCGCCGTTCGCCTCGTCGTAGCTCTGATCGTAGACGGCGAACTTCGACTTGCTGGTATAGAGCCCTGTCGAGAGTCCGTCGTCGTGCGCCACGTCGAAGACGCTGGCGACGTACTCCCCTTTATTGGAGTGCAGCGTCTCACCGGGCTCCGGATCCGAGTTTTTCGTCCAGTTGTGCCCCGACTGACCCGCGACGCGCCGGCCGGTCAGCTGCGACGTGTGGTTCGGAAGGGTGTTGCTGTAATCGTAGTCCGTGCGGGCATTATCGGTATATGTGCCTTCCATCCGAAACCGATAGAAACTCGGAAGATCTGACGCGGACTGACGGGTCACGGCATCTGCGCGCAGCCCATCCACACTGATGTGGATGACGTGCTGCGTAGCCGTCACACGTTCGGCGTCGGAATCATCATCTCGATTTGCGTCCGCCGCGGCCGCGGCGGGGCCTACTAGCAGGAGTGCGGCCAGAAGCAACAGCGGCAAGGCGAAGAGCGATGAAAAACTGAATCGCTGGGTGGTAGCCATTTGCTCTCTCTCGATTGAAAGGACTCGTCAACTTCATCCGATAGAGTTGCAATGAATGTGCCGGGAGCGTTACAAGGGGCTTACTCGGGTAATGGGTACGGCATGCGTGGCGTCCAGCGTCCATCCCGTGTGTATATTTGTAGACAGATCGGCGCCCCGACGATCATGCCGGTGAACGATCCTCGCCCGTCTTTTTACAGCGTCGCCGGTAGATGGGATCGCAGGCGTCGGGTGGGATCGCAGGCATTCGGTTCGTACCTTACGATTCATGCGCATCCTGCCTCTGTGTGCCGATCTTCCGCGTCTACCGCTCCGGCTTGATCTCTCCTGAAATGCGTGTCCGAAGAGCCTTTACCGCACTCGCCGCCCTGCTGCTGCTCGCGCCGCCGTCGACGGCGCAGGACACCTATCAGGCGCCGGCGCCCGAGCTAGCCAAACTGGTTGATGCCCCACGCACTCCGCGGCTAAGCCTCAGCCCCGACCAACGTCACGTGCTCCTCCTCGAACGACCCGGCTTACGCTCTATCGCAGAGCTGGCGGAGCCGGAGCTGCGCCTCGCCGGGCTCCGCATCAATCCGCAGAACAGCGGTCCGAGTCGCAATACGAGCTACGTCGGGATGACGATTGGGAGCCTCGACGGCACGAGTCGGCAGGAGCTCGCCGGCCTGCCGCCGGAGCCGCGCATCGACCACGTCCGCTGGGCACCCGATTCGCGGCACTTCGCCTTCACGATCACGCGGCCGGATCGCATCGATCTGTACGTCGCCGACGTTGAGACGGCGCAGGCGCGCCGAATTTCCGACGCTGCCGTCAACGACGTGTACTACGGAACCCCGTACGACTGGATGCCGGACAGCCGGACCCTGATCGTGCGGACGGTCCCCCGTGACCGCGGTCCGGCACCCGAGGCCGATCCCGTTCCTGCAGGACCGGTCGTTCAGGAAAATACCGGTGCGGAGGCTCCCGCGCGGACCTATCAGGATCTTCTCAAGAATCCGCACGACAAAGCCGTATTCGAGCACTACATGACGGCACAGCTCGAGCTGGTGGATCTAGATGGCAACAGAGTGACTTTCGGCGCACCGCTGCTCGTCACGGGCGCCTCGCCATCGCCGAGCGGCGAATTCGTCCTCGTCGAGTCGATCCATCGACCGTTTTCGTATCGCGTGCCGGCGTATCGCTTCGCGAGTCGCATCGAGGTCTATGACCGCGAGGGCCGGCTCGTTGAGGAAATCGCCGATCTTCCGCTTCAGGAGGAGGTGCCGACCGCATTCGGGTCGGTCCCGACCGGCATCCGCTCGATCCACTGGCGTGCGGATGCGCCCGGGACGCTCGCCTGGGTGGAGGCGCTTGACGGCGGCGACGCCCGTCGAGACGCCGACGAACGGGACCGGTTGTATACGCTCGCGGCGCCGTTTACCGACGACCCCACGCCGATTGCGACGCTGCGCCTGCGCTACGCCGGCGTCCGGTGGGGCACCGGCCAGGTCGCGCTCGTCTCCGAGTACTGGTGGAAGACGCGCCAGCGCCGCACGTACGTCGTGCAGCCGGATGCTCCCGAGTCGGCGCCGCACGTCTTGTTCGATTACTCGTCGGAAGATCGGTACAACCATCCCGGGAATCCCGTAATGCGCCCCAACCAACACGGAATGCACGTGTTGTGGACGGACGAGGGATCGATCTTTCTCACCGGTGAGGGCGCGACCCCGGAGGGCAACCGGCCGTTCCTCCGGAAAATGGACCTGACCGACGGCGAAACGGAAGAACTCTTCCGGTCGGAGGCCCCGTATTATGAATCGCCGGCTCTGCTGCTCGCCGCCGATCCCGTGACGCTGCTCACGCGGCGCGAGTCGCCGTCGGAGCCGCCTAATTATTTCGTCCGCAATCTGGAATCCGGAGAGACGCAGCAGATTACCGATTTCGCCCATCCGTACCCGGAGCTGGCGGACATCAAGAAGGAATTCGTCGTCTACGAGCGCGAAGACGGCGTACAGCTCACGGCGACGCTGTATCTGCCGGCGGATTACGACCCCTCCGTCGACGGCCCGCTGCCGGCACTGGTGTGGGCCTATCCGCGCGAGTTCAAGAGCGCCGATGCAGCCGGACAGGTTAGCGATTCGCCCTATCGCTTCAAGTACGTCAGCTACTGGGCGGCCCTGCCGTACGTCACGCAAGGATTCGCCGTGATCGACGGCGCCTCGATGCCGATCATCGGGGAGGGGGATGAGGAGCCGAACGATACGTTCGTCGAGCAGCTCGTGATGAACGCCCGCGCTGCCATCGACATGGGAGCCGAGCGCGGCGTCGTCGATCCGGAGCGGGTGGCCATTGGCGGCCATTCATACGGCGCGTTCATGGCCGCAAATCTGCTGGCGCATTCGGACCTTTTCCGCGCGGGCATTGCCCGAAGCGGTGCCTACAATCGGACGTTGACGCCATTCGGCTTTCAGGCCGAGGAGCGCCTCTTCTGGGAAGCGCCGGAGGTGTACTTCGCGACGTCTCCATTCATGCATGCTGATGATATCGACGAGCCGCTGCTGCTCATCCACGGGGCGGTAGACAATAACTCCGGCACCTATCCGATGCAGAGCGAACGGCTCTATAGCGCGTTGAAGGGGCTCGGGAAAACCGTGCGGCTGGTCATGCTGCCGCACGAGAGCCACGGCTATCGAGCCCGCGAATCCGTCCTGCACATGCTGTGGGAGACCAATAGGTGGCTGAACACGTACGTTAGAAGCGCCCCAACGCTATCGTCAGAGACTGAAACGGGGGGATGACCCGAGTATGAAAGATCTCCGTGCTGCATCCGTGCAATTCCAGCACGCCCCGGGAGGCAAGGGTGCGAATTGCGCGCGCATAACAGCCTTCATTGAACAGGCGGCACGGCGGAACGTGGATCTCATCGCGTTTCCGGAGATGTGCATCTCGGGATACTGGCACGTGCGGAAGCTCAGCCGGGCGGACGTGCGGGAGCTCGCCGAGCCGATCCCCAACGGCCCATCCACGGAATGCCTGCTCGATCTCGCGGCCGCGTACGACATGACGATCGGTGCGGGACTCATCGAGGTGGATTCGGAGGGCGGGCTGTTTAACAGCTATGTCGTCGCCATGCCGGACGGGCAATTTGCCTGCCACCGGAAACTGCACGCCTTCATCAGCGAGCACATCAGCTCGGGCGATCAGTACACGGTCTTTGACATCCCGCAGGGTGCTCGCGTCGGCGTGCTGACCTGCTACGACAACAACCTCGTCGAAAACGCGCGGATCACCGCTCTGCAGGGTGCCGAGATTCTGCTTGCGCCGCATCAGACGGGCGGGTGCCGATCGCGGAGTCCGCGTGCGATGGGTGCGATCGATCTCGAGTTATGGGAGCGCCGGCATGAAGATCCGGAAGCCGTAGAGGCCGAATTCCGAGGACCGAAAGGCCGTGGATGGTTGATGCGGTGGCTTCCGGCGCGGGCTCACGACAACGGGATGTTCCTGCTCTTCAGCAATGGCGTCGGCCGCGACGACGATGAGGTACGTACGGGGAATGCGATGATACTTGATCCGTACGGTGAGATCCTCATCGAGACCGGCAAGGCCGGCGACGACATGGTAATCGCCGACCTCGAGGCGAGCGTGCTGCCCTCCTCCTCCGGCCGCCGATGGCTCGACGCACGGCGCCCGGAACTCTACGAGCCGCTCACCCAGTCCACGGGTACGGAGAAGCGAACGCGTGACGTTCGATTCGACACCTGAAGCCTCCCTCTCCGGCACACGACCGAGCGACCGCCATCACCCGAAGGATTCGCGCAGCAGCGCCAGGCTCTGCGGCACGGCCGTGTCGGGGGACTCCTGTCCCTCGAACTCGAGCGAGACCCACCCCTCGAAGCCCGCTTCGCGCATGATGCCTGCGATGCGTTCGTAATCGAGGTCGAGCGTGTACCAGGTGCCGCCGCCGTAATATGTCTTCGCCTGCAGCAAGACCGTATAGGGTGCCAGCATGGCGAGGTCGTCGTATGGATCCTCGAGGAAATTGCCGGTGTCGAGCGTGACCTGAAGCCATGGCGAGTCGATAGCCTCGACGATGCGCAGGACACCCTCCGGCGTGCGACCGAGGCCCCAATGGTTCTCGAGGCCGAGGATCACGCCCTGATTCGCGGCGTGGTCGACGCACTCGCCGATCGCATCGATCACCCAGACGAAGGCTTCGTCGTCGGTATAGCCCTCGAGCGGCGGCTCGATCCCCCGGTTCGCCATCAGCTCATCGAAGGATTCGCTCGTTCCCCAGCGGCCCGTGTTGATCCGCATGGTGGGGATGCCGAGGCTTGCGGCGAGGTCTATCTGGTGGTTGGTCCGTTCGATGTTCGACTGCCGTTCTTCGGCATCTGGGGAGACGAACCCCTGGTGGGTCGAGAATCCCATCAATGCGAGTCCGCGCTCGTACGCGCGGCGCTTCAGCATCTGGAGGTAATCGTTCTCCTCCGAGTTCATCTGGATGTGGAGGATCTCGACGCCGTCGAATCCCATCTCCGCGGCCTTGTCGATGCAATCTTCAATGGGATAGTCCTCCTTCGGGCCGTCGAATCGCCAGAACGAGTAGGTCGAGACGCCGATCGGGTTGCCCCCGAGCTGCGTGAGCGGCGCGAGGTTGCGGAGCGGTGTCGACGGCTTCGCTCGCGCGTCCGGCGCCAGCGCCACCGTCGATCCCGCTGCGGCGGCCGAGCCCGCGAGAACGGCATTCTTCAGGAAGTTTCTTCGCTTCATTTCACGCCTCTTTTTTGCTCCAAACTAATGCGGCGGCGCCAGCCCCGCAAAGGCTCTGTGAAATTCACCTGCGACGCACGCGGACGCCGCAACAACACATAACAAATTTAGTCCGATACTAGCAACTTGCCACAAATACTTGTAGTTTTTGCGGCATGGTGCATAGTTATTTAGGGTACGATGGAAATTGAGCGTAACGAATCGAGATGGATCGAATCGACGAGATAGATGTCACCATCCTCGAGCTGCTGCAGGAGAACGGACGGATGAAGCGGAACGCCATCTCGGAGGTGGTTGGACTGTCGGTGCCGTCGGTCAGCGAGCGCATGCGGAAGCTAGAAGAGCGCGGCGTGATCAGCGGCTATCATGCCGTCGTTGAGCCGAAGCGTCTTCATTTTGACATCACGGCCTTCATCCGTGTGACGGTCGACGGCTCCTCTCACTATCCCCGATTCGTGCAAGAGATGTCGTCCATGCCGGAGGTCCTCGAAGTCCACTCGGTGACGGGCGAAGGATCGCATATCCTCAAAATGCGAACGCGCAATACGACCTCTCTCGAGCGGTTCTTGTCGAAGGTGCAGGCGCTGCCCGGCGTGCACGGGACCTCTACGAGTATCGTGCTCAGCACGTTCAAGGAGACGCAGACCATCCAACCGACACCCATGGAGCTCGCCGAGATCGACGAAGAATCCGAACACGAGCCCGACGGCGAGTCGAAAGCGGCATGAAGCGCCGCCTTCTCGCAACCACTTAGCCGAATAGCCAGAACCCAGACCAAGCTTTGCCATGAACAAGCTAATCGACGACTACAATGTGAAGGCGGCGACGAAATTCGTCCGGAACGGGCGGGCGCCTTCGCAGCCGATGGACATTGAGAAAATCTTCGGCGAAAACACGTTCGGCCTCGAAGCGATGAAGAGTCGTTTGCCGAAGAATGTCTACAAGAGCATTCTCGCGACCATCGAGAAGGGCCGGCCGATCGATCCCTCCATTGCGGACTCCGTCGCTATGGCGATGAAGGAATGGGCGACCGAGCGCGGCGTGACGCATTACACGCACTGGTTTCAGCCGCTGACGGGCACGACGGCCGAGAAGCACGACAGCTTC
>CAZQAS010000167.1:0-1866 GCA_964591285.1 uncultured Rhodothermales bacterium
GCGAGCGTGTATGTGGAGGATTTCGGCACGGTCGCGTTGCGTGGGGAGGTCGACAGTAATGCGGCGATCAAAGCGGCCCGGACGGAGCAGCGCCGGATCGAGAATGTCCGGCCGGTTCGTCGCAGCCATCACAATCACGTCCTCGGTCGGCTCGAATCCGTCGAGCTCGGAGAGAAGCTGGTTCAGCGTCTGTTCCCGCTCATCATGGCCGCCGCCGAGCCCTGCGCCGCGCTGGCGCCCGATAGAATCCAGTTCGTCGATGAAAATGATAGCCGGCGCTTTCTCTTTCGCGTCTTTGAAAAGGTCCCGCACGCGCGAGGCGCCGACGCCGACGAACATTTCCATGAAATCTGATCCCGTAATGCTGAAGAACGGAACGCCTGCCTCGCCCGCGACGGCCCTGGCCAGCAGCGTCTTACCCGTTCCCGGTGGCCCGACGAGCAGCACGCCCTTCGGAACCTTGCCGCCGAGTCGACGAATCCGCTCCGGCCGCGTCAAATACGCGACGATCTCCTGCAGCTCTTCCTTGGCGCCCTCCGCTCCGGCTACGTCGTCGAAGGTCGTCGTAGCCTCCTCCTGATCGTACAGCTTCGCCTTGCTCTTCTTGATGTTGAACAGGCCCTGCCCCTGCCCCTGCATGCGGCTGAAAAACGCATAGCCGAGAAGTAGAAAGAGCACAAACGGCAAGCCCATCAGCAGGAAAGGCCACCAGTTGAAGTCGCTTTGGGGCTCGGTCTGCACCTCGACGCCGTGCTCCTCCAGCATGGCCATCAGCTCGTCATCTCCGAAGGAGGGAAGGTGCGTTAGAAACTCGCGGTAGGCGACCGTGTCACCTTGTCCGGTCATACGCGTGGCCTGATTGGCAAGCATTCCCTCGATCCGCTGACCGGTGACGGTAACCTGCTCGATGTTGCCGTCGCGCAGCTGCTGCCTGAACTGGCTATAGCTGATCTGCGTCAGGTTGCGCGTATCCAGCAGGCTCCACGCCCATACCAGCGCCAGCGTCAAAAGCACCAACCAGACGACGAGACCGCGCCGCTGCCCACCGCTGCCGGAGCCCATCCGCGGTAGCCGCGGTCTTCGATCTTGATCCTGATTTTCGTTCTCTTCAGCCACGTTCTATCTACACCTTCTGGGATTGTCGACAGTCCTTCTATGCCGGAGGCCATCCTGCGTTCACGACGCCCTCTGCCGTGTCGCACTAAAGTGAGAATTACTAGTAATCTCGATTCATGCCGCGGATCAGTTCTCCGAAACGTCGGCTTTCAAAGTAGCGAGCAAATGCATGCATAATGAGAATCCAGAATGTTTCGGTTTTCGGTAGACAAGGACTCAGCGACGCGGGTCAACAAAAAACAACTGGCTTCGAATAACATCGGACTCGACGAAGACTGGGAGCAGGGACTTCGCGACACGGACGCATACGATGCCAACGAACGCTATTTCCGAGCCGATACGGCCAGTCCGGCCTCCGTCGAGGATGCCGTCTCTTTCGTTCAGGGCCTCTTCTTCACCACGCCGGAACGGGTGTGGATCGGTGACGAGGTGTTCGACATCGACGAGGAGACGGCGAATCGCGCACGGAAATCCACGGCGTAAGCACTGGCGACGCGGCAGTTTGCCGAACCACCGCTTCGGCCGTCTAGTACGTACCGGCGCCTCCGCAACCTGGCGCTAGTAACCCAGCTTCCGGTCGACAACGTTCATCAGGGTCCGGCCATCCACCCACCGCTGCAAGTTCTCCAGGAACACACCCGCCACGCGTTCAGCTTCCCTTGGGGTCGCGCCGCCTACGTGCGGTGTGAGGATCACGTTCGCCATCGACCAGAGTGGACTCTCCTCCGGTAGCGGCTCCTCTTCGAATAC
>CAZQAS010000167.1:1966-7840 GCA_964591285.1 uncultured Rhodothermales bacterium
ACCTCCCGACCGATATCTCCAAATCCCAACACGCCGCACGTTGTCCCGTAGATTTCGTCGTACCGGGCGTCGCGATCCCAACGCCGCTCCGCGGCGGAGCGCACCGAATCCGGTACGGCACGCACGAGACCGAGCATCATCGCGAACACGTGCTCCGCGACTGGAATTCCATAGACGCCGCTCGCACTCGTCAGAAGCACGTGCTCCGGCACCCGACCTACATACCGATTCGCTCCGGCGCTCGAGAGCTGAAGCCAGCGCAGACGCCCGGCGCTTTCGAGATCATCAAGGCCCGGCCGTCCAACCACGATCACGGCCTCCTCGAGCGCTCGTCCGTCCTCCGCGCCCCGCACCACGTCCATCTCCGGTGCGATGCGCCGTATCCGCTGATCGATGTCGGCCGGCAGATCACCGAGAATAACAATCATTCGTCCGTCTCGATCCTAACCACCAGGCGGTCCGGCAAATCGTTACGCTGCCGTTCAGGATTCAGGAGTGGCCCCGTAAGCGGCATCTCAAAGCCGGTCAGAAACGGCGCGAGCGTCGAGAAGAAAAACTCCTGCTGGAATTCGTAGAAGTCCGCGTCGAATCCGGCCTGGTCCCCATCATGCCCGCGGATGTCGATGTAGAAGACGCGGGGCCAATCCGGAAAATCCTCCTGCGCCTTCTTTACGTATCCAAACACGTCCCGCGCCGCCGTCTCGAAATCGTCCTCCGCCTTTACGACGTGATAGATCGAAACGGAGTTGTCGAAATTCATCCAGATGCCGGGGGCATCCGGTTTATTGTAGGCGGGTACTACCGGTGGCTGTGCCATTCTAACGGATGTGATGCTTTCCTTCTAGCTCACCACTTCTTCCTCTGCCGCAGACTCGTAATATGCGTCAGGTGGTGTTTGCCGTGCCAGGCATACTGCGCAAGCGCGCGCGTTAGTGGGTATGGGCCGCTTTCCGGGTGATCGAACGCACGTGACCAGGCGTCTTCATCCATCGATCGGAGGAGGCGAATCCATCGCCCGTGCAGCGAGCGCACAAGATCAAGTGAGTCCGTTAGGGGCGCACCGCGCGCATCGACCAGCTCAGCCCAGGCCGACTCGTCATACGGTTTGATGGTCGGCGTAGCCTCGGTCAGTGCCAGGCGAAACCGGATGTAGGCGTTCATGTGACTGTCGGCCAGATGATGCACGACCTGCCGGATCGTCCATCCACCGGGCCGATAGGGCGTTTCGAGCTGCCCATCCGATAGATCCTCGACCGCGCCGTGCAAGAGGAGCGGCAGCTGCGCGATCTCGTCGATCCACCGGGCCCTGTCATCGGCCGAAACGCGCTCCGGCGCCTTGAAGCGGCCGATAGGATATCTGAGCGTCTCGCCCGTATCCGTCATTTTCTGTCCCCTACGTATTGTTGAAGGATGTCACGAAACGGCATCAACCCACGGGCTCGCCTTCCTCTTCCGCGAGCAGCTCGTCCTCTTCGATGCCCTCATCCTCCTCCATCTCGTCTTCTTCGGAGGCAAGCGAGTCCAGGTCCACATCTTCCTCCTCCTCGTCATCACCAGTGAATCGCGCGAGCTCCTCCCTGAGATGGAGGCCAGTATACGTGCTCTGCTCCGCCGTCTCCTCCGGCGTACCGGCGGAGACGATCCGACCTCCGTCGTCCCCGCCGTCGGGTCCGAGATCGATGATCCAGTCGGCGACCTTGACGACATCCATGTTGTGCTCGATGACGACTACCGTATTTCCCTTCTTCACGAGCGCGCGGAGCACACTCAAAAGGTGGCGGATGTCTTCGAAATGTAGGCCCGTCGTCGGTTCATCGAGGATGTAAAGCGTTCTTCCCGTCCCGGGCCGCGAGAGTTCCTTCGCGAGCTTCACCCGCTGGGCCTCTCCCCCGGAAAGCGTGGTCGACTGCTGCCCAAGCCGGATGTAACCCAGCCCGACCGACGCCAGCGTTCGCAGTTTCCGCTCGATACGCGGTACGTTCTCGAAGAACGAGAGTGCCTCCGCGACGGTCATCTCCAGCACGTCGGCGATTGACTTTCCCTTGAACCGTACTTCAAGGGTCTCCGGATTGTACCGCTTACCCCTGCACGTGTCGCACTCGACGTAAACGTCCGGGAGGAAATTCATCTCCAGCTTCACGATGCCCGCGCCTTTGCACTTCTCGCAGCGCCCCCCCTTCGTATTGAAAGAAAACCGGCCTTTATCGTAGCCGCGGATTTTGGACTCCGGAAGCTGCGCGAAGAGGTCGCGGATCGGCGTAAAGAGATTGGTATACGTGGCCGGATTGGATCGCGGCGTGCGTCCGATAGGACTCTGGTCGATGTCGATGACCTTGTCGACGTGCTCCTCGCCTTCGATGGCCTCGTAGGGAAGCGGAACCAGCTTCGCGTTGTGGAAGCGCTTGGCGAGGATCGGATAGAGCGTCTGATTGATGAGGCTCGATTTTCCGGAGCCCGACACGCCCGTTACGCAGACGAACGTTCCCAGCGGAACTTCGAGCGTGCCTCCCTTCAAATTGTGACCCGTTGCTCCTTGCAGTCGCAGACGCGGCCCGATCCCCTTTCGGCGCTCGCGTGGGACACCGATACGCTTATCGCCCTGAAGATACGCTGCGGTAAGGCTCTCGAACCCGTTCACGCTGATCGGCAGGTCGGTCGGCTGCGTCGCCCCGATCACGTGCCCGCCCTGTTCGCCGGCGCCGGGGCCGAGATCGATGACGAAGTCCGCCGATTCGATCATCTCCCGATCGTGCTCGACCACCAATACCGAGTTTCCGAGATCGCGCAGTTGTTTGAGTGAATCGATGAGCCGGTTGTTGTCACGCGGATGCAGCCCTATCGACGGCTCGTCGAGCACGTAAAGCACACCCGTTAGCTGCGTCCCGATCTGGGTAGCAAGACGAATCCGCTGGCTCTCACCACCGGAAAGGGTTCGGGCCGGTCGATCGAGACTCAGATAATTGACTCCGACGTTGACCAAAAAATCGAGCCGCTCCTTGATTTCTTTGATGATCGGGCGTGCGATGATCCACTGCCGTTCGGCGAGCTCCACGTCCTCGAAGTAGTCGCGCAGCGTCACGAAATCCATCTTCACCAGATCCGCGATGTTCTTCTCACCGATCCGGTAGGAGAGGCTCTCCTTCTTCAGCCGGCCGCCTCCGCACTCGCTGCACGGCATCTGCCGCATGTACGATTCCGCCCATTTTCGCTGCGATGCGGACGACGTGTTCTCGTAGGTGTGCGAGACGTGCTCGTAAACGCCGCCGAAACGGTGTTTGTAGCGCACCTCACGGTCCTTGTAGCGGTAAACGATATCGAACTGCTTCTCACCAGCGCCGTGGAGGATCACCGCCCGCTGCTCCGGCGTGAGCTCGCCGACGGGCGTATCGAAATCGAAGTCGTACGCCTCGGCGACCGCCCTCATCTGGCTGAAGATCCAGATGTCGCGCGGTTTGCCGAGCGGCGCAATGGCCCCCTGTGCGATAGTCCTCGTATCGTCCGGGATGATAAGCTCGGGATCGATCTCACGCCGCGTCCCCAGCCCGTTGCACTCCGGACACGCGCCATAGGGCGTGTTGAAGGAGAAAGTGTTCGGCGAAGGATCATCGTACGAGATACCGTCCTCGGGACTGAACAGGTGCCGGCTGAAGAGCCGATCTCCCGTCTCATCCGGTCCGCCCACGATTGACGCGATCAGCGCTCCGCCGCCCATACCCAGCGCCGTTTCGACGGACTGCGCGACGCGCGGGCGAATCTCATCCTTCACCACGATCCGGTCGACCACGACTTCAATATCGTGCGTCTTATACCGATCGACCTTCATTCCCTCCTCGATCTCGACGATCTCACCGTCGATGCGCACCCGCTGAAAGCCCTGCCGGCCCATCTGCTCGAACAGCTCGCGATAGTGGCCTTTCCGGCCCTTCACCACGGGCGCGAGGATGATCAGACGTGTACCCTCTGGAAAATCAAGCAGTCCGTCGATGATCTCGTCATCGGACTGCTTGCGCATCGGCTTGCCCGAGATGTACGAGTATGCTTTACCGGCTCGAGCAAAGAGCAGGCGCATGAAATCGTAAATCTCCGTGACCGTACCGACGGTCGATCGTGGATTCTTGCTGACCGTCTTCTGCTCGATCGCGATCACCGGAGAGAGCCCGTCGATGAAGTCGACGTCGGGACGTTCCATCATCCCCAAGAACTGACGGGCATAGGCACTCAGGCTTTCCATGTAGCGCCGCTGACCTTCTGCGTAGATCGTGTCGAAGGCCAGGCTCGACTTCCCGGATCCTGACAGACCCGTGATTACGACGAGCCGCTCGCGCGGAATATCCAGATCTATGTTCTTGAGGTTGTGCTCCCGCGCCCCTCGGATAATGATGCGATCGTCCATACGGTACTAACGGTGCTGCTCGCCGGCGCGCCTTTTCGCTAGGGGATGTGCCTGCTGTGTAATCAGGCGACGCGCCGCATCGACGTCTTTTCCAGACCTAATCGTACCGTATGACCGGGGAATCGTTTCTCGGCTGCGGCCGCGACGTGCTCAGCTATCCGCGTACTCGTCACGAAGCTCATCCCTCACCCGCGCCAGCAGATTGCGCGTCGCTCCGACGCCCTGCTCCTCGCTGAGATTACTGCCCTCGTATTCGATGCCGACGTATCCGCGGTAGCCGGCGTCGAGGACGATCCGCATCATCTTGAAATAGTCGGTGTAGGCCTCGTTGCCCGTTTCATCGAAGTCATGCGACTTCGCGCTGACCGCCTTCGCGTAAGGCATCATCTCCTCAACACCCTGATAGCGGTCGTACCAGTGTCCTTCGTCGATAAGGAAGTTGCCGAAATCAGGAAGCGTGCCGACCCGCGGATGATCCGCCATATCCATCACGCCAACCAGCCATTTCCCGTTGCTCGAGAGGCCGCCGTGATTCTCCACGATTACGTTGATCCCCGCACCATCAGCATACTCGCCCAGCGAGCGCAAGCCGTCGGCCGCGAGCCTCATCTGCTCGTCATAGCTCAATTCAGGATTGCTTCGCGCGTTGACGCGAACCGAATGACAGCCGAGAACCTCTGCGGCATCCACCCACTTCTTGTGATTGTCGACGGCCTGCATTCGCTCGCTGTCGTTCGGATCACCTAATGCGCCCTCCCCATCGATCATGATGAGCAGGCTCTGAACGCCGTTCGCATCGCAGCGCTCCTGCATCTGCGCCAGATAGGCCGTATCGGCAGCCTTGTCTCTGAAGAATTGATTTACGTATTCCACGGCGTCGATGCCGTAGCGCCGTGCGGCACCGGGAAAATCCAGGTGGTCCATCGGTCCCTCAAAGATGCTCCGATGGAAGGACCATTCCGCAAGGGAAATCTGAAAAGGCTCGTCCGGGCGGTGTGCGGCGGATACGCCGCCCGCCGATCCCATAAAGGCAATGCTGCCGGCCGATACGACGGCCGAGGCTTTAAGAAAATCGCGACGTGTAGTCATCTCAAACCTCTACTCTTAGAATTACACCATCATCCGCCCTCGGTGCGTCAGGTTCCGCCCATCACTTCCGCGGCGGACATATCCGGCTCGTCGTCCTTCGTGATCACGCGGTCTTTGAAGGTGAACGCAAAGAATACCATTACAACGGCGGCAAAGACGGCCGGGTAGATCCAGAAGGTCTGCCAGAACTCCAGCGAGAGCACGTCGGCCGTACCCCTCAGCGCGTTGTTGAGGCCGCCGACGAGCTGCGCTCCAATGCCGAGACCGACGCCATAGGTCACGAACACCAGAAAGCCCTGCGCTTGGCCGCGAATGGCCGGAGTCGATTTCTTGTCGACGTAGATCTGGCCGGTCACGAAGAAGAAGTCGTAGCAGATGCCGTGCAGGAGGAT
>CAZQAS010000168.1:0-7684 GCA_964591285.1 uncultured Rhodothermales bacterium
GCCGTAGCCAGACGACTGGGCGTTCCGATGGCCACCCACGACAGAGCCATTCTGAAAGCCTTTCCAGAAACGGCCGAATCCCCCGCATCCCTCACGACCGCTTGACGCCAGGAGGCAGTTCCCGAGATAGACACCAATCACGAGCGCCAACGCCTCATCCGGCGCCCGAACGTGCAACCTGCAACTTGCAACCTGCAACCCACATCAAGGCATCTGCATCTCCTGCATGTCGTCATCCGCCTCCTGCCGCTGACCGCGGCGGCGGCGCTGCTGATCCTGATTGCCGAAGTTGTACGTGAAGGTCAGGTTCAGCTCGCGCGAGTTGAAGCTGCGGAAGGATTCCTGATAGAAGCGCTCGTCCTCCCGCTGCACGTTGAAACCCATCGTCGCGAACGGATCGCGCACCTGCAGGCTCAGGCTCGCCTTCCGATCCCAGAGCTGCTGGCGGACGCCGAGATTCGCCATCGAGAAGGAGCCGATCCGGCCGTTCTCGATGTCCATCGGCGCGCGGTAGAAGTAGGATAGCTGCACGTCAAGGCCCTCCTGGACGTTGATCGTGGCGTTTCCGCGCGCCGACCAGCCCCAGGCATCGTTGCTCAGGTCTGTCTCGACGTTCGAGCCGTCGGTCTGCATTCTGAAGGCATTGAAGCTCGCGTGCGCATTCAGCCAGTCCGACAGCCGGAGCGTGCCGATCGTCTCCGCACCCCACGAGTCGCTCGAGTCGAAGTTGCGGAAGGTGACGATGGAGACGCCCTCGTCATCCATGAACTCGTACCAGCGAATTTGGTCGACGGTCTTCCGGTAATATGGGGTGACGGTCAGTGAGGCCGGCCCAGAGAACTGGATGTAACTGGCCTCCATCGAGTGTGTGTACTCGGGATTCAGGTATGGATTGCCCTCCCGGCGGAATTCCGGGTCGTCCATATCGTCGAAGGGATTCAGCTGCCAGGTGTTCGGACGGTTCACCCGCTTGCTGTAGCTCAGCTTGAGCTGCTTTCGCCCGGTCTGGCTCTCCTGCAGGCTGTACGTGGCAAACGCGCTCGGGAAGACGCTGAAGTAGTCGTTCTTGAAGGTTTCGTTCGTCGTCAGGAGATCAAACTGCGTCATCGCCTGCTCGAGCCGCACGCCCACCTGGACGTTGAAGCGGCCGAGCTCCTGGCTGACGATCCCATAGCCGGCGTGGATCTGCTCGCGGTAGTCGAACTGGTTGTTGCGGCCGGTCTCTGGTAAGAATCCGCCGGTATCGTAGTCGAACGTCTCGGCATAGAGCTCGCTGTCGAGATCCTCGAGCGAACCCTTGTATCCGGCTTCCATCTTGCCGCTGAGCAGCGGCCGCACGTAGTCGACTTGGCCGGAGATCTCATTGGTGAACTCGGTCTGCTCTGACATCTGGCGCAGCGGCGTCTCGTCGGATGGCTCACCGGTCATCGCCAGATCTTGCTGAATGTAGAGCGATTCGTCACTTTCGTCCTCGTGCTCGTAGCGCACCTCTGCCGTCAGCTCGTGTCGGCCCGGATCCGCAATCCGCGAGTACGTAAGGCGGTAATCCTGGTTGAGGTCGCGGCGGCTGCCGTCCCGCGAGCGGCTGTATCGACTCGTCAGATCGCGATCCGCATCCAGCAGCCGGTACATGTTCAGCCCCGTGCTCTCGCCTGTGCGATAGCTGAAGACGGCCGCTAGCGAGAGCGTGCTCTTATCGGCGATCGAGTAGTCGACGGTCGCGTTGACATTGTGAGAGAAGCCGCCGCGATCCGCCTCGTCATTCTGGGTGAGGATGGTCAGAGGATCGGCGATCCGGTTTTCACGGAGCCGGTCACCATCGAAATCGCGGGAGCTGTGTCGAAATCCGTAATTGGAGAAGGTGGAGAACTTGCCTTTCTGGTAGTTCATCGAGCCGGAAGCATTGTAGCTACCCTGCGTACCGACGCCAGCCGTGAGGCTGCCGCCGAGCCCGCGGTCCTGATCCTTGCTCAGTACGATGTTGAGGATACCGGACATGCCGTCGGGCTCATATTTGGCCGACGGATTCGGGATCACCTCCACGCTCTCGACGGAGCTGGCGGGAAGTCCCTGGAGAAAGGTGACGAGAGCTTCGCCGGTCATCGCGGTCGGCCGCCCGTTGATGAGGACGGCAACGTTCTGATTGCCGCGCAGGCTAATGTTTCCGTCGATGTCGACTTCGACCGACGGGATCTCCTGCAGCACGTCACTTGCATTGCCGCCGGCGGTGACAAGCTGGTCCTTCGTGTTGTAGACGGTCTTGTCGATCCCGATCTGCACGAAATCCCGCTCCTCCTCCACCACGACCTCATCGAGCTGCTGCGTATCGGGCCGAAGGGCGATCGTGCCCAGGTCGGCGCTCCACGATCCGGGCCGAAGCTCGACGTTGGAGACGGTCTCGGTGACGTAGCCCACGAAGCTGACCCGCACGTAGTACGGACCGGGCCGGATGCCCTCGATGGTGAATTCCCCGTCCTCATTCGTGATGGCTCCCGTCACGAGCGACGAATCGGCGGCGCTCCAGACGGCGATCGATGCCGTTTCGACGGGCTCGCGGGTGTCGGCGTCGGCGACCTCTCCGCCTATTCTCGTCGGAGGCGGCCCCATCTGTCGCTGCTGTGCCTCGGACCGGCCGGCAACCAGGAAAGTGGCAGCAAGAAGCAGAGCGGTCCCAATCTGTATCTTCATGGTCATCCAGCGGCAGTCTGACGTGCTAAGGTGGGTGAGAGTCACCTACTGATATCGGCAGCATCCTCGACAAGATTCGCGGGTAAGAACCAACTGCACGGCAGCGTCATGAAATGCACGATCATGGCGCAGAGCTGTCTTATCTTGAGAATGTCCGACCTGTAGACCGTCCCAACGGCCGTTTCGCGGGTGGCTCCTTGGACCGCAGAGATACATCATGCTTCCCGACAACCGACAACAAGCCGCTTCGATGCTTGAACACGGCGGCCGAACCATCAGCCCGCGCCGGCGATTCTGGCTGGAGATGGTCGTCATTCTGGGCTTCTGGACGTTCCTCGCCGTGCTGACGGCCGGCAGCCGCGTCCTGGATCCCTTTCGGGAAGACGTCGGGACGGCAGAGCGTCTCCGGTCCACGCTTCCGGTGTTCTTTACGTTCTATCTCTGGGCAGCGCTGACGCCGCTCATCTTCTGGCTCAGCCGCCGCTTCAGCGTTGATCGTGCCAACTGGATCTCGCGCGTCCCGCTACACCTGGTCGTCGCCTTTGTGATCGCCATCGGCGTCGACATCTACGACGATGCCGTCCGCGTCTATCTTTTTCCAGGCAATCGCCCGGCGCCGTTCAACCCCATCCGCGCGATAGCGAATCTATGGTTCTTGAATGAGTTCATGGTCTACCTCGCGGTTCTTTCGGCGGGATTTGCACGCGACTACTTCTACCGCTATCAGGCCCGCCAGGCCGAGACGCTCGCACTTCGCGCCCATGCCGACCGGCTGCAAGCCCAGCTCTCCGAAGCGCGGCTGCAGGCGCTGCGGATGCAGATCAATCCGCATTTCCTATTCAACACGCTGCATGCCGTCTCCTCGCTCGTCGAGCGCGATCCGCAGGGGGTGCGCCGGATGCTCGCGCGCCTGAGTGAGCTCCTCCGTTACACACTGGAGGACGGCGCCGAGCCCGAGGTACCGCTGCGGCAGGAACTGACGTTTCTCGATGGATATCTGGAAATCCAGAAAATCCGTTTTCAAGGCCGCCTCAGCATCGAGAAGAACGTCGAGCCGGACGTGCTGGAGGCCCTGATCCCGAATCTCATCCTGCAGCCCATCATCGAAAACGCCGTAAAACACGGCGCCAGCAATGCCGAGGGCACCGGACGTATTCGGATCGACGCGCGAAGGTCCGGCAGACGCCTCGTAATCGGCGTCGCCGACAACGGACCGGGTCTCGATGGTCAAGAGATACCCGATGAGAATCGCGGATTCGGCCTCCGAAACACGCGCGAACGTCTCGAGGAGATCTACGGCGAGGCCTTCGAGCTTACCTTCCGCAACCGGGATGAGGGAGGCCTCCTCGCCCAGTTAACCATCCCATTCCACACGACGTCCGACCTCCGCACAGAGACCGTCTCAGCTGATGCCGGCGAATAGCACTCTGCGCGTCCTCATCGTCGACGACGAACCGCTAGCCCGGCAGCGTCTCTCCGATCTGCTCGAGTCCTTCGCCGAGGTCGATCTCGTGGGAGAGGCGGACAGCGGTCGTGGAGCGATCGACGCCATCCGAAAGCTCGAACCGGACCTCGTCTTCCTTGACGTTCAGATGCCGGGAAAAACGGGTCTTGAAGTGGTCGAGGAGGTCGGAGCCGAGCACATGCCGCTCACTATTTTCGTGACCGCCTATGACCGCTACGCCCTCAAGGCCTTCGACGTTGCGGCCGTGGATTACCTCCTGAAGCCCTTCGACGACGAACGATTCGAGCAGGCGTTCGAGCGGGCGAAGAAAACGCTTCGCCTGCAAAACGTCGATAAGGCAAAAGACCGCCTACTCTCGCTGCTTCAGGACGAAGACGAGACGCCGCAGTCGTCCTATCTCGAGCGCATCGCGGTGGACATGCGCGGTAAGGTCAAAGTTGTCCCCGTCGAGCAGATCGACTTCATCTCCGCCAGCGGACCGTACGCCGAGCTGCACGTCGGTGCAAAGTCGTACCTCGTCCGCGAGCAGATGCAGACGCTCGAGGAGCGGCTCAATCCGGAGCTTTTCTTCCGGATTCACCGGTCGACGATCGTTCGGTTGGATCTGATCGAGTCCCTGCATCACTCCGCAGGTGGCGACTACGCGGTCAGTCTGACTTCCGGACAGCGACTAAAGGTAAGTCGAAGCCGCCGAGACGATCTGGCGCGGCAGCTAGGTCTGGAAAACCTCTGAGTTGGCCGGCGGGATCGCTTACCGCTCCACCCGGCCGGATCCGCTTCCCTTCGCCAGCTTTTCGACTTCGTCCTTCGAGACCAGATTGAAGTCGCCCGGTATGGTCTGTTTCAGGCACGAGGCCGCGACGGCAAACTCCAGCGCCATCCGCGTGTCGTCTTTCTGCAAGAGTCCCGCAATCAGCCCGCTGGCGAAGGAATCGCCGCCGCCGACGCGGTCGACGAGCTGGATTTCGTACCGTTTGGATCGGTGGGGTTCGGTGCACTCCCTCTCGTCATGGAGGACGGCACTCCAGCCATTCATGGAGGCCGAAAAGCTCTCCCGTAGCGTGATGGCAACCGTCTCGAAATCGTACTCCCGTTTTAGCTGTCGGGCGAGACGGAAATAGGCCTCCTCGTCCAGCTCGGCCGATTCCACGTCCGACGCTCCCGCCGTAAAGCCCAGGCTCTTCTCCGCATCCTCTTCGTTGGCGATGCACACGTCGACGTACTCCATCAGCGGGCGCATGACGGCCTGCGCTTCCTCCTCGGTCCAGAGCTTGGCGCGGAAGTTCAAATCGCAGCTGACGCGCGCGCCGGCCGCCTTCGCGGCCCTGCAAGCGGCAACAAGCGTCTCTCGGGGCTGCTCGCCGAGCGCCGGTGTAATGCCGGTCCAGTGAAACCAGGCGGCCCCGTCAAACACGGCGGAGAAGTCGACCTCCTCGGGCGTCAACGTGGTGACGGCACTGTGCGCGCGGTCGTAGATCACCTTCGAGCCGCGCTGGCTGGCGCCGGTCTCCAGGAAATAGATGCCGAGGCGCTGTCCTCCGCGGACGATGAACCGATCCGACACCCCGAATCGCCGAAGATGGTTGACGCAGGCCTGCCCGATCTCGTGGCGGGGGATCTTCGAGAGGAAATAACTTTCCAGTCCATAGTTGGCGAGTGCGACGGAGACGTTCGCCTCCCCGCCTCCGAAGGTTACGTCGAGGGACTGCGCCTGCACGAAGCGCCGGAATCCGGGCGGTGACAACCGCAGCATGATCTCTCCAAAAGTGACGGTCTTCATCGATTTCGCATCGGGTTTCCTGTTTGATAATGGCCACGCCAAAGCTCCGGGATCCTTCGCTCACCGTCAAGCCCGCGGTTTACCGGAACCGTTACAGCCGCGGAGCACCTCGTGATGACTAGAGCGGTTGAAATGGTTTCCGCGTGGGCATCGGAAAGTGCCCGTCGCCCGTGACAACATCCACCTACCTGGTTTTATCGTGGAGCAGCCATTGCGCATCGGTATCTCGGGATCCTACGGCGGGATCAATTTGGGCGACGAGGCGATCCTGGAAGGGATTCTGGATCAGATCCGAAAGGATTTGCAGGCCGAAATTACGGTGTACACACGTGATGCGGAGGACACCCGGCAGCGGCATGGGGTCGAGAACGCCGTCCTCATTCGGGACCTGACTCGCGAGGAGGCGAAGGAGCAGATCGAGGGATTGGATCTGTTGATACTCGGCGGAGGCGGCATTCTCTACGACAAGGATGCGGAGAGCTACCTACGTGAGGTCGACCTGGCCCACGAGTACGGCGTGCCGGTGATGGTCTATGCAGTCAGCGCCGGACCGCTTAACGATTCTAAGACCCGCGAACATGTTCGCGATTCGCTCAATCGGGCTGCGATCATCACGGTGCGTGATCGTCAGGGTAAGCGGCTGCTCGAGGAAGTAGGCGTGGAGAAACAGATTCTGGTCACTGCCGATCCGGCCCTGCTGCTGGAGCCTGAGGAGCTGCCTGACTCCGCCCTGGAGCGGGAAGGCCTCGAGGGGCGGCACCGCCTCGTCGGGTTTTCGGTGCGAGAGCCTGGTCCCGCCGCGCCCGACATCGATGTTGAGCACTATCACGCGCTGCTCGCAAACGCCGCCGATTTCATTGTCGATCGCCTTGAAGCCGACATCGCGTTCGTCCCCATGGAACGGAAAAAAATGGATGTGCAACACGCCCACGCCGTCATCTCGCAGATGCAGCATGCACCACGCGCCACAGTGCTTAAAGGAGAGTACACCGCGCGACAGATGATTACCCTCATCAGCTCGTTCGAGTTCGCAGTCGGCATGCGCCTTCATTTTCTGATTTTCTCTGCACTTGCGGGCGTTCCATTCGTCGCGCTGCCCTACGCTTCCAAGGTCACCGGGCTGATCGAGGACTTGGAGATGGAGATGCCGCCGCTGCGCGACGTGAACGGCGGGCGCTTGATCGCGACCATCGACCGGTCCTGGGATTATCGCAAACAGAACCGACGAAAAACCACACGGCTGCTGCCCGAGCTTCAGGAGCGGGCAAGGACGACGCACGAGCATCTCATCAGCCTGGCTACTTCGCAAGCTGGAGCATCCATCACGAACTGACCCATGCCTCCCCTTCGTCGACCAGAATCACAGCAATTCGTCGAGCTGGCGCCGCGCCGTGCGCTGGTGGCTGCCGAAGCCGACGTCCTCGTAGTCGGGGGTGGTCCCGCGGGGCTTGGCGCCGCTTACGGAGCAGCCAAGGCAGGCGCGGACGTGATTCTGGCGGAGCGATACGGATTTCTCGGAGGCAATGCGACGGCGGCGCTGGTCATGCCGCTGATGTCCTTCCACACGCAGAGCAAGACTCTGGAGGCCGAAGGCGCCACGACCCTGATGCCGACCGATCATGGTCCGGGCCACCCGATCATCGGAGGGGCCCTGCTCGAGTTTCTCGAGCGCCTCGTCGATGCCGGAGGAGCCATTCCGCCTTCGTTGGAGACCGGCTACGTGGTGCCGTTCGATCCCGAGGTCTTTAAGA
>CAZQAS010000169.1:0-7658 GCA_964591285.1 uncultured Rhodothermales bacterium
CAGCCGTCGTACAGAAAAGAGCCGTCGTACAGGAAGGCGTCGACCTTCCCGCCCTCCTCGGAGGCAACCGCCGCGAGTTCGAGAAGCTCGTCCGCCGTGAGAGCCCGCGGCTCTATCGCGTCATCCTGCGGATCGTCAAGGATTCCGACGAGGCGGAGAGCGTGATGCAGGAGGCCTATCTGCAGGCCTACAAGCGCTTGGCCACTTTCCGCGGCGATGCCAAGTTCACGACGTGGCTGTATGCCATCGCCATCAATCTGGCCAAAGCATCCATTCGGAAACGAAAACGCTTCTCAAGCTACGAACAGGAACAGATCGAGAGAATGCAGCCCCGGTTTTCGAGAGGTTTCCATGTGGAGTCGCACGATCGCTGGAATCCGCACCGGTTAGCCGAGCTCGAACAACGGAAGCGCATCGTACACGACGCGATTTCGAAACTGCCTCCCGACCACCGTGCGATCATCGTTCTTCGTGACATCGAGGAACTGTCGACGGCCGAGGCGGCTGCAGTACTCGACATCAAAGAGGGAACCGCGCGCGTACGGCTGCATCGGGCGCGGCAGGCACTCCGATCGGTTCTGGATGCATATTTTCACTAAAATAACGCGGTTCGCGCCCCCACTACCCCTTTCGTGTGAGGAAATCAACCGGTTTATTATGGATTTTCTCGATGGGGAGATGGATGAGACCCTGCGCTCGGCGTTCGGGAATCATCTGCGCCACTGCTCGAACTGCGCTGCATTCCTGAATCAGTATCGCCATACGATACGCCTCACGAGAGCGGCCCGGGATGTTCCGATCCCCGAGGAGCTGGTTCGTCGTACCATCGATTTTCTACGGAATCACTATGACGACGTGTAGCCCTCGCTTTCACATTGGAGACTGCTCCAACGCCAGAGCCAACCACCGATTCGTTGGTCATCATTCCGACGTACAATGAGGCGGAGAATATCGTCTCGGTGCTGGATCAGGTAGCGGGCTTGCCGCAATCGGTCGATGCGCTCGTCATTGACGACGGCTCGCCCGACGGAACGGCTGAGCGAGTTCGTTCCGCTATTCGCCGGTATGAGAACCGAGTGTTCCTCATCGAGCGCCGCGGCAAGCTAGGCCTCGGCACGGCGTACATCACCGGCTTCTCATGGGCCCTTGAACGAGGCTACAGGTATATTTGCGAGATGGATGCCGACCTCTCGCACAATCCCTCCGATCTCGTCCATCTCATCGAACCAGTGCAAGATGACGAGGCGGATCTTGCGATCGGATCACGCTACGTCGAGGGCGTCCGGGTCATCAACTGGCCTCTTTCCCGCCTCATCCTGTCGTACGGCGCGGGGATGTACACGCGCGCGATCACTCGCCTCCCGGTCTTCGACGTAACGGCTGGATTCGTGTGCTACCATCGCCGCGTGCTCGAGGCGATCGGCCTCGAAAGGGTCCATTCCAACGGCTACTCCTTCCAGGTGGAGATGAAGTACCGCGCCTGGCGCGAGGGCTTCCGACTGTTGGAAGTCCCGATCGTATTTACCGAGCGGACCGAGGGTCAGTCGAAGATGAGCAAGGCCATCGTCCGCGAGGCGGCCCTTAAGGTATGGGAGCTGCGACTCCGGGACCTCCTCGGTAGGCTTTAACCGATTTCGAAAGGATTCCACGCGGATCCGCGTGCACAATTCCTAGAATGTAGCCGCTCGCATTTCGACCGACGGTATCACTCGAACAAGCCTTTTCTACATACAAATGCCTGAGTACAAGCACCTCAGCCCCCCGACGGAGGGCGAAATGATCACGATGGAACGTGGGACGCTGAATGTCCCCAACAATCCGATCATTCCATTTATCGAAGGTGATGGCACGGGGCCGGACATCTGGGCCGCCGCACAGAACGTTTTCGATAAGGCCGTGAAGCACGTCTACGGCGGTGACCGGCGAATTGTCTGGTTTGAGGTGTTCGCCGGAGAGAAATCGAAGAAACGGTTCGACGACTGGCTTCCTGAAGACACGTTGGAAGCCATCCGGCACCATCACGTCGCGATAAAGGGACCGCTCACGACGCCTGTCGGCGGCGGCATACGATCACTCAACGTGGCACTCCGGCAGATCCTCGATCTTTACGCATGCGTCCGGCCCGTCCGCCATTTCAAGGGCGTGCCCTCGCCCGTGAAGGAGCCTGAGAAGGTGGACATGGTGATCTTCCGGGAGAACTCGGAGGACATCTATGCCGGCATCGAATACAGGATGGGTACGCCGGAGGTCGAGAAACTCATTCGGTTTCTTCAGCAGGAGCTGGGCGTCGATTCGATCCGCTTCCCAGATACGAGCGGCATCGGCATCAAGCCGGTTTCGAGGGAGGGAACCGAGCGGCTCGTGAGGTCAGCCATCCATTACGCCCGCGAGCGAGGCCACGAGAGCGTCACCCTCGTGCACAAGGGCAACATCATGAAATTCACGGAGGGAGCCTTTCGGGATTGGGGCTACGAGTTCGCAAAGCGGGAATTCGGTGCCGAGGAATTCGGCGGCGGGCCCTGGTGCAAGCTACCCGACGGGATCGTCATCAAGGATGTGATTGCGGATGCCTTTCTGCAGCAAATTCTCACGCGGTCGGATGACTACGGTGTTATCGCCACGATGAATCTCAATGGAGATTACATCTCCGACGCGCTGGCCGCGCAGGTCGGCGGCATCGGCATCGCACCGGGTGCGAACATCAACTACAATACCGGCCACGCCATCTTCGAGGCGACGCACGGAACGGCTCCGAAATACGCCGGGCAGGACAAGGTAAACCCCGGCTCGCTCATCCTTTCGGGTGAGATGATGTTTCGATATATGGGCTGGGATGACGTTGCAGACCTGATCGTCTCATCCCTTGAAAAAACGATCGCCCAGAAGCGCGTCACCTACGATTTCGAGCGGCAGATGGATGATGCCACGCTCTTGAAGACGAGCGAGTTCGGCCGGGCGATGGTGGAAAATATGGGTTAGCGGTTGCCGCTTAAAAGTTGCAAGGTTCGGAACTCGCGCGTGCTCTGAACGAGCAACAAGCAACGAACATTGAGCAACCGTTCTGACACATGTGTAACGCTGATGGCAAAGAGCCATCAAGCCCATAAGTCGGTGGAACTGGTCTTCCAGCCACGGATCTAAGCTCAGTGTGATGAGGGATGGAGGATTGCGCCCTGTACCCGATTCAACGTTGGGTCAGGGCGCAAACCTTTTCGCGCTGTGCAGGAAGCGCCGGTCGTCGAGAGACGGCCGGCGCTTTTTGTCTTTCCGCCGACCCGTGTTGCCGACCTCAGCACCAATCAGGCCGGGACGCGCTCACGCCGAAGGTCCACGGCTTCTCCAAGCAGGTCGTCGTAGGCGTCCACGTGCGTTTTCCAATTCAGATGCTCGGGAATCTTCCTGAGCGTGGAGACCGGAAGCGGCCGCTCATCGCCCGAAAGTATTCGAGCCAGGTTCTCGTATAGGGCTTCTTCATCTTCGTACAGGATCGGTGCATGAAGAAGCGGCCGGTGCAATGACTCTGGGATGAGTTCCGGATAGCTCAGCCGGTTCGGAAGCAGCGGATGACAGCCGCAGTAGATCGCCTCCATGATCGCTATCCCGAAGAACTCGTGGATCGAGGTTGATACTACAAGCTGCGACTTGTGCAGCAGCCGACTGTACTCCTCGAAATCCTCGGCGTACCCGTAGTGGAGAATTCGCTCGGCGTAGCGTTCGAAGGCCCTCTCAAATTCGTAGGGCTGCTCTTCGAAGTGCTCTCCGGCGAGGATCAATCGGAACTGATGTCCTGAGTCGTCGAGCCGGTTCATTACCCGAAAGAACGCCTCCGGATTCTTGTCGTATTCCCACCGCTGATTCCACAGCACGATAGGCGGCTTCATGGACGGCCCCCATTCGGGCTGAGGATACTCGTCCCTGAATTGGTCGTGCGCCTCCAGGTCCATGCCAAGGTGCAGCACGCTAGACTTCTTCCGCACTTCCTGGACGGTATTCAAGTGCGTATAGTCGGGAAAAGCTCGGAGCAAGGCCGGCAGCGCCTCCATAAACTCGTCGAAATGAAACTGCGAATTGAAGACGATCTGGTCGGCCGCAAGGCACGACAGATAGTTGATGTAGCCGTAGGTGTTGTCGCGCGGCTCATCCGGAGGCAGCGGATACGTGAGCTGATTCTCGTGTAGATAGAGGACGACGGGTACGTCGTCGAGGTGCGGCCGCACGAGCGCTAGAAAGGCCGGTACGTTGGCCATTCCGGTCGCGAAAATAACGTCGGGTCGGAAACCTTCGTCGAGAGCCTGAAGCGCCTTCTTGGCCATCGTAACCGCGCCGCCGTGCATCCGCCACTTCCAAAAGCGGTCCGCCATCGTGATCAGATAGAAATCATGACGGCTGTAGTCCTTGAGGCCGTCGAGGAAGTTCCGGTGCGAACCACCGTACCACGGTTCAAGCGCCAAGACTTTCATCGGCTCACTACGTTGCAATGCGGCTTACTCCTCTGCCTCGCCGAGCATATCTCGAAGCTGGACCTCCTCGTCCTCAGTCGCCGGACGAACGATTGAGATGGCGCGTATCTGGAGCTTCTGACGCAGCATGGGGTCGCGTACCTCCTCCGCCGTGATCATCTTCTCCTCTCCCGGATGTACGGTGATCGTTCTTCTCGCCATTTCTATATCCACAGGACGATCATTCGTGTTCTTGATGATCATCCCTCTACGTGTCTTTCCCATCAGGACACATGTCAGAGTTACACGGTCTGCCCCTTTGGTGTCTATTATACAACAATCCCTCCATTAATGAAGGCGCTGAGCCGTGTAGAAACGATGCATTGGCCGGTCCTGCGATCACTCGCACAAGGCTTGCTTGATGTCGCTTTTCCGCCCGTCTGTCTCGGCTGCGGTGACCGGGTTGGCCGGCCGGAGACCATCCTCTGTCTCCCCTGTATTCGGTCGGTCGACCGTGCTGATGAGACCGAGATCGACGAGCGTCTCCGTCGCCTGCCGGAAGCAAGGACTGCCATCGATTACGCCTTCGCCTTATGGATTTTCGACAAAGGCGGTACGCTGCAGCACGTGCACCATGCCCTCAAGTACGGAAACCGTCCGCGCTACGGCTACGTGCTGGGCGAGATCGTTGGGGCCGTGCTCATCCAGAAGTACGAGCGGCGCCCGCGGCCCGATGCCATCGTGCCGGTGCCTCTGCATCGCTCGCGGCTCTATGAGCGGGGATACAATCAGAGCGAGCGCCTCGCCGCCGGGATTGCGCGCGTGTTGGAGCTTCCGGTACTCGACGAAGCTCTCGGACGGACCCGATCCACCGCCTCGCAGACGAGCCTGTCTCGCGAACGTCGCTGGCGCAATCTCGATGGTGCCTTCGAGGTGGCCGATACGGCGATCGTGACGGATCGCAGTTTTCTATTGGTTGATGATGTGCTCACAACCGGCGCGACGGCAGGCGCGGCCGCCCAGGCGTTGAAGGAAGAGGGCGCCTTCCAGGTCGATCTCGCCACGCTAGCGATGGCGCGTACCTGAGCCGGCGTGGGCAACACGCGCACTCGGCCACAGTGCGTCCAGTGCGGATCTGGTTAAACAGGAACTACGGCCTCAAGCAAAGTGCTCGATACGTAGCTCTTGATCGTACCGTTCTGCTTCATGGGCGTTATTGGTGGCTGCTACGACGACACCCTCCCGCCGGCGCTGATCCGTCACGATCCGCGCGACCATCTCGAGACCGGCGGCATCGAGATTGACGCTCGGCTCGTCCAACAGCAGGAGCGGTGGCTCTGCCAGCGTTGCCGCGGCGAACTTTACGCGCTGCTTCATTCCGGACGAGAACGTGCTCACGGGATCGTCGGCACGATCCAGCAGCATGACATAGTCGAGCGTCTCCTCGACGCGTATCTCTGCACGGGTAAGCCCGCGCGTACGGGCAAGGAAGCGAAGATTTTCGCGAGGCGTGAACCCGTCATATACGTTGAGGTACGGCGCCACGAATCCGACGTGCAGCGGATGCTGCTCGGCCTCTAGTGGTCCGCCGTTCACGTGGAGTTCCGCCCGCCCGGCCGAGGGCGTCAGCACGCCGGCCAAGATCCGCAGCAGTGTCGATTTTCCGCTGCCGTTTGCGCCGGTAACGGCCATCGTCTCACCTGCACCGAGGCGAAAACTCAGGCCGTTGAAGAGACGCCGGTGTCCAAATCGCTTGCCCAGGTCTACCGCATGTAACACTGTCTCCCCCTGGCTCACGACCTAATTCCCACCCATTGAAACGATCTCTCAACGTACGGTTGTATCGGAAACATACACGAATTCGACGGTAAACAAATGAGCATATGCTAACTAATCCACCCGAGGAGGCAAGAAAAACCGTTATGACTGCACGCCTTATGCGCTTCATGTTTGCGCTCGTCATGGGAGTGGCCTTCGTAGTCGCCGGCTGCGGCACCGGTGATGATGCAGATATGGATACCGATCCGACGATGACCGATACGATGATGGCCGATACTGCCGGTGTCGGTGACATGCAAGATAGAGCCACCGCCCAGCTCCAGCCTACCGAGGGTAACAACGTAATTGGGACGGTTACGTTCACCTCCGAAAACGGCGCCGTCCGCGTCGAAGCGGACGTTAGCGGCCTTGCCCCCGGAGAGCACGGCTTCCACGTACACGAGTTCGGTGACTGCAGCGCGCCAGACGCCAGCTCAGCCGGAGACCACTTCAATCCGACCAATGAGGACCACGGCGCGCCGGACGACTCGGTTCGGCATGTGGGCGACCTCGGGAATCTCGAGGCCGGGCAGGACAGCACCGCGAGCTATAGCCAAGTCGACAGCGTGATCACGCTGAGCGGTCAGAATTCGATCGTCGACAAGGCCGTGGTCGTACATGCTGATGCGGACGATCTTGAATCGCAGCCGAGCGGCAATGCCGGCGATCGTCTGGCCTGCGGCGTCATCGAGCAGAACGGTGGAATGGGCACGCCGGGCGGGACGGTCGTACCCGGCGGCAATGACATGCCGGGCGGAGATACTGCAGCCGCTAGGAATACGGAAATATAGTCGATTCGCTGCATCGCAGTCGCTAGCAAAACCCGGCCGGGACCAACACGTCCCGCGTCGGGTTTTCTGTTTTGGATTCGCCGTGTGTCACTCCGCGATCCGCCGGCTGCAGCAGTTTCCTCTACCGATTGCTCTAGCATTGAGGCCAGGTTTACAAACGTCGTCCGCCGATGCCGCGCTTTTCGGCAAGGATCCGACGACGAATATCGTCAGCATCCACCCCCTCCTTGATCGAACGCGTGAACCGCATGCCGTCGTCCGCGTGTATCGTCGATTGGAGCACGACGGGCGCCTCGAGTTCGAGGACGATGCCTTCTATCCGTTCTTTTTCGTATCGGACGTTGGCCTGTTGCGTGGACTGGAGCGGGGCAGTTTCCGATATCAGGAGCTCGAAGGAGACAACTTTTATCGCTACGTCGCGGCGTTCTCAACCTGGGGCGCGTACCGCGAGGCCCTCCGCAAGGTGAGAGGCGCTGCCAGGAAGCTTAACTCGCATCCAGATCCAGTCTACCTGATTACGAACGCGGCGCAGCAGTATCTGACACAGTCCGGACAAACCCTGTTTAAGGGCATGACTTTCGACGAGCTGCGCCGGATGCAGCTCGATATT
>CAZQAS010000170.1:0-4201 GCA_964591285.1 uncultured Rhodothermales bacterium
GGGTACCGGAAACGGGCTCTATCTTCTGGAAGACCGCGAGGGCCGCAGCATCAAGCATTACGCACACGAGCCCGATGATTCGAGCAGTCTCAGCTATTCGGATGTCCGGGACATCCTCGAGAATCCTGACGGTTCATTGTGGATCGCGACCCACGGCGGCGGCCTAAATCGATTCGATCCCGAGACGGAAACGGCGGTGCACTATCGCCACGACCCGGACGATCCGGAGACCTTGAGCAGCGACGCACTCTGGGAGCTGCATCGAGACCAGCGCGGTACGCTCTGGATCGCGACACGCAGTGGTTTATGCAAGCTGGATGAAGCAGATGAAACGTTCGACTGTCTTCTCCCCGACCCCGATGATCCCTCCGGCCTCAGCGATGGCGACATTCAATCCATTGAGGAAGACGACGACGGAAAGTTGTGGCTTGGCACCGGATTGGGCGGCGTGAATGTTCTCGACCCGGAGAACGGCGCAGTTACGCATTTCCGTCACGACCGGAGCGACCCAACGAGCCTCGCCGAGGATGACGTTCATACGATCCTCCGCGACCGATTCGGCACGTACTGGTTCGCACATCACGATCGCGGTGTAAGCTGGATGTCACCGGATCGAGTCCGATTCGAGACGATGCGACCGGATCCCGACGCACCGGACCAGGCCCCAACGAACCATGTTTCAGATTTTGTCGAAATAGACGGCGTTGCGTGGGCGGCGACAGAACAGGGTTTACTGCGCAGGGGTTCGGCGACGGCCCAGCGAGAGCAATTCGTGCCGTTCCCGGAGGGTCCGACCTCGGGCGGACCGCAGACCAACCCAAATCTGCTGACGGCCATCATCGAGGACCGGGGACGTCTGTGGACCGCAAATGCTATGGGTGATCTGTTCACGTTCGACATCGAAAGTCGATCCTTCGAGACGCTCGCCACTCCCGACACGGACTCGTGGATCACTCCCCGGTTTGTCGATGCGGAGGGATTCGTCTGGGTAGGCACGGGTGATGCCGGGCTCTGGCGTGTCGACCCCGGCATGAAGACGGTCCGGCAGTACCGTCACGATCCGGACGATCCCGAGAGTTTGGCCAATGCAGGCGCGTTCCCCTTCCGCGATGCGGCCGGTAATATATGGGTTGCCGCGTATAATGAAGACGACCTGACGGAGCTAACCTTCCAGCAGTATGACCGGGAGCGCGATGCCTTCACGACGCGGCCGGTCCCGTTACCCGAAGACGTGGAATACTGGCAGGCGCACATGTCTCCCGAGCGAGCGGGTATTTTCTGGATCGCCTCGCCGCAAGGATTCTACAGGGCCGACGCCCTTTCCGGGACGGTCGAGCCCTACCTCCGTTCAGAATACGACCTTCCCGTCGGCGCTAATGCTATGCAGCGTGACGACGAAGGACGAATCTGGTTCGGATCGTGGACCGGCGAATTCGGCGTGCTGGATCCTGCCACCGGCACCGTGACGCGCTATTATTCCGAGGACGGCGTCCGCATCGACCGGTTCCTCTGGTCCCGGCGCTCTCCATCAGGCGAGATGACGTTCACAGGTTTCGGAGGGGTCATGCGATTCCGTCCGGAAACGCTCTTTCAGCAGACCAAGCCGCCGGAGGTTCACCTGACGAGCCTGCGCGCATCGGGCGCCGCCCAGCCCATCACGTTCGGCGACGAGCCGCTGCGCCTCGCGCACAGTCAAAATACATTGTCGTTTGACTACGTAGGACTGCACTACCTCGATCCTGTTCGAAATCGGTACCGCTACACGCTGGAAGGATTTGACGATGGATGGAACGACGTGGGCGCGCAGCGATCGGCCCTCTACTCCAGGCTACCGCCGGGAGAGTATACGTTTCGCGTACAGGCCGCCAGCAGTGAAGGAGTTTGGAATGAGGTTGGCGATACCGTCTCTCTGGCCATTCTGCCGCCGTGGTGGCGTACCTGGTGGGCGTATATCCTCTACGGAGTTCTCTTCCTCGGCGGCGTCGTCGCCGCCGACCGCATCCAGCGGCGCCGTCTTCTGCAGCGTGAACGCGAAAGAGCACGCGAGCGTGAACTGGCGCAGGCAAAGGAGATCGAACGAGCGTACAACAAGCTGGAAAGCGCCTACCGGGAGCTGAAGCAAGCTCAGGCGCAGCTTGTTCAGCAGGAGAAGATGGCCTCACTGGGCCAGCTTACGGCAGGTATCGCGCACGAGATAAAGAATCCGCTCAACTTCGTCACGAACTTCGCCGGAGTCTCAGAGGAAATGTTGGAGGAGCTAGTCGAGGCGCTTCGTAGCGGCGAACTCGAGGCGGCGAACGAGATCGCCCGCGATCTGACTACGAATATCCAAAGAATCGGAGCGCACGGCCGCCGCGCTGACTCGATCGTTCGCTCTATGATGCAGCATGCTCGCGGCGCGTCGGGCGACCACGAAGAAGTGGACCTCAATGCTTTTGTCGAGGAGTACGTTAATCTCGCCTATCACGGCAAGCGGGCGTCGACGCCGGATTTCAACGCTGAAATCGAACAGGATCTGAGTGGCAAAGCAGGGACCGTCAAGCTCGTGCCCCAGGAGATCGGACGGGTTCTACTGAACCTGTTGGGCAACGCCTTCGACGCCGTCTACGAAGAGTCTGCAAATCGCGACAGCGACTATCAGCCGTGGGTGCGCGTGACAACTCTCCGGCGAAATGGTGAGGTCGAGATCCGAGTGGCCGACAACGGCCCGGGAATCCCGGAGTCAATCCGGGAAAAGGTCTTCGAGCCGTTTTTCACAACGAAGCCGACCGGCAGCGGCACCGGGCTCGGCCTGAGCCTGAGCTACGACATCGTGACGCACGGACACGGAGGAACTCTTGACGTCGCGAGTGACGATGGAGAGGGCACCGCCTTCATCGTGCGCCTGCCTGAAGATCAGCACGGCGGCGATGCCGCAACCGCTCATAACACCTTGACTGACGAGGGAATCCGATGAGTGATTCACTGAACGTGCTGGTAGTCGACGACGAGCGGGATATCGAACTGCTGTTTCGTCAGCGCTTCAGACGCGAGATCCGCAAGGGAGACATATCTCTGCACTTTGCTTTTTCAGGCAAGGAAGCGCTCAGCGTTCTGGGCGAGCGCCGCGCCGAAATCTTTGTAGTGCTTTCCGATATCAATATGCCGGGGATGACCGGGTTCGAATTGCTGCATCGGATAAAGAGCCTTCCGCCTCCACCGGAGGAGCCCCCTTCCGTCTGGATGATGACGGCCTACGGCAACGAGGAGTATCAGCAGAAAGCTGTGGAGTTTGGCAGCGATGCATACCTCACCAAGCCGATCGATTTCGCTGCGCTGAAAACGAAGCTTGCAACGATGGCCGGGTAAAAGCTCTGTGCTCAAGTCCAACGCTCCTCACGTGACGTTCTGGGCTCCCGACTCATGCAGATGAACTCCGGTCCTCCGCCGGGTACAGCGTCTTTCCGGACCACCTCAAATCCAAGGCGGCGAGACGGCCCCGCCCCTCCACCGTCGATCCTTAAGTTTCTGGCAGCGAGGCCGATACTCTGGCGGCATAGTCTGTTCACCTGGCTTCAGAACTCAGAATGCGTACCTCCTTCTGGCTTCCTCGTATCCTACTGTGCTCCGTACTACTTGTCCTGACGGGCTGCACAGAATCGTCAAATCCGGTAGAGGCACACCTCGGCGCGCCGGACGTATCTTCCCGCCACGTCGATATTCCGCATTTCGAGCGCAAGGCAACGGCGAAAGCCGAGGGGCAGAGTCCGGCGCTTTCGAAGTCGAGTGGTGGTGCGGTCTATACGTTCGACGATCTGCCAAAGGCATGTATGTGGGATCGGGAGTTCCCCGAGACCTATCACGACCTGACCTTTTCGGGTTCACGTTACCTCGCCACTTGTGAGCTGAACGGGGAGGTCGGAATCGTGCCGGTCAGCTCAGACCGGCAGAGTGACCAGACGCAAACGAACATCCGTCTGCCTCGACCGGCGACGGAAGTCTCGATATCGTATTTCGGAATGCGATTTCAGCACCGAGCTCGGATCTTTGTCGCCTACGACGAGGCGGGAGACGAGATCGACCGCACCTCGCATCCGAGCAACGGCTCGTGGGGCCGGCTGACGGTTTCCGGGACGATCCACGAAGTTGCGATCATCGACTACCAATCCCAGACCTTGTGGGACGACCTAACGGTGATCTTCGGAGCGAGCAATGAGCCTCC
>CAZQAS010000170.1:4301-7634 GCA_964591285.1 uncultured Rhodothermales bacterium
CCTCAGAGAGCAGGTCCGAAAGTCGCTCGGCTCCGTCGACGCCCGGCTTGATGCTGACCTCATGCGGCCGATCGTCGAAATTGTGGATTACGAGCACGGAATTTTTGCGCCAGTCGTAGCGCAGGGCGAGCACGTGCGGCAAGCCGGTCTTCAGCACGGTGCACTGGCCCCACCCAATCTCGGGACACTCTTTGCGGAGCCGGATCATCCGCGCCGTCCAGTTAAGGAGGGAATCGGGATCACGTCGCTGTGCGGCCACATTGACGTGCTCATAACTCCAGACGCCTTCACTGATCACCGGATGTATAAGCGTCTTGGCGGTGGAAAACCCGGCGTTTGGCTCATTGGCCCACTGCATGGGCGTACGTACGGCGTCTCTCTCGTCGAGATTGAGGTCGTCGCCCATCCCGATCTCGTCGCCATACCGGATGACCGGCGTGCCGGGAAGCGAGAACAAGACGCTATAGGCAAGCTCCTCATGGCGTCTGTCGCCCAGCATCGGAGCGAGTCTTCGGCGGATGCCTCGGCCGTAAAGCTGCATGTGCTCCTCCGGCCCGAATCTCTCGAACACGAGCGCACGCCGTTCCTCGCTTAGCCTGCCGAGATCGAGCTCGTCGTGGTTGCGGAGGAAGTGTGCCCACTGCCCGGTTTCAGGAACGTCTCCGGTGGCCCGGATCGCCTCGGCGAGCGGCTCTGCGTCACCGCTTGCCAGCGCGTAGAACAGATGCTGATTGACGAAGAAGTTGAACATCATGTGGATGCGGTCGCCGCGCTCATCGCCGAAATACTTCCTGTTCTCGTCAGGTAGTACGTTGGCCTCGCCGAGTAAAATGGCATCCCCGCTTCGCCACTGGAGAAAGGTCCTGATTTCGGTGAGGTAGTCGTAGTTCTGCTTCCCCTCTTCCTGCCCCGGAACAATACTCTCAATCAGGAACGGCAGTGCGTCGACCCGGAAGCCTTTCACGCCCATCTGTAGCCAGTACGCGATGACGCGCTGGATTTGCGCACGTACGGTCGGATTGTCCACGTTGAGATCCGGCTGAAAATCGTAGAATCGGTGGAAGTAGTACGCTTGAGCCTTCCGATCGTAGGTCCACGTGCGCTCCTGGACACCGGGAAAGACCATCCCCTTGTCCCAATCGTCGGGCCGTTCCTTCGACCAGACGTACCAGTCGTGCTTCGGTGATTTCGGGTCTCGGCCTTCACGAAACCAGGGATGTTCGTCGGAGGTGTGGTTTACCACTAGGTCTATGAGCACCTTTATTCCCCGCCGCCTGGCCTGGTGCATGAATTCAACCAAGTCTCCGCTGGTACCATGGCGGGGATCGACGCCGAAGTAATCGGTTATGTCGTAGCCGTTGTCCCGGTTCGGGGTCGGCTGAAACGGCGCAATCCATACTGCGTCGACTCCAAGTGCATGCAGGTAATCCAGCCGCCGGGTGAGCCCGTTGAAATCCCCCACACCGTCCCCGTCGACGTCCATGAACGTCTCGAGGTCGAGGCTATAGATCACCGCATTCTTATACCACAGGTCCTCGATCATCCTTGTGCTCGCCGTTCGTAGCTGCTTGCCCGGAGCGAACGTGCAGAGGCTATGCGAAAATGCCCGAGTACTCGATCCGGGTGAGTGACTGCATTCTACGAACTGCTGCCGTGGGCGAGTTTAACGTTGAGATGACGATTTATCCGGCAGCACGGCGCTTACCCGCTCCTCGCCCGCGTACTCGTGGAGCGCCGACATCGCACAGGTCTCGTCGTTGAGTGGGTTGTTACAGATACGAAAAGCCTCCATTTGCGGATATGCATCCGGCGAAGTTCACGTACTGATTAAACGTGGTGAACCAAACCAACCCGGTACATTTTGATCACGATGGTTTGACTCACGCGCCGCGGACGCGAAGTCCTTACTGACGTGCGCGGTGTCGTGCCGCCCTCTTGTGCGACCGAAGAACTCGAGCTGACATCTCCATCTGAAACCACGCTATGAAAGATCACGGAAGTGATTCGTCAAGACGAGCATTTCTCCAGCGAATGAGTTTTGCCGCGGTTGCGGGCTCGTTGATCGCCTCGTGCCGCTCCGAGACCGGCGATGAGGTTGGCGCAGCCGCTGTCGACCTAGCGGCAGATGAGGAGAACGCTTTTTCGTGTACGGATGTCTCGAACCTGACGGATGAGCAGATTCAGACGCGGAAATCCGTACAGTATGTCGATGACTCTCCTCATGCAGAGAAGCGGTGCGACAATTGCCGATTGTTTGAACCACCCGATGCGAATGAACAGTGTGGCGGGTGCCAGGTCGTTCCGGGACCGATCCATCCTCAGGGATACTGTACGTCGTGGGTCTCAGCGGCCGATTGAGGGTGTCTCCGTCCGCGCGAGCTTCGTAACCCGACCTTCTTCGATCCACTCGACCACGAAGATGTCTCCCGTGCTATTTACCCAGAGCGCGTGAGGCGCGATGAACTTGCCTGCAAAGCGCCTGTCCTTCCGGATGTTCGGGTATCCCGCAAGATCCGGGTACCGCGCGGCGAAGTCGTCACCTGCCTTTAGCTCTCCACCCTCGACGTAGTCGCCCAGGTCGACGAGCTTTCGGTTGTCCGCATCGAAGATTGATACTCGAGCATAAAGATCCGGAATGTAGAGCAGGCCGTGCGCGTGAAACGTCGTGCACGGGAAGCGTAGCTCCGCAGGCGGTATGACCACCCCGAGGAAGTCTCCCTCCAAGCTATAGTTGACGATCCGCACGTGCGCCCGATCGGCCACCTGGAGAGCCGCCTCATCCCCGCGAAGGTCCATCGAAATGCCATGGGGCTGGTCGAGGTGGTGCTCTGCCGTACCAGGCCCGCCAAAGGAATCGAGGTACCGTCCCTCATTCGAATACACGTGAATCCATGACTGACCGTAGCCGTCGGCCACGTACACCGTCCCGTCGGGCGCGACAGCGGTTTCCGTCGGGCTGTACGGCTGACCGTCCCCGTAGACCGACGAAACGGGCGGTACGCCGGCCTTCCAGATGACCTCTCCTTCCAACGACGTCTTGACCACCTCCGCCAGGCTCGTGTTGGCCAGATAAAGCACTTCCTCGCCGCTCTCATTGTGGATGAGCAGGCCGTGTGCACCGTCCTGGTAGGCTGCTCCCCATGAGGTCATGAACTGGCCGTCGGGATCGAATACTGCGACGGCGTCGGGACTCTGGTTGGATATATAAATCCGTCCCTGGAGATCCTCAACGATGCCGTGGGTATACCTGAGCTTTTTTCCCGGCGGAAGGTTTGCCCAGTTGTGATCGACTTCATAGGTGTGATCGCCGCGACCGATGGTCAGCGGCTCCTC
>CAZQAS010000171.1:0-7624 GCA_964591285.1 uncultured Rhodothermales bacterium
ACCCGTGTTACCGGCGTGAAAGGCCGGCGTCCTAGACCCCTAGACGAACGCGGCGGGTATGTGCTGTATCAACCGTATGTGTGCTGTTTCAAGCCTGAATGGCCGTTTTGGGCGGCGAATGACGCGATCCGAACAACCGTAGTTCCGGCTTAACGGATTCCACAAAAAAGCAGCGAGCCGCCTCTCAGCCACACGCTGCTCCGATCGGATCCACGTCCGACCTCTGACTTCCGACGTCCACCCAAACGGGCTGCGTCGCTGAAGCCACCAATGGGTGACCGATGGGATTTGAACCCACGGCCTCCAGGGCCACAACCTGGCGCTCTAACCTACTGAGCTACGGTCACCATGTAGTTGCCAAAAATACCGCTCCGCCGAGGTCCCTGCCGTGAAGACTTTGAAAGGACGGAGATCACCGTATCACTGCCACCTTGCCGTGCGCCGTGCCTTCGCCGTCATCACCGACGGCGACGACCATGTACATCCCCGACGGTACCAGCTCGCCGTCCAACCCGCGAGCATCCCACCGCGCCCGGCCACCACGCGTTTGCATCCGCGCAATCACCGCGCCGGAGAGCGTCAGCACCCGAAGCTCGGTCGATTCGACCAACCCCTCGATGAAGACGGAGGTGTCCTCCTGAGTGCCGATACGCACCGGATTGGGATAAACCTTGAGGTTCCCAGCCTGTTCCGCGGCCGCCACCGCGTCTCCTTCGTAGCTGAGCAGGCCCTGATCGGTGGACATATAGACCCGGCCACTCGAGGGATCGACCGCGATCGCGAGGATCACATCCGAAAATAGCGGCGAGTTGCTGGTCGTGAACGTCTGCGAGATCGCGTAACCGCCTTCGACCTGCTCGACGATCGAGACGCCCTGATCCGTCGCCGCCCACAGCCGATTCGCGGGATCCACGGCCAGGTCGTTGATCCGGATCCCGTTCAGCACGAACGTGCCCTGGGTCCGATCAGCGAACTGCGGCCAGATCGGTGTCGCTTGCTGGTCCTGCGCGACGATGCCCTGGTTAATCACGAATGCGAGACCTCGCTCGGTGCCGACCCACATCAGACCGTCGCGGTCCTCAACGACGGACGTGACCACCGTCCCCGGCAGCCCCTGCCCCCCGCCGCCCTCGCTGCCGAAGTAGGTGCAGTCGTCGTCGGACGTATCCGTAGGCGTACCGTTTGTGTCGAGCACAAGCAGACCCACCACACGCGTCAGATTCGCCCGATCGATGATGATGATCCACTTCTGGCCGAACGAGTCGATGTAGATCTTGTCAAACGTCAGACCGGTCTCACTGAAACCACTGCAGCCGAGCGGGGGCAGGCCCGTCCAACCCTCCTCCGGCTCATACACGTGCAGATTCACCTGTGCCGCGCGGTTGGTCACCCAGACTCGCCCATCCCGATCATCGGCCATGCCGCTGACGATCACAAACGCATCCGTCCCCGTTGCTGGACGGAGCGACGAGTTTTCCTGATTCCAGAATCGGAAGTCGCCATCGGCCGTGACCTCCACCAGTCCACCGCCGGCATTGCCCGCCCAGGCATGTCCCCGATCGTCGACGTGAAGGCGCTCGTAGGAATTCGCCAGCTCGGGATAAAATCGCCGCGTATAGTTCGTCCAGTCGTTGGGCGGCGTGAGCTTGTAGAATCCGGTGCTCTGCCCCTGCACGAATAGACCCGACGCCCAGACGTTGCCCTCGGAGTCGATCTGAAGCCCTGAAAACTCGTTGTTGTGCGGGCCGGAAGGGTAGACCTCTTGATGAACGATCGACGCGTCGGTCGTCGACAGATCCGGCTCCTGGATTCCGATCAATCCACCTTCTCTGTCGCCGATCCACACAAGACCGTCCGAGGAGGCAACGACCGCCACCGGATCCTGATAACCCTCGATCTCAACACGTCTGTTACTGCCGTCCGCCCCCACCACGATCGGATCGAATTGATCGATGGCAAGCAGGCGGTCGCCGATCGAAAGCAGATCGATCACGGCCACACTCGTGAGGCCGACGGCCGAATACGAATCCGTGCCCTCGCGCCGCGCAAGATCCGCCGTCGTACCCACGTAGATCTGCCCGTTAAAGGACGCAATCGAACGCGTCTCGTCCGACGGCAGCCCCTGCGACTCGACCGTCCAGAATGCTGGATCCTTAAGGTTCGCTGCACCGAGCGAGGCATACGCCACACCGTCGTCCGTGGCGGCCCAGATCTCGACGTCGGTGCCCGTTACGAATGTCAGGTCGTACACGGCCGTGCCCGGTGAGATCTCCCCGAGCTGGCTGTAGGTGTCACGGACTTCATTCTTGATCGGATCGAACACCACTACGCCGAAGGACGTGGCTACGAACAGTGAGTCGCCACGAGGAACGATCCGGTGGATTTCCCGAGACGCAAACCGGTCGGCGCGCTCGATGTCCCGGAAGGACTGTACGGTGCCCGTTTCGGGATCCAACCGATCGAGAACGCCGCTTCGGTACCCGATCCAGACGACCGCGCGATCGGCATCGTACGCGATAGCCTGCGTCTGGACGTTGTTGAGACCGTCCCCCGCCGTATAGGCGGAGATGTCGCCGGCCTCGAGGCCATAGCGGAAGACGCCGCCCGTCGTGGACGCCCAGACTGCATCCGGCGAGCTCGCGAGGTCGGTGACCTGCCGCATGGACGTATGAGTGCGCCAGCGGCTGTCCTGCGCATGCGCCGTCGAAGTGGCGAAGGCGAACGAGGCAACCAGGAGGAGCCCGGTGAGAGGCGGAGCTAGGGAGCGCATATCAACCCGTGGCTTAGAGGAGTGCCGTTACAACAGAAACAGGTCGTAGCGTTCGGTCGATATGCGTGTGTTTTGAATTGAACCCAACGATGATCAGAGCTGCCGCATGAGGTTGATCATCTCGATGGCCGCTACGGCGGCGTCGGCGCCTTTGTTTCCGGCCTTCGAGCCGGCACGCTCCACGGCCTGCTCGACGGTATCCGTCGTGATGACGCCAAAGATGACCGGCACGCCGGTTTCCAGCGACGCCTGCGCGGTCCCGTTTGAGACCGCCGAACAGACGAGGTCGTAGTGTGAGGTCTCGCCTCGAATAACAGCGCCCAATGTTATCACGGCCGCATAATTCCCCGAGGCCGCCATTCGCTGCGCCACCAGCGGAATCTCGACCGAACCGGGACACCAGGCGATCGTCACCCGCTCGAGATCGGCGCCGTGCCGTCGGAGTGCGTCGAGGGCCCCTTCCAGCAGCTTTCGCGTGATGAATTCATTGAACCGGCTGACGACGATTCCAAAATCGGCGTCTTCCGCAACGTGTTTTCCTTCTATGATCGTAGGCATGCGTTATGCAGCGGCGGCGCGGCGGATTAACTCGAGGCTACGGTACGGAATGCTGTACCGAGCGAGGTTGTCGTCTTCCTCGGGGCGAAATCCATGATAATCGGAGCCGCCCGTCTCGATCAACCCGAATTTTTGAGCCAGATCCTTATAGTGCCGCGTGAGGGCTGGGCTGTGAGAGGGATGAATGGTCTCGATACCGTCGAGTCCCGTGTGAATCAGGTGCTTAATCACCCGCCCGTCGGTCCGCGTACCGGGATGGGCGAGCACGGCCACGCCGCCGGCATCGTGAAGCATCGCAATCGCCTGCTCGGCGGGAAAGAGCGGTTTCGCCACGAACGCCGCCCCATCGTCTTTCAGGTACCGCTGAAAGGCATCGTCGTAGGAGGCAACGAGCCCACGCGCCACGAGGGCTTTGGCCACGTGGGGCCGCCCGATCACGCCGTTCTTACACAGCGCGAGTACGTCCTCCATCTCGAGAGGAATGCCGAGCCGGTTCAGTATCGCAACGATTTCCCGTCCACGCTCGGTGCGGCTCGTGCAGAAGCTCTTCAGGTGTTCGTTCAGGGCAGGATGGGCAGGATCGAAGCAGTATCCGAGCAGGTGCAGCTCGTGGCCGTCAACCGTGACGCTTAGCTCGACGCCTGGAATGACCTCGACCCCCAACCTCGTACCCTCGACATCGGCATCCTGCAGGGCGGCGATCGTATCGTGGTCGGTCACCGAAAGCGCACAGAGGCCGCGGTCGCGCGCCTTCGCCACCAGCTCCGAGGGCGTCAGCACGCCGTCGGAGCAGCACGTGTGCATATGTAAATCGGCTCGACGAACGTCCATATATTGATGACTGTCGGTGCGCGGCCGGAGAACCGTTCCAGCTTCGTACGGCAAGCATATTTTGACTCGCAACGGCCACGATTGTTTTGCTATGGATAGGATGTGGAGCCCCTGGCGATCCAGACACATGGAAGATCTATCCGAAGGCCGCCAAGGCGTGGAGGATCGCGAAAAACTTTTTGAAAGCATCGGCCGCGACGACCGCGACGAGGAGAATTACGTCGTCTGGCGCGGAGAGCTGGTCTACGTCGTCATGAATCTCTTTCCATACAATAACGGACATCTGCTCGTCGTGCCCTACCGGCGCGTTGAGCAGTACGACGGGCTCACCGACGAGGAGCAGGTTGCGATCGCCCGCACCATAGACCGGTGCATCGGGTGGCTTCGAGGCGCGCTGAACCCGGACGGCTTCAACGTGGGCATGAATCTCGGCCGCGCGGCCGGCGCGGGCGTGCCCGAACACCTGCACGTCCACGTCGTGCCACGCTGGAGCGGCGACACGAACTTCATGTCCACGACGGCCGACATGAAGGTCATCCCTGAGGCGATGGCCGACACCTACCAGAAGCTCCGGCAGGCCGCCGGCAACGAGCCGGCCTGAAGATCGCCGGGAATTGACCACGCGCACGACCGCCGCGCGTGCGAACTTCCCTCGCCGCGCGCGCGTTACGCCAAACGATCCATCCGCAACTCACCCACCCTGTATGTCCCACCGGATCGACAGTGCCGACGCGGCCTCATCGGAGAACGGTCGCCCGTCCGTCGCCGGAAACGGTCGAGTATCGGAGACGTCCGCATCGTTCATTTCTCCGCGGAAGATCCTCTGGCCGATCCTCTTGAGCCTCGTCGTGTTGGGAGCGATCGGCTATTTCACCTTCGAGCCCGACGAATTTCGCCAGGTCGTCGACCGCATCAACCCCTGGCTGATGACCGCCGCCCTCGGGACGGTGGTTCTCCGCGTCTACTTCGGCGGGCTGCGACTCAACTTCATCTCGCGCGGGCGGCTGGGGCGCGCCGCCGGACTCCGCGGCCAGCTCGCCTGGGATTTCTTCTCGAACGTCACGCCGTCGGCCATCGGCGGTGCACCGTTCGCCGCCGTCTACGTCGCGCGCGACAAGCAGATCAGCGTCGGCGAGTCCACCGCCTTCATGCTCTTCTCGATGCTCCTCGACCAGCTCTGGTTTGCGCTGACCATCCCGATCGTCATCGTGGCGTCGATGTATATGGAGGTCATTCCCGATGCCCTCGGCGAGGTCGGCACGGCCGGATTCATGCTCTACTTCTGCGGGATGCTCGGCTGGGTGGTGCTTTTCGGGTACGCGACGCTGTTTCGGCCCGACGTCCTCCAGCACATGGCCTCCCGCGTGTTCCGGATTCGTTGGCTGCGGCGCTTTCACGACCGCGTGGAGCACTCCATGCGGCAGCTCGGCCGCCGCGCGAAGATCCTCCGCTCCCAGCCGGCGGCGTTCTACGTCAAAGGTTTCCTCTTGACCATCGGCACGTGGACCAGCCGGTACCTGCTCCTGCTTTTCATCGTCTGGAGCTTCTACGAAGAGTTCGATAAGGTCCTCCTGCTCTTCCGCACGGCCGCCATGACACTCGGCTCGTTGATCATGCCGACTCCGGGCGGCGCAGGCGGCATCGAGGCGCTCTATGCCCTCTTCATCGGTACGCTGATCCCGTCGGCCGCGCTGGCCCCGACACTGCTCGCGTGGCGCTTTCTCGGATACTATCTGTTCGTCGGCCTCGGCGTCTTCCTGACGACGCATCACGTCCAAAAAGCCATCACGCGGACTCAGGAGGGTGATCTCGACGTCGCCGGTGATCGCAGCGTGTTCGCTGCTCCGGAGTTGGAGGAAGAAGTGGGCTGACCATTTATTGGATGGACCTCTCCCGTCCCGATCGAGCACTGCATGACTACTGATCTGTCCATCGACGAACGCCGCCGGTTGATCGAGAGCTTCGATTTCCGAAGCATCCACCCGAACGTCCGCTTCGGCACCGCCAGCGACCGGTACGCCGGCTGGATCGGCCAAATCTATCCCGAGGAGTACGCCACGAAGATCAGCTCCCGCAAGCGCCGTCTCGGGGGACAATCCTACGAAGAGCAAACCGTCCCCGTCGAATCCGTTCGGGACTACTTCGAATGCTTCGGAGCACTCGAAATCGACTACACCTATTACCGGCCACTGCGCGATCAGGAGGGGGAGGCGACGAGCAACTACTGGGTGCTGCGCAACTACGCGGGGCACGCGCCGCCGGAGGCGGTCTTCTTCCTCAAAGTGCCTCGCACGTACTTCTCACGGACGCTCCGCCGCGGCAGTGGCAAGAACGTCGAGTACGTCGAAAACCCGGAGTTCCTGAACGCCGAGCGGTACATCCGCGAGTTCCACGAACCGGCGATCGAGATTCTCGGGGATCGGCTCGGCGGACTCCTCTTCGAACAGGAGTATCAGCGCAAGGGCGACAGCCCCTCGCCGGAAGAGAACGTCGCGGAGCTCGACGGCTTCTTCGCCGAGATCCCAGCCGGCGTGCAGCCGCACATCGAGCTTCGCTCGGAGCATCTCCTCGCGCCGCCGTATTTCGACTGGCTGGAGGACCGCGGGATCGGGTTCGTCTTCAGTCACTGGACCTGGCTTCCGCCGATCCGCAAGCAGTGGAAGATGGCAGGCGAGCGATTCACCGCCGCCGACGGCAACGTCGTGGCCCGGCTGCTCACGCCGCTAAACGTCCGGTACGCGGATGCCTATGCGATGGCCCATCCATTCGATAAGGAAGTGGACGAGATCAGCGGCTCCAAACAGGCGCAGAGCATGGTGATGGACGTCACGGCGCTCCTTTTTCAGGCGGAGAAGCAGAGTGCCCTCCTGAACGTCATCGTGAACAATCGCGCATGGGGGAATGCGCCGGTGCTCGCCCAGGAGATCGCCAACCGGATCCTCGATCATGAGAGCTGAGCGTGTATGCTGCGCAGGCGTGACCCCCGCTACGCGCGCCCGAAATCATCCTCCAGACGAGTGATGTCGTCCTCAAGGCAGACGCCGAGCTGCGTCTCGATGAGCACCAGATAGTCGTCGCTGTCGTTTTCGAGGCGATGCACGTCGCCGAGCCCGATGTGCAGGACGTCGCCCTGCTTGATGCGCGTGACGTTCTCGTTCAGCGTAAAGAGACCCTCCCCCTGCACAATCACCCAGTGTTCCTCGCGGTGGGCGTGCTTCTGGAGAGAGAGTCGCTTGCCGGGGTGGACAATAATCCGCTTCACGCGATAGCCCGGCTCGTTCAGGTACTCTTCCCAGCGGCCCCACGGTCTGTTGTCGGATTCGATCATCTATGTTTGGTTGCAGGTTGCAAGTTGCAAGTTGCAGGTTTGTTCGCCTTACCGCCGAAATGTTCGGTTAACCGAGTTAGCCGCGCTCGACGACTTCGACCTTGGCCGCTTCGATCTCTTTGCCGAAGATGCGGAGT
>CAZQAS010000172.1:0-1627 GCA_964591285.1 uncultured Rhodothermales bacterium
CCTCTGACCTCTGACCTCCGACCTCCGACCTCCGACCTCCGACCTCCGACTTCCGCCGGCTAGCTCGGCCGTCGCACCATCTTAACGTGCGGGATTCCCGCCTCCTCGAAGACGTCTCCAAAGGTCTCGAAGCCGAAGGAGCGGTAAAAGTCCTCCAGGTGCTGCTGGGCGTGCACGACGTAGGCGTCGAAACCGGCCAGGCGAGCGTCCTCGATCACCTCCTCTACCAGGCGCCGTCCTAAGCCGCGCCCGCGGTAGTCCGGGAGCACGGCGAAGCGCTCGAGCTTCGCGTGCGCGCGGCCGTCGAGCCAGACAGTCCGCCAGCGCGCTGCGGCCATCGGCTCGCCGTCGACGGTGCCGATCATGTGCCGGCTCGTCGTCTCGTGCTCATCCCACTCCAGCTCGGGAGGACACTCCTGCTCGTCGACGAAGACGCAGGTACGGATGGCCTTCACCTGGCGCCACTCCCGGCCGTTGCGCACCGCGTGGACGTCCATTATTTCAGGACCCGTATCCATCATCGCCTGCTCTCTAGAGTTCGCAGGTTCTTCACGTCTAGCTTGCGCATCCATTAGACTCCCAGTGATCGGCTATTTAGATTTGGTCTAAATAAAGGAAACCCGCCCGACGAGCGGGAGAATACGACCCAACCGGCGGCATAGCCGCCGCACTTATTTATATAGATAGCCAGCACGATGCAGCCTTCCAACCTACGTTCCCCCGTTTTCATTGTCATCCTCGCCCTTGCCGTCGGAACGAGCGCGTGCGACAGCAATGGCGGCCTGAACGATGATCTCATCGAAACGCCGGAAACCTACGCATTCACCCGCAACGGCGCCTCCACCGTCTCCTACAGCGGGCAGACCGATCGGCTCGAAATGGTCGAGGAGATGAAGGCCTACCTCCGAGAAGGCGACCAGGGCGGCACGTTGTCCGAGCAGGCGCTGCTCGAGATGTTCGAGAACACAGGCGGAAACGGAGGAGGACAGTTCTCCTTCACGTCCGACCGCCAGCTCAAAGACAAGACCTTCGCTCCCGACCTCGACGACCGGCTGTTCGAGGATCTCTTCGCGGACGCCGCCGCGGCGAGTCAGAATGGAAACAGCGGCATCGAGGCTGCCGACGGAACGGCCGGCCTGATCACGCGCGAAAACAGCGGCAGCACGATTCTGGTGGACGAAAACGGCCGCGAGTTCACACAGCTCATCGAAAAGGGGCTGATGGGCGCCGTCTTCTACAATCAGATCTATAACGTCTACATGACCGACGCCCGCGTGGGCGACGAGGCCGAAAACGAGGAGCTGGTCGAGGGCCGGAACTACACGCCGGCCGAGCACCACTGGGACGAGGCGTTCGGATACTGGGACCCTCCGCTGGATTTCACGTCGCCGTGGCCCGCCTCCCGGAGCGATGAGCTGCGCTTCTGGAGCCACTACACGAACGTCGTCGACAACGTCGCGAACGGGCTGCTCGGCACGAACAAGATCCTGATGGATGCTTACCTGGAGGGTCGCACGGCCATCGTGAACGACGATCCGACCACGCGTGACGCGCAGCGCGACATCATCTACGAGACGCACGAGCTCGTCGCGGCCGCCACGGCCGTGCACTACATCAACGACACGCT
>CAZQAS010000172.1:1727-7606 GCA_964591285.1 uncultured Rhodothermales bacterium
CATAATGCATCCCCGTCGGTTCGATCCACGACTGCTCCTTCTGATCGGCACGCTGCTACTCGTCTCGTGTGACAGCGGCCCCGGGGACGATGATTCCGATCCGGCATTCGATCGCGCGGAGATGCTCGATCAGTTCGCTCGCGAGATCATCCTCCCGTCGTACGCCGCCCTGCAGGAGGCGGTGGACGCACTAGAGATGTCGGCGACGACCTTCGCGGCCGACCCGACGCCGGCGACGCTCTCCGATCTGCGCAGCCGACTAAAGTCCGCGCGCCTGGCCTGGCAGGATGCGAACCTGTTTCAATTCGGTCCCGCCGAATCCCTAACCCTTCGGGCCGCGCTCAACACGTATCCCGTCGACGAAGGGCAGATCGAGGACAACGTCGCTACGGGCGAGTACACGCTCGGCACGATCGCGAACCGGGACGCCGCCGGCTTTCCGGCGCTGGGTTACCTCGTGCACGGTATCGGGGAGAACGACGAGGAGATTCTCGCGGCCTACAGCGATGCCGCCGATGCGACCGGCCGCACGGCGTATGTGATCGACAACGTCGACTTCATCAAGGAGGCCGTCGATGCGACCGTCGAGGAGTGGTCGGCGGATGGAGGCGACTACATCGGGTCCTTTCTTAGCAGTGAGCGGGCGGGCACGGACGTGGGCAGCTCGGTCGGGATGCTGATCAACGCCTTCGTGATGCACTACGAGCGCTTCATTCGTGACGGCAAGATCGGCATTCCGGCGGGCGTCCGCAGCGCGGGCGTGCCGCGGCCGACCTCGACGGAGGCCTACTACGGCGGATACTCGGGAGAGCTTGCCGCGGCGAACGTACGCGCCTCGCGGCGCCTCTTCCTCGGCAACAGCCTGAGCGGTGCAGCCGGCGTGGGCCTGGACGACAACCTGCACTTTCTCGAGGCCGACGCGCTGGCCGATGAGATCGAAAGCGAGCTCGATGGCGCCATCGCCGCGCTCGAGGCGCTCGACGATCCGCTTTCCGAACAGATCGAGACCGACAACGACCCGGTGCTGACCGCCTTCACGGAGCTGCAGGAGGTCGTCGTGCTGCTGAAGGCCGACATGACCTCCGTGCTCGGCATCACGATCACCTACCAGGACAACGACGGTGACTAGGCCGGCCATCCACATGCGAAAGCTGCTCACCGCGCAGACGTCCGCCGCGCCGCTGGCCGTCTTCCGGGTGCTCTTCGGGTTCATCATGGCCGTGAGCATCCTGCGTTTCGCCTGGAAGGGATGGATCTACGACCTGTACGTAGCTCCTACCACCTACTTTACGTTCTTCGAGTGGGTGGTGCCGGTGGGCGAGGCCGGGATGTACGCGCTCTTTCTTTTGATGGGGCTTGGGGCCGTCGGCATCATGCTCGGGCTGCATTACCGCGTGAGCGTCGTGCTCTTCTTTCTCGCTTTCACGTACGTCGAGCTCATCGACAAGACGAACTATCTCAACCACTACTACTTCGTCAGCGTCATCAGCTTCCTGCTGATCTGGGTGCCGGCGCATCGGCATTTTTCGCTGGACGTTTGGAAGAATCCGGCGCTGAAGGTCGACACCGTGCCCGCGTGGACGGTCAACATCCTCAAGCTGCAGATCGCGATCGTCTACGTGTACGCCGGCCTCGCCAAGCTGAATCCGGACTGGCTTTTCGAGGCGATGCCGCTTCGCCTCTGGCTGCCCGCGCACGCGCATCTTCCCGTGATCGGCGGATTGCTCGCTGAGCCGGCGACGGCCTACCTCTTCAGCTGGGCGGGGGCCTTCTACGACCTGACGATCGTGTTCTTGCTGCTCTGGAGTCGGACGCGCATCGCCGCCTACGCCGCCGTCGTCGTCTTCCACGTCACCACGGCGGTCCTTTTCCAGATCGGGATGTTTCCGTACATCATGATTCTGGCCACGCTCATCTTCTTCCCGGCCGATTTCCACGAGCGTGGGCTCGCAGCGATGCGGACGGCCTTCCGCACCGCGTTCGGCTCCGTGCTGGAGCGGATGCGCACGATCGGCGGTACGGCTGGGATGCGCGCGAGCGGTGGTACGACTCGGATGCCCGCGAGCGTCGGTTTTGGCACGAGCATTCGTAGAGGCGCAAGCGTGCAGCGGGGCGCCCGTCCACGCACGGCGTATCGAATGAGCGCAGCCGCATCGGCCGGCATGGCGGCACTCCTCTGCCTGCATTTCGCCATTCAGATTGCGGCACCGCTCCGGGCGGCCGCCTATCCGGGGAATCACTTCTGGACGGAAGAAGGATATAGATTCTCGTGGCGGGTCATGCTGATGGAGAAGGCGGGTTATGCCACGTTCCACGTCCACGATCCCACAAGCGGCCGAAGCTGGCAGGTCTCCAGCTGGGAGTACCTGACGCCCCACCAGGAAAAGATGATGGCCACGCAGCCGGACATGATCCTCCAGTTCGCCCACTTTCTGGAGGATGTATTCCGCGGCGAGGGGATGGGCGACGTGGAGATCCGAGCCGAGGCCTACGTGACGCTGAACGGTCGCAAGAGCCGGCTGCTGATTGATCCGCAGGTCGATCTGACCGACGAAAAGCCGAGCCTCCTCCACAAGGAGTGGATCCTCCCCTTCGCCGACGATCAGGAACGCTGGATAGGGCGCCGATAGCCGTGAAACACCTGGTCTACGTTTGTACGTGCGCGATCGGCCTCCTGGCCTGCTGGGGGACTGCGGCGGCGCAGTCGCTCTCGGTGTACGGAACGGTGACGGACGAACGCGGAAGCCCCATCGAAGGGGCTATTGTCTTTACCGGCGCCGCACCGCTCGACACGATGATGTCCGGCTCGCGCGTGATCTCGGGGCAGAGCGCCCAGTCTGACCATACGGGCTCGTCCGGCCGGTACCGCATCGACGGTCTGCGACCCGGCGCCTACGACGTGACGGCCTACGTCGCGGGCATGCAGGTCGTCACGCACCGGGTGACGCTTACCGATCGCAGCGTCGGCGTGGATTTCCGGCTTCCGATTCCGGTGTCCGAGCTGGCCGAGATCACCATCACGGACGAAGTGCGGCGATCGTTCGGGCTTACGCGCCTGCGGCCTGTGGATCTCGAGGGCGTCGCCCTCTACGACGCGAAGAAGAGCGAAGTCGTGGTGATGGATGAGGTCGTCGCAAATCTTGCGGCGAACAACAGCCGGCAGATCTACGGACGGGTGGCCGGGCTCAACATCTGGGAGAGCGACGGGGCGGGCGTGCAGCTCGGCCTCGGGGGCCGCGGGCTGAGTCCGAATAGAAACTCGAACTTCAACACGCGCCAAAACGGCTACGACATCGCGGCCGATGCGCTGGGATATCCCGAGAGCTACTACACGCCTCCGGCCCAGGCGGTGAAGCGTGTCGAGATCGTGCGCGGGGCGGCATCCCTGCAGTACGGCACGCAGTTCGGCGGGCTGCTTAACTTCGTGCTCAAGGATGCCCCGAAGGACGCGCCCTTTCGCCTGACCACCGCTCAATCGCTCGGCTCGTTCGGCCTCTTCAACAGCTTCAACGACGTGGGCGGGCGGCACGGCGCGGCGTCGTACTACGGATATTATCACCACAAGCAGTCCGACGGCTGGCGACCGAACTCCGAAGTCACCCAGCACAACGCATTCGGCAGGGTCCAGATCGAACTGCTGCCGGGCCTCACGATTCGGCCGGAGTTTACGTACATGCACTATCTGGCGCAGCAGCCCGGCGGCCTTACGGACGCCCAGTTCGAGGACGATCCGCGCCATTCAACCCGCGAGCGAAACTGGTTTCGAGTGGATTGGAATCTGCTCGCCCTGCGTGCGGATTATCGCTTCTCGAGCGCCACGAGCATCAACACGCGGTTCTTCGGCCTGCGGGCCGCCCGGGATGCGGTCGGCAATCTGGGCCGCGTCGATCGTCTGGATCACGGGGGCCGCCGCGACCTGCTCCGCGACGATTATCGGAATTGGGGCAACGAGACGCGCATCATCCACCGTTATCCCCTGCTGAGCGGCGTCTCCGTACTCCTCGCCGGCACGCGCTACTACAGCGGCTTCACGCACCGGCGGCAGGGCGACGGCACCGCCGGAAGTGATCCCGATTTCGCATACGTGAATCCGGACAACCTCGAGGGATCGGACTTCGATCTGCCCAGCCGCAACGTCTCGGCTTTCGCGGAGAACATCTTCAATCTCACCCCGCGGTTGAGCGTCACGCCCGGGATCCGATTCGAATACATCCGGACGGCCGCCGACGGCACCTATCGCAACATCGTCCGCGATCTGGCCGGCAATACGCTCGTGGATGAACGCATCGAGGAAGAGCGGGAGCGGCAGCGGTCGTTCGTGTTCTTCGGCGTCGGAGCAAGCTATGAGGCCTCCGCGGGTCTGGAGCTCTACGCCAACTTCTCCCAGAACTATCGCGCCATCAACTTCAATGACATCCGCGTCGATATTGGCAGTCTCCGCGTGGATCCCGACATCGAGGACGAGCGCGGATTCAACGTAGATCTCGGTCTGCGCGGTACGAGCGGGCGCCTGCTGACCTATGATATCTCCCTGTTTCACCTGGCCTACCAGGATCGAATCGGCACGGTGCTTCGCCGCGAACCGAATCCGCAATTCAACAACCTCGTCGACCGGATCATCCGCTTTCGGACCAACATCGCCGACGCGCGAATCTACGGCCTCGAGTCGTACGTGGAGGCCGACCTCTACGGCTTGTTCATCGACCCGACCTCGTCGACGAGTGTGTCCCTCTTCACGAACGTGGCGCTCATCTCGTCCGAATACGTTCGATCGAACGAGAATGGGGTGGATGGCAACGAGGTCGAGCTCGTGCCGGGGATTAACCTCAAGACCGGGTTGACGGTCAGCTCGGGGCGCGTCTCCGCTTCCTATCAGCTGACCGTCGTCGGCCGGCACTACTCGGATGCATCGAACGCGATTCGGACGCCGACGGCGATCGAAGGCGTCATCCCTGCCTACCACGTCATGGACGTCTCGGCGCAGTACGAGGCCGACCGGTATCGCGTGGCAGCGGGCGTCAACAATCTGGCCGATCATCCCTATTTCACGCGGCGGGCGACCGGCTACCCGGGACCCGGGATCATCCCGGCCGACCGGCGAAGCCTCTATCTCACGCTCGGGCTGACGCTGTAGGTGCGCGCCGTGTGGGCCGTGCGCGGATGCTGCGCGCGGCCGACGAGCCGAAGCGGCGTTTCGCCCATCCGAATTCGCCGGGATACATCGCGCCGCTTACGCGTCAGATAAGACCGAAACGGGTCCTTCCGACATCTACTGATCCCATGAAGCGGCTCCTCTATCTCGACTACAACGCCTCCACCCCCGTCGACGAGCGCGTCGTGCAGGCGATGCTCCCCTATTTCAGCACCCACTACGGCAATCCATCCAGCAAGGGGCATTCTTTTGGATGGACCGCCGATGAGGCGTGTGAGCAGGCTCGTGAGCAGGTCGGGGGGATCATCGGGGCCGATCCGAAGGAGATCGTCTTCACCTCCGGCGCGACGGAGGCCGTGAATACGGCCGTGAAAGGGGTAGCCGAGGCGTACAGCTCGAAGGGCCGCCATCTGATCACGGTGCAAACCGAACACCGCGCCGTGCTCAACGCGCACAAGGCTCTCGAGCGGAAAGGATTCGAAGTCACCTACCTCCCCGTCGACGAGGAAGGCCGCATCGATCTGAGTGGGCTCGAGGACGCACTCCGGGACGATACGATCCTCGTGAGCACGATGTGGGCGAACAATGAGGTCGGAACGATCCACCCCATCGAAGAAATCGCATCGCTCGTCCGTCCGCGAGGAATCCTATTGATGACCGACGCCACGCAGGCGGTCGGCAAAGTGCCCGTCTCGGTAGAGCACGTCGATCTTCTCGCCTGCTCCGC
>CAZQAS010000173.1:0-5748 GCA_964591285.1 uncultured Rhodothermales bacterium
GAGATCTATCAGAACTGCAACATCTTCAACGACGGCGCCTTCTTCCGCTTCACGGAGAAGGATTCGAAGGCGAAAAGCACGGTCTTCCTGGAGCACGACAAGCCGCTCATCTTCGACGGCGGAAAGCGCGGGCTACGGCTTGACGGATTCAGGCTAAAGGCGATCGACCTCGAGAACGGCCGGTGGTCGGCCGATGACTGCCTCGTGTACGACGAGACGAGCATTGAGCTGGCCGGCATCGCGGCGCGGATGTTCTGGCAGGATGACCTCCCGCGGCCGTTCGGCGTCTTCTACCGCGAGAAGCGCGCGACGTACGAGGAGCTCCTCCGCACCCAGATCGAAGGAATCACCGAGAAGCGGGGGACGGGTGATCTTGAGGCGCTGCTGAACGCAGGCGATACGTGGGACATTGAGTGACAGAGGGTCGCGCGATGGGACGTTGCGAGGTCAGAAGTCAGAGGTCAGAGGTCAGAAGTCAGAGGTTGCCGTCGGGGTTTGAGATCTGACCTCCGACCTCTGATTTCCGTCTCCTCCCCGCGCTAACGCTCTCCCGCCGCCGCGCCTCTACTCCGTATCCGCGTCGTTCCCGCCGTACGGATTCCACGTGCCCTTCGCCACCGCCGGCACGAAATCATCGACGCCGTCGGGATCCCAGGCGAGCGTCCGCTCCTCTTCGGCGCTCTTGTAGGCGGTCATGAGGAGCTGCACGACCTCGAGTCCGGCGTGGAAGTTTAGCTCGGGCTGCTTTCCATCGAGAAACTGCTGGACGAAGTAGCGATTCTCGCCCTCGTAGCCGTATTCGGACGCCTCGTTTCCGACGACCGGCATCAAGCCCTGCTCCGCATTCTGCTTCTCGACGAGATCCTCGCCCTGGTCGCCCTGGACCTCGCGGCTGAAGAAGAGCCGCGTCCCGCTGTCGAGCGAGTTGTGATACATCGAGTATTCCGGACCGAGAAGCTCTGAGCTCAGGCGAAGGCCCGCGCCCACGAAGCTCCACGACGTCGTGACCTCCGAGATGAGCGTCCGCCCCTCTTCATCCTCATACTCGATCGTCGCGCGCGCGAAATCTTCAGACGGCTTTTTCGAGTAGTCTACGTCCGAACCGAAGCGCTCCTTCAGGTCTTTCACGTATGCCGGGCGTGACCACTTCAGGCTTGCGATCTGAGCGGAAACCTTCTTCAGGCGGATGCTGTTGCGCGGCGCATCCGGTTTCGTCAGCAGGAAACGACCCACTTCGACGCTGTGGCACATCATGTCGTTGAGCACGCCGCCGCCCTGCATCTCCCCCTTCCAGAACCAGGGCGCGTGCGGGCCGCTGTGCTCCTCGGCGGCGCGGGCAAGATAGGGCCGGCCGGTGATCGACGCGCCGCGTCGCCAGGTGATGTCGTGCCCGCGCGTCAGGCCGGGCTCAAAGAGCTGATCCTCCAGGTAGCCGTGCAATACGCCCGCCTTCTCGACGAGCTCGACCACCCGGCGCGCCTCCTTCACGTTTCGTGCCAGCGGCTTTTCACAGGCGATGCCGACCAGCTCCCCCTTTCCGGACCGCAGCGCACCGACGATCTCCTCCATGTTCTCGATGCGCTTGTGATTCGGACCGCAGATCCAAATGGCATCGATGTCCGGGTCGAGGACCATGTCGGTGATCGATCCGAATGCCTTCGCATCGCCGACGCGAAGCTCTCGGGCGTACGCAGCAGCCGACTCTGCGTGTTCGCGGTTCGGGCTCCATACGCCTCGGATGTCCGCATCGCGGACGCCCTGCCAGGAAAGGATATGAAAGCGGGCGATGAAACCGCTGCCGATGAAACCTACACCAAGTCGCTTACTAGCCATTCTTCTCAATCTGTGGGTCGTTCAAGGCTGATGTTCGGCGCACAAACTATGAAATTCGCGGATTCAAGTGGGGCTCTTGAATGGGAGCAGCCGCTTTCAACTTCACCGCGAAGTTACCCTCGCCGCGCAACCCGCCGCCGCGGAATCAATTCCACTAGTTGTAGTGGCCTCGGCCGCTTTAGTACAACCCCTTCATAAAGCCGTCCACCACGGCCTTTTGCGTATGCCCAGCACGAATAAGTCCCCCACGGCGGGAACGATGTCCGACTTCGACGTCCGACGAATGGTCGACCGAATTTTTGGCGACCCGGACGATCCGATCTCGCTCATCGACCAGCGGTCCGATATGGTCACCAGGTACCGGCTGATGGTCTGGGAGGGCGATGCTACCTCATTCCAGTTCCGTTACGTGAGCGAATCCGCCGTCGACATCCTGGGCTATCCCGTCGAGCGCTGGACGAGCGAGCCGTCGTTCTGGCAGGATGTCGTCATCCATCCCGATGACCGAGATGACGCGCTGGCCTACTGTGCCCTTGCCACGGGCCAGGTGAAGCCGCACGACTTCATCTACCGAGCCCGTCATGCGGACGGACACGTCGTGTATCTCCACGACTTCGTGCGCGTGGTTCCGGGTCGATACGATCTTCCGGAGTTTCTTCAGGGCGTGATGATCGACGTCAGCAGCGAGCAGTTCAGCGAGCATCAGAAGGGCTTGCTGCGCACGAATCCGACGTTTGAGGTGCTGCAAGCGGGCGCGAGCTAACTCGACGGGGCTGCCGCAGCGGCTTCGGCCAGAATCTGCTCGGCGCGGCGAACGCTCCGCAGGTAATAGACGGCGCGGAGCTCTTCGATTTCGGCCCTCCTCAGGTCGCCATGGAAACCCTGCCGCGCGATGCGATCACGATACGCGTGATAGAGCGCCAGTGCGGCCGCCACAGAGATATTGTAGCTCTGCACGAATCCTTCAATCGGCAGGACGATGCTCTCGTCGGTCCGTTCGAGCATCTCCTTCGATATGCCGTCCCGCTCGTTTCCGAAGACGATCGCCGTCCGATCGGTGAAGTTCTGCTCGGCGATGGGACGGGACGCTCCGCCCAGGTGAGTCGCCAGTATTCGATATCCCTGCTGCTTGAGATGCTCGACGCAGTCTGCCGGAGTGCTCCACGGGTAGACATCCAGCCACTTCTCTGCGCCCTGCGAGGTCCGCTTCGAGTTCTTGAAGGACTGACCGTCGGTGACGACGTGAAAGGACTGGTAGCCGAGCGCTTCCGCGCTTCGCATCACAGCGCTGACGTTGCCCATGTTGACGAGGCCTTCCACGACCGGCACGACGCTGCGCGTCCTTCCGACGACGACCTCTTCGATTCTCGCTGCGCGATCGTCGGTTAGGAACGGTCGCAGGATCTCGGTGATCTCGGCGACCGCGAATCGCCGTCCGCCGAACACGAACCGATCGGCCGTGCCGGGAACGTAGGGATCTCCCGAAAGGAGCCGCTCCCGCTTTTCCAGGGGTTGATCCATCAGTGATCACGGAAGTTGCATGGCTGAGAAAACAGTTCGTGCACTGCTATGTAATCATACGTGCAGCGTCTGGTTCGCCGGCGCTGCGCATCCAGAGTCATTCATTGGGGACTATTCATCCAACAATCGACACGTTATGGATCTTCGGGATAAAGTCGCGATCGTCACCGGCGCCAGCAGCGGAATCGGACGTGCCTTTTCGAAATACCTCGCCGACCGCGGGGCGACCGTGTACGGTTTCGCTCGCGGTGAGGATCGACTGCAGGATACGTCGGACGAGATCGGCGATGCCTTTCGTCCGCTTGTCTGTGACGTCCGGGACGAGGATCAGGTCGAGCACGCAATCGGTGATGTGGCGTCGAAGGCCGGGCGCATCGACGTGCTCATCAATAATGCCGGGCTCGGCATGTTCGGGCAGGTCGATGAGATCTCGACGGATGACTGGGATGTGTCGATGGAGACGAACGCGCGCGGCGTCTTTCTCTGCACGCGCGCCGTCGTCCCGCAGATGCGGCGGCAAAACGAGGAGGCGGGATTCGGGGGCCACATCGTCAACATCGCGTCCATTGCCGGACTGCTCGGCAACCCCAACCTGAGCGCGTATAACGCCAGCAAGTTCGCCGTACGCGGCTTCAGTGAGGCCGTCATGAAGGAGGTGCGCGACGACGGGATCAAAGTGACGTGCTTCTATCCCGGGTCGATCGAGACGAGCTTCAGCTCGAGTGGAAGCAGCACGACGAACAAGATGACCGTCGACGACATCGCGAGCACGGTCATGCACGTGCTGGAGACCGACGAGAATTATCTGATCTCGGAGATCGTGATGCGCCCGCTGCGGCCGCGGGGGTGACTGGGGCAGAACACGGGGGAGATTGTCGGCGCGCGCGGCGCAACATAATATAGGTGCCCGCCCGTCGAGATCGTGTTGATTTACTGGACGCCATGCCGCATCCTGTCCCGGTGGCGGGTCACGATCAGTAACGCGAGTGCAGCATGAAACGGCGCGAGTTCATCAAGACGACGGCGGCAGGCGCGGCGGCGGGATCCGTTCTCGCAGGATGCGGCGCCCCCGACGACGGGCCGGCCATCCAGGCGCAGGAGCGAGTGCGGTGGCGGCTGGCTTCAAGTTTCCCGCGCTCGCTCGATACGCTCTACGGCGCCGTCGAGAAGCTGAGTGAACGAGTCGCGGAGCTCACGGCCGACCGCTTCCAGATCCGGCCCTCCCCCGCGGGCGAGCTCGTGCCCGCCAACGAGGTGCTTGGCGCCGTCCAGAATGGGACGGTCCAGATCGGCCACTCGGCCGGATACTACTTCGTCGGGCGCAATCCGGCCCTCGCCTTCGACACATGCGTGCCGTTCGGACTGACCGCGCGCCAGCAGACCGCATGGCTGCGCCACGGCGGCGGGCTCGACCTGATGCGCGAGATCTACGCGGATTTCGGCATCATCAACTTTCCCGGCGGCAATACCGGCGCGCAGATGGGTGGATGGTTTCGGCGTCCGGTCGACACGCTCGCCGATCTCCGCGGACTGAAGATGCGCATCCCCGGACTCGGGGGTGAGGTGATGAGCGAGATGGGTGTGACCGTGCAGCTCCTTTCCGGCGGCGAGATCTATCAGGCCCTCGACCGCGGCGCGATCGACGCCACCGAGTGGGTCGGGCCGTACGACGACGTGAAGCTCGGCTTCCACGAGATCGCGGACTACTACTACTATCCGGGATGGTGGGAGCCGGGAGCAAATCTGTCGTTTATGGTCAATCGCCAGGCGTGGGATGAGCTTCCCGCCATCTATCAGGAAGCTTTCACGACGGCCGCCTCGGAGGTCAGCATTCGGATGCTCGCGCAGTACGACGCCCGGAATCAGGTCGCGCTGCAGGAGGCGGTCGATAGCGGCGTCCAGCTCCGCGCGTTTCCGGAAGAGACCATGCGCGCGGCCGAGCGCATCTCGCGGGAGGTGATGGAGAGCCGGGCCTCGGCGGACGCCGCCTACCGCAGGGTGTATGATGCCTTCCGGAGCTTCCGCGAGGAATCATTCACGTGGTTCGCCTCGGCCGAGCATACCTACGCGGCGTTTGCGTTCCCGCGCATGACGGAGACCGCCTCCTCACAAGCGGACCGCGCTTCCTGATGCCCCTCAAACCAGCAGAGCGTGCTGTGGCGATCCCTTCCAAGCCGAAAGCAGGCATGAATAGACGACATTTTCTTCTCACCGGAGTGCCGGTGGTGCAGACCTCGCCGCGCGTGACGTGGCGTCTCGCGTCGAGCTTCCCGAACTCCCTCGACACGATTTACGGCGCGGCCGAATTTCTCGCGCAACGCGTGGAGCAGCTCACTGAGGGACGCTTCCGCATCCGGCCGTATTCAGCCGGCGAGCTCGTCCCCGCCTTCGAAG
>CAZQAS010000173.1:5848-7582 GCA_964591285.1 uncultured Rhodothermales bacterium
GGACGCTTCCGCATCCGGCCGTATTCAGCCGGCGAGCTCGTCCCCGCCTTCGAAGTGATGACGGCCGTGCAGAACGGGACCGTCCACATGGGCCACGGCGCCAGCTACTACTTCAAGGGGCGCAATCCGGCGCTAGTCTTCGACTGCACCGTCCCCTTCGGGCTCACCGCCCGCCAGCTCAACGCCTGGTTTTACTACGGCGGCGGGCTCGAGCTGACCCGGGAGATGTTCGCCGACTTCAACGTCATCAACTTCCCGGGCGGCAACACCGGCACGCAGATGGGCGGATGGTTCCGCCGCCGTATCAACTCGCAGCAGGATCTTCGCGGGCTGAAGATGCGGATACCCGGACTCGGCGGCGAGGTGATGGACCGCCTCGGCGTCACCGTGCAGGTCATTCCGGGAGGCGAGATCTACCCCTCGCTGGAGCGCGGCGCGATCGACGCGACCGAGTGGGTCGGACCCTACGACGACGAGAAGCTCGGATTCCATCAGATCGTGAAGGATTACTACTATCCCGGCTGGTGGGAGCCCGGACCGGGGCTCTCCTTTTACGTGAACCGGCAGGCATGGGACGGGCTGCCGGCCATCTACCAGCAGGCCTTCGAGGCCGCCGCGGCCGAGGCCAACGAGAACATGCTGGCGAGCTACGATGCGAAGAACGCGCCGGCGCTCGAGCGGCTTCTGGAGTCCGGCGTGCGGATTCACCCCTTCCCGGAGGACGTGATGGCGGCCGCGCGGCGCACGACCGAGGAGCTTTTGGAAGAGGCGGCGGCCGAGCCGTTCTATCGCCGCATCTACGACGCGTACAAGAGCTGGCGTGACCAGGCCTATCGCTGGCACGGTACGGCCGAGCTCGCCTACTCGGACTTCGTCTTTCCTTCCGTCGGCGACGGCCGTGCGAGCTGACGCGCTGCGCCCATCACTCTGTGTGATTCTCTTCCCCTCTGTGTAAATCTCTTAACATCCTTGCACTCCGTCGGGCCGGGCGCCTAGATTCCACTGGTTTAGCGAGCAGTACCGGAAATGAACGAAGCGCAGCACCGATATGGAAGCGATGATACTGGCCGCGGGTCTCGGCACGCGCCTGCGACCGCTCACCAACGAGATTCCGAAGGCGCTGGTGGAGGTGGGTGACAGGCCGATGCTCGAGCGCGTCGCCGAGCGGCTGATCAATGCGGGGGCCGGGCGGCTCGTCATCAACGTGCATCATCACGCCGACCAGGTAATCCATTTTCTGGAGGAGATGGAGAATTTCGGCGTCGACGTGCGGGTGTCCCACGAGCCCGACGAGGCGCTGGAGACGGGCGGCGGGCTGAAATTCGCCGAGGAGCATTTTGATAAGCGCGCGCCCTTCTTCATCCACAACTCGGACGTCTACACGGACATCGATCTGGAGGAGCTCCACCGCGCGCACATGCAGGCCGGGGTCCTCGCCACGCTGGCGGTGAAGGCTGCCGAGACGCCGCGCTATCTCGCCTTCGACGAGAACGGCCGGCTCTGCGGATACGGCGACAAGGAGGGCAACGAACACCTCGTCGTGGAGCCTTCGGGCAGCGTCGAGCATCTCGACTTCTGCGGCGTGCAGGTCGTCGCGCCGCGGATTTTCGACTTGATGACCGAGACCGGCAAGTTTTCCATCATCAACACGTATCTTCGGCTCTCGAAGGAGGACGAGCAGATCCGCCCGCACCGCGTCGACGGCGCGACGTGGATCGACGTCGGCAAGCCCGA
>CAZQAS010000174.1:0-7539 GCA_964591285.1 uncultured Rhodothermales bacterium
TGCTCGACAATCTGGACGCCGTCGGAATCGAAAAGCAGATCATCGTCGACAATCTCCGCCAGTTTCTGCAGGATCAGGCGACGGCGATCGCGACCGGCATCCCGATGGCCGTTCAGACGGTGATGTCGTCACTGGGAGCGGTGCTCGCTGGAATCGCAATCGTCTCGGTCCTTCCGGTCGTGCACTACTACACCTTGAAGGATTACCCTTTCATTAAGCGACGCCTCATTGAGCTCTTTCCGACTTTCGGCGGGCGGCGCACCTATCTGATCGAAGCCGGGGGCATCGTCGGCAACTACCTTCGCGGGCAGCTTCTGATCTGCGCGATTGCGGGCTTTAACATGTCCGTTGCGCTCATCCTCTTTGACGTGCCGTTCGCGCTCCTGATCGGCATCCTCGGCGGACTGCTCAACCTGATCCCGAACATGGGGATCATCATCACGAACATCCTCGGCGTCACGATCGGGCTGATCTTCGGCGATCCGTGGTACTGGGACGTAATCGTCATCCTGGGCGTGCTCTTCGCGCAGTCGCTGCTGGAGCAGACGGTACTCACGCCGAACATCATGAGCCACCAGGTCGGTCTGCATCCGGTGCTCGTCATCCTGTCGTTGTTCGTATTCGGGTATTTCATGGGATGGATCGGCCTGCTGATCGCCGTTCCGGTGACGGCGCTCATCATGACGGTCTACAAAACATACCGCGACCGTATCCAGTTTGAACTCTCTGATACGAACAGTCCAGCCGAAGCGCCCTAACACGACCGATCCTGCAACCTGCATCTTGCAACCCGCAACGTACAAGATATCGTCCCGCTTCCACCCCGGCTACTCGCTCCTCGGCAGCTGGATACGAGAGCGCGTCGGCGATCGCCGGCGGGCCGAGTCGCTTTTCATCGTGACGTCGGGCGTCGTCGCGCTCGTGCTCGCGCTTTCGCAGTATTTTGCCTGGGCACTGCTCGATCCGCCGGAGATCCGCTTTTTGATTTCGCAGATCATCGTGGCGGGGCTCTATGCCGTCGTGTGTCTGATCGGCCGCCAGCCGGAAATTACGGTAACACTCGCCGAACGCGGCATCGAGATCAGTCAGAGGACTCCGTCCGCCGAGTTCCCCTGGATGCTGAGCCGCGAGGTCGAGTCCGACGTCGTTCCGTTTCGGCGCATCCGCCGTGTGACGACCATCGACGCGAATCTCTACTATCGCCATCATGCGCGCTACGCCGGGACGCGCGCCTTCGTCAACCGCATCCCCCCGAGACTCGTTTTGATCGAGCTTCCCGAGGGACCCGTCATTCTAGGTCTGGAGCCGGCGGACTGCGCCGCGTTCCTCCGGCAGCTGGAGGAGCGCTCGGCTGCCGAACCCTCCCGGCGATTGGCCTGACGCCGGATGCGGTTTGCCCTCCTCAAGACGGATTCCGGCTCCGAGGCACGTCTCGGTCGGCTAGAAACGGACCATGGGCACATCGACACGCCCGTCTTCATGCCCGTGGGGACGGTCGGCAGTGTGAAAGCCGTCGAGCCGCGCGAACTGCTGCATGACGTGCGGGCGCAGGTCATCCTCGGGAACACCTATCATCTCTACTTGCGGCCGGGGTCGGATCTGCTCGAAGAAGCCGGCGGACTGCATCGGTTCATGGAGTGGCCCGGGCCGATCCTCACCGATTCCGGCGGCTACCAGGTCTTCTCGCTCGCCGATCGACGCGAGCTCACCGAGGAGGGCGTCGAGTTCCGCAGTCATCTCGACGGATCCTCGCACCTCTTCACGCCCGAGACGGTGGTCGACATCCAGCGGCAGATCGGTTCGGACATCATGATGGTGCTGGACGAATGCCCGGCGGCGGACGTTTCCGAGGCCTACGCGCGCGAGTCGAACGAGCTCACGATGCGCTGGGCGGCGCGGTGCAAGGCACGCTACGAGGCCACCGAGCGTCGGCATTCGCATCATCAGACGCTCTTTGCGATCGTGCAGGGCGTCGTCTATCCCGAGATCCGCCGCGAGTCCGCGAGGCGGCTCGTGGAGATGGAATTCCCCGGATACGCGATCGGAGGGTTGTCGGTGGGTGAGTCCGACGAGCTGATGTACGAGATGGTGGAGGTGGTGACTGACGTCCTTCCGCGGGTGAAGCCTCGCTACCTGATGGGCGTGGGCACGCCGGCGAATCTGCTCGAAAACATCGCCCGCGGCATCGACATGTTCGACTGCGTGATGCCGACGCGCAACGGGCGAAACGGCATGCTCTTCACGACGGAGGGCACGATGAACATCCGCAACCGGAAATGGCGGCACGATTTCGCGCCCATCGACCCGGGACTCGACGGATACGTCTCGCAGACGTTCTCTAAGGCCTACGTCCGCCATCTGTTCGTGGCGAATGAGATCCTCGGACTGCAGATCGCGTCACTGCAAAATCTGTCCTTTTATCTCTGGTTGATGGAGGAGGCCCGGCGCGCGATTCAGGAGAATCGCTTCACCGCCTGGAAGGAGGAGATCCAGCCGCGCGTCAGTCGGCGGCTCTGATCCAGATGTGCAGGCATCAGAGTAATCAAATGTGTAGGCATCGGTATAATCGGGCACGCTTGTTGAGGCAGCGGATCCGCCACTCTCTGGGGCGGTTCGAGTCATCCGGAAGTTGCAAAGCCGACGTATGATCGAATCGAATCGTCAGTCTGTGGGGGGCGAACATGACATCGTCGAGGATGACCGGATGACGACGCACGCCGCGCGGGCCGCCCGCCGAGTGCGGTCATGCGCAGTGTGGATTCTCCTAGTAGTGCTCTTCGGCGGTGCGCAGGTGTCGACGGCCGGCGCCCTCCACCCCGCCCTCCAGGCGACTGACCTTCCGGTGCCCGGCGCGGAGATGACGCGCGGGGCGGCCCTCTATTTCGCCTTCGTCGGCATCTACCTGCTGATGGGCGTCCTCTTCTTCATCTTCTGGAGGTGGCTGCGGCGCGACCGGCCGATGTTCTCACTCGCCGTCTTCCTCCTCGTGATGGCGGTCCATTCGGCGGCCATCTCCGGAACGCTGCCGGTCGTCTTCCCGGCGCTTGACGTCCAGACGAGCACGCTGATTCAGCGCGTGGCCCTCCTCCTTTTGAACGGACTGATAGCGTGGATGCTCTGGGCGTTTTTCCCCCACGCTTTTTATCCGGCGGCCTCGAGTCGACAGCACGTCCTGAACAGCACCTTGGCCGGCCTTGCCGGGCTGACGAGCGTCGCGTTTGCCGCGGCGGCGATTTTCGCCGGTGCCGATGAGCCCCTGCTCACGCTGTCTCGTATCGTGACGCTCGGACTGATGGCCGTCGTCGCAATCCTCGCCGGCCGCATGGTCGGGAGTCACGTCGGAAAGCGGGCGCTGACGATGCTGGGCCTCGCGCTCCTCGTCGCGGCAAGCATCATCGACCTGCTTCTCACCGGTCCGGCCGGACGCCCCTACGTGGTCCCGTTCGCAATCCTCCTGTTCGTGCTTCTGCAGAGCTACGTGATGATCCGCCGTACGGCCGAATCGACGCTGCGCGCACAGGTCAGCGGGAAGCGGCTCCGGCGCGAAGTGGACGAGCGCACGCGGGAGCTCCAGGCGGCGACCGAGGCCGCACAGGCCGCGAACCTCGCGAAGACGGAGTTCGTCACGGCCGTCACGCACGAGCTCCGGACGCCGCTATCGTCGATTCTCGGCTACGTCCGCCTGCTTCGCGAGGAGGTAGATGCGGGGCTCTCCGAGGAGCATGCGGAATTTTTGGCGACCATCGAGGAGAGCGGAGAGCGGCTGCTGAATCTGGTGAATAAGCTGCTCGATCTGGCGCGCATCGAGTCCGGCCGCATCGAACTTGAACTCAATCCGGTCGACGCCGTCGAGCTGGTCGCACAGGTGCGTAGCGCGCTGTTCCCGTTGGCAAAGGAGAAACGGCTCTTTCTGGAGGTGGACGTGCAGACCGAGACCGGCGAAGTGGTGGCCGACGAGCAGTGGCTGAGTGTGGTGCTGACGGATCTGGTCTCGAACGCCATCAAGTACACGTCCGAAGGAGGCGTGACGGTCCGGATTCTAGACTCGTTGCGGGACTCGCGTCCGGCCGTTGCTATTAAGGTCATCGACACGGGCCCTGGAATATCGGAGGAATTCATGCCGCACCTCTTCGAGCGCTTCTCGCGCGAAGATCGAGCGCGTGCCGACGCGCCGACCGGATCGGGACTGGGCCTGACGATCGTGCGGGATCTCGTAGGCTTGATGGGCGGCGAGATCCGGGTCGAGAGCGAAGTGGGCGTCGGATCGGCGTTTACGGTGCTGCTGCCGGCGGCCTGAACCTGCCATTTCGTCTCGCGTTAGAGCACCGCGAGTAGCCGCGCGGGTGTGTTGCCACCCGCCGGTGCCGTCTTCGATCGTCACCGACACCGCTTGTATATGGCGCGACAGTTCAACGTCCCTGAGTTCTACAAGAGCTCGATCATCTCCACCGTGAAGGAGGCGCGGAAGGTCACCGATCCTCGCAAGAAGGATCTCACGCCGTCCGTCCTCGACTTCGGACCCGTGCGCTTCAAGATCGCGCGCCACTTCGGCTTCTGCTACGGCGTCGAGAACGCCATCGAGATTGCCTACCGCGCCCTCGAGGAGAATCCGGATCGGCAGATCTATCTCCTTTCGGAGATGATCCACAATCCGCACGTGAACGGCGACCTCCAGGAGCGGGGCATCCGCTTTTTGAGGACGACCTCCGGCGAGCAGCTGATCCCCTTCGAGGAGCTCACGGCCGACGACATCGTCGTCATACCCGCCTTCGGCGCGGCCTTGGAAGTCGAGGACGAGCTTGCCGCCCGGGGCGTCGACACGATGTCCTACGATACGACCTGTCCGTTCGTCGAAAAGGTCTGGAAGAAGAGCGATCAGATCGGCAAGCGCCGCTACACGATCGTCGTACACGGCAAGCGCTATCACGAAGAGACGCGTGCGACGTTCTCGCACGCACGGAAGAGCGGGCCGGTGGTCGTCGTGCGCGACCTCGAAGAGGCCGCGGACCTGGCGGCCGTCATCCGCGGTGAACGCGGTATCGATTACTTCTTCGAACGTTTCGACGACCGCTACTCCGACGGCTTTGATCCGGAGCGTGATCTGGAACGCATCGGGGTCGTCAACCAGACGACGATGTTGGCGAGCGAAACGCAGGCCATCGCGGAGCTGCTTCGCGATGCCATGATCGACCGCTACGGCGACGAGGAGATCACCGAGCATTTCGCCGACACGAGCGACACGCTCTGCTACGCCACCAATGAAAATCAGAACGCGACCATCAGCCTGATCGAGGACGGCGGCGACCTCGCCATCGTCGTCGGCGGCTACAATTCGTCGAACACGAGCCATCTCGTCGATCTCTGCTCCGAACGCATGCCGACCTACTTCGTGCGCGATGCCGACGAGATCCTGTCGACAGACCGCATCCGGCACTTCGACATCCACACACGTGCAGAGCGCGAGACGGCGGGTTGGCTGCCCTCGAAGCGCCCCGTCGATATCGTGCTGACCGCCGGTGCTTCCTGTCCCGACGCCCTGCTCGACGACGTACTGGCAAAGATTGTCGGATGGATGGACGCCGCGCGGCCCGTTGAAGACGTGCTGGCGCCGTACATGCTGGAGACGGCGAATTGAGCGCCAACGCGCGGCGCAGCCGACGCTTGACGCGAAGGGGGGCACCCAGTAATGATACCGATCGGTATCGCCTTCCGAATGGAATGCGTTGTTCAACGTGCGGAACTGAGACTGATCGGTATCGCAGGCACGTTCGGCGTTGGAGCGAGTCGCGCGGCGCGTTGCGTACCCCAAGTATCGCCACAGAGGAGCCGCCGTCGTGATTAATCCGCCACACCAGACTGTGCCGGCAGGCCGCCGAGCGCCCAGGTTTATTGAGCCGACGTTTATCCGGAACGCGATCAGCGTTGTCGTGCCGTTCGCCGCGGCTTCGCTCCTGCTCGGCGCAGCCTTCCTCCTGCTCGGCGGCTGCGACCTCTTCTCCCCTCGATCGCCGGATCCGCCGATCGAGGACAGCGGCACTTTTATGCAGCCGGACACGCCGGACGACGTCGTCGACAACATCCAAAACGCCGTCTCCGAGCTAAATGCTCAGAACTATCGCCGGTCCTTCGGCGCCGACTTCACCTTCGAGCCGACGTCGGCTGCCGAGGCTCGTGACCCGTCGATCTGGATGGGCTGGGGGGTGCAGGACGAGGAAAGCTATTTCAGCGGGCTCGTCGAGGCCGCGCGCCTGACCACGGGCAACGAACTGCGCCTCAGCGACGTCGAAACGACGGCGGGCGAGACGGAGTTCATCGTCAATGCGACGTACCTCCTCACCGTCAATCACCGCAGGGCGGACCTGCCCGAAACGCTCCAGGGGCGCTTCGTGTGGACGATTGCACAGGCCGAGGACGGGCTCTGGTATCTGTCGGACTGGACCGACCGCCAGGTCGGCGAGGCTGCTTCGTGGAGCGACCTGAAAGCCGCGTTCATCAAGTGATGTCCATCGCGTCCGCTCGTACATGACTACTGCTGCCGTCCGGACATGAAGACCGCCGCCGCCGTCTGGACCGAATCCTTCCGCGTGCGCTCCTACGAGGCCGACCCCGGCGGGAAGGCCTCGATCCAGTCGCTCTGCAATTATCTCCAGGAGGCGGCCTCGAACCACGCCGCCGGGCTGGGGGTCTCAATCGAGCACCTCAGCGAGGAGAACTTGATCTGGATGCTGGCGCGGCTGCGTGTGGAGGTCGACGCATATCCGGGATGGCGGGATGAGGTGACCGTCGAGACGTGGCCATCCGGCTCCGATCGGCTCTATGCTACGCGCGACTTTCTGTTACACGGGCCCGACGGAGTGTTCGGTCGCGGAACGAGTGCGTGGCTGCTGGTGGATGCGGGGCGCCGGCGTCCGGTGCGCTTGCCGGAGCTTTTTTCGCGGATCGATACTCCCGACCGTGAGCGCGCGCTCGAGGATCTGCCGGACAAGCTGCCCGATCCGCCCGAGTCCGCCGAGACGGTGCCGGTGCGCGTGCGATTCAGCGATCAGGACCTCATCGGTCACGTCAACAACGTGCTCTACGTGGACTGGAGCGTCGAGAGCGTGCCGATTCTCGAGACCCATGCGGTTCGCGCGATCGAGATTCAGTTCCGCGCCGAGGCGCGCTACGGGGACGAAGTGACGGTCCGATCGGGGCGATTGGATGCTTCCGTGGACGGCGCCTCCGACGAGGCGGTCTACCTGCACCTCATAGCGAGCGCGGACCGCGAGCTGGCACGCGTCCGGACGACGTGGAGGCCTCGATGAATGGATTACTACACAGCGGACGGCACGCATTCCGCCCATTATATGCGGCGTTGTTTGTGGCTGCTGCCGGCATCTTCACGGCGGCCTGCAATCCGTTTGCCCCTTCACTGGAGGAAGGCGACCCGTTTGCAGATTTGTTGGGAGATCCTTCGACAATCGACGGCTTCTTTACCAACTTCCGGAATGCGTACGAGCTTCGCGATCTCTCCGTCTACGAACCGCTCATCGACTCGAC
>CAZQAS010000175.1:0-7379 GCA_964591285.1 uncultured Rhodothermales bacterium
TGAGAAGACGGCTTCAAGCATCTCGCGCACGGCCGCCTCGCCATCGGCGTGGTTAACGTCGACGACGTAGCCCTGTGGCGATTCCCGCGCGTGCGGGACGAGTGCGGGAGCAGCCGATCGGTCCGACGCAGGTTCGTCGGCGTAGCCAGGATAGGCCGCCATGAAATCCTGATCCGGTAATCGCTCTCGGAAGAAACGCGGCAGCCGATCCAGCAGTGGCTGCCAGGAGATCTGTTCTTTCCGTGCCGCAATGAGCAGCACGAGGTCGTTCGCCGAAAGCATCCCGTCGAGATGATCGAGGAGATCGTCGATCCGGCCGACGGATTCCATGTGCATCGGGATCTCAGGACGGGCGGCCCGCACGTGCTTTTCAACGTGACGGCTGTGATTCGGGGTGGCGAGTACGACGAGGTCGGCGCCGAGCCGGCTCGCCATCATCTTGACGTCCCGCATGAGGCCTGTGAATCCCGGCTCTCGCTCGGCGAAGGGCGGTACGGTGACGACCACGCGCGCGAAGGTGTTGACGGGACGCGATACGCTGGTCACGAGGATGGTCTGCCGGACCGACGAAAGGAGTTGGTCGAGCACGCTTCCGAAGATGCGCTCCCGTGGCGGGGCGGGACCGCGCCAGCCGATGATGACGTGAGAGATGCGTCGTTCCGCAACGGCTCGGGCAATGCCACGGGCGGGATTCGAGTCGATCCGCGTCATCGGTATGACCGGTACGTCGGCGGCGACGGCGTGCACGACCGCCTCGCCGACGAGTTTCTCGCCGCTGGCAACCTGTTCGGCTTCGCCTCGTCCTGGGCGCACGACCGTCAGCGGATAGACGGGTTCGTGTGCGTCCGCCCCGCGCATCGACAGCGCCACGTCGACGAGGATGTGGGCCGTGGCCGGATTCGCCAGCGGAATCAGTATGCGCTGCGGTAATTCCGTCAGCTGCTGCGGCTGCGCCTCGTCCTCCAGCGCCACGAGCCTGCCGTAGCGCTCTACCAGCCATGGGCCAAGGAGCGACGTGAGCAGAATCATCACGATGACGGCATTGACCACCATGCCGTCGAACAGATCCAGATTGAAGCCGACAAGTGTTACCGCGAGCGTGGCGGCGGCCTGCGGGATGGTCAGTCCAAAAACCAGCAATTCTTCCTCGGCGGTGTGCCCGAAGATGCGGCCGCTCACTTTCGCAGCCACGAATTTGCCCACGACGACGACCGCCGTGAAGAGCAGCGCGTGGATCCACACCGCGGCTCCCGATCCAAGCGCAGCGAAATCCACGAGCATTCCGACGGAAATCAAAAAGAACGGAATGAAGAAAACCTCGCCCACGAATTGGACCCGGCTCATCAGCGGCCCGACCTCGGGCACGAGGCGATTCAGGACGATGCCGGAAATGAATGCCCCGATGATCGGCGCCAGCCCGACGACCTGCGCGAAGTAGGACGTGACGAAGAGCGCCGTTACCAGGAAGATGAACGACAGATTCGGATCGCTGGCCGTTACACGCATAAACCAGCGGCCGACGCGCGGCAGTCCGAACACGACCGCGACGAGGAATCCGGCGATCAGCGCGACGAATAGCACCCAGAAGCCCACTCCGTGGGTACCTTCGGTATGGCGTGCCACCACGGCTAGAAGCAGAAGCGCCAGCAGGTCGGTCACGATCGTGCCACCCATCGTAGTGGTCACGGCGACGTTCTTTGTGAGACCGAGCCGGCTGGCTACCGGGTAGGCGAGGAGGGTATGGGAGCCAACGATCGAACCGAGAAGTACCGCCGCAGGCATTGAAAAACCGAGCAGATAGAAGGCAGAGGCGATGCCCAGCAGCTGCGGCGCGAGAAACGAGAGCAGTCCGAAGGTCAGACTCCGGGTCTTCACCTTATTAAACTGGTTCAGGTCCAGCGCGATGCCGGCCACGAACATCAGATAGAGGAGGCCGACGGTGCCGAGCAGGATCATCGTGCTGTCTCGCTCGAGCAAACCGGCTCCGCTCGGGCCCACGGCGGCTCCAGCGACGATCAGTCCCACGATGCCGGGGATCTTCAGCTTGCCGAAGAGCAACGGCGCCACGAGCACGATCACCATGACGATCGCGAAGATCAGAACGGGATCATGGACGGGCAGCGACACGGGCGATTAAAGAATGGAGTTGAACGGATGCGCAGGCTGGCTACTGCTGGTGTTCCTGCTCATCCAACTTACGATACAGTGTGCGCCGGCCGATGCCTAATATCTGCGCTGCTTTCCGCTTGTTGCCCTCGACGGCTTCGAGAACGTGCTCAATATAGCGCCGTTCGATGTTTTCGAGCGTTGGAAGGCGTTCTTCTTGTTTTACGAGCATCTCCATTCCATTGGTGCTAAGCGGCACGGCCGTGTTGCGTCCCGCCTCCTGAATACGCCGCGGGAAATGGGCCGGTTTGATTTCCCCGGATGGGCAGAAGGCCACGGCGCGCTCAACGACGTTTTTTAGCTCGCGCACGTTGCCGGGGAAGGCATACTCACGAAGCGTGTTCATGGCTGGGGACGAGAAACTCTCGATGGACTTTTCCATTTTTCGACTGAATTCCTCGAGAAAGAAAGCGGCGAGCAGATCGAGGTCGTCACCGCGCTCTCTCAAGGGCGGCACCTGGATTTGAAACGTTTCGAGTCTGTAGTAGAGGTCTTCCCTAAACTCGCCCTTTTGCATTCGCTTGGTTAGATCGCGATTCGTCGCCGCGATTACCCGTACGTCGACCGGCTGGTCCCGACTCGATCCTACGGGACGGATGCGTCGCTCCTCGAGAACGCGGAGGAGTTTTGCCTGAAGGCCGACCGGCATCTCGGCGATTTCGTCGAGAAGGATCGTTCCACCTTCGGCTTGTTCGAAGAGTCCCTTTCGGTCTCGTACGGCACCGGTAAATGCGCCTTTACGGTGCCCGAAAAATTCGCTCTCCAGCAGTTCGCCCGGAACGCCTGCACAATTGACGGCGATGAACGGACCTGCGGACCGATCGCTTTCCTCGTGGACGGCGCGCGCGACGAGTTCTTTGCCTACGCCGCTCTCGCCGATGATGAGTACCGGTCCGACGGCCCTCGAGATATGGATCAACTGGTCGAACAACGTTCGCATGCACGGCGAGCGACCGATGATACCGTGGAAGTCGTCGTCTCCCATGATATTCCGGAAACGGTGCACCTCGATGCGCAGGCGCCGTGCTTCAAGCGATCGTTCTACGGCGAGAGAAAAGTGGTCGAGGCTAAGCGGTTTCGTCAGGAAGTCGTCGGCGCCTTGCTTTAGTGCCTCCACGGCCTGAGCGATGGACCCAAAGGCCGTAATCATGATGAAGGCGGGGGGGAGCGGTAGCGAGCGTGTGTAGGCGAGGAGGTCCATCCCATCAGCGCCCGGCAGACGGAGATCACTGACGATCACGTCCGGTAGGCGATCGTCGATGGCCGTCCGTGCATCCTCGGCCGTGCTCACACCTACGGCATCCAGCCCGGCGTCACCGATTTCATCTTGCAGCAATTCTCTGAGTCCGTCGTCGTCCTCTACAATAAGGACCTGAGCGTCGGTCATGCCTCGTGTCGTACCTGTTCGTTGTAATGGCCTGTTTCGGAATAGCCTGTTTCGCGGAAGCCGGCGTTCGGAGCAGTCGACTCTCCGCGGATGATAGGCAGGCGAAACGTGAATCGCGCACCTCCTAGGTCGCTGCGGTCGATGTCGACCATTCCGTCGTGCTCCTGTGCAATGCCGTGCACGACGGCAAGCCCGAGGCCCGTTCCGTCTCCGACGTTCTTCGTCGTGAAGAACGGTTCGAAGATGTGTTGGACGAGTTTGTCTGAGACGCCCGGTCCCGAATCATCGACGAGAAATTGTAGCTCGGCCGCCGAGGATCGGATCGTCACGCGTACGTGACCACCTTCGGCCGCGTCGACGGCATTCTGGATCAAATTCGTGAGGGCCTGTTCGATACGGACCGGATCCATGCGTACCTCGTCCACCTTGCAGGTCTCGCGCACCGTCACCCGCACGTCCTTGCGCTGGGCTTCATCCTGGAGGGCGTGGACGGCCGCCTCGACGACGACATGCGGCCGCACGGGCACTTTGTGCGGCGACGACTTACGGCCGAAGTCTAGAAGCTGCGTGATGATCCGTTCCATCCGTCGAACCTGCGACCGGATTTCCGTGCACGCCTCGGTGGAGGCTCGAGGCAGTTCATTGTCGCGGAGCATTCGATGGGCACGTCCCTCGATAACGCTTAACGGCGTGCCGAGCTCATGCGCCACGCCGGCCGACAGCGTACCGAGTGCAGCGAGTTTTTCGGCGTGCCGAAGCTGCTCTTGCAGGTCGGACTGAGCTTCGCGTCGTTGCTCGATCTCATGCTCGGCGCGCTTGAGCGTGTCAAGCATCGCGTTGAACGCGTTCGACAGATCGATGACCTCGCGCGGTCCCTTCAGGTCGGCCCGATGATGCACGTCGCCCTCTCGAATACGATGCATGCTGCCTTGGAGGGACGCGAGATGGCGTCCGATCGCGCCGCGATGGCCCACGAGTACCATGACGGCAACGAACAGCACGGCGACCGCAGAGAGGCCGGCCACCTGCTTGCGGAGACCGGCGACCTCGGCACGAATGTCACGCTCGCGGCGTGTCACGTGCAGTAGGCCCACCGACCGCTGTCCCGACGTCGTCAGCGGAAGGAAATAGGAGTAGACGTTGCGGCCGGAGATCTCTTCGAATTGATCCTGCGGCGCTTCCTCCGCCGCGAGTGTGGAGAGGCGCCTCCGATCCGACGTCGTATTCGCCGCCCCGACCGAGGCGATCATCGCCCCGCGCGGACCGTAGACATAGACCCCATAGACGCGATTGATGCCGATCGCGGATTCGAGTGCACTGTGGAGGCTTCCGTCGCGATGCCGTTCCAAGGCACGCTGCACGGGAACCTCCAGCGCCCGCGCTATGAGCTGCACGTCTTCTTTCATCTGTGCCTCGGCGCGGTCCTCGAACGTTTGCAGCAACAGCGTCCCGAGGGCTCCGATGGCCAGGATGAGCGGCAGTATCACGTAGCAGACGAGCGCAAGCCGCAGGGTCAAGCGCTGCCTCCAATGCCACAGGTCGAGCTTCATGGTTGGAATGTGTCTGGTCAGCACATGTGTCATAATTGCACAGATCCACAGCGGGTTGGGTCCGACCGATTCGAATCTTCACACGATCGGTCTGCCTATCATCCAGGATTCGTTTTCTCGAGGGATATGCCGGAGATCAACGGCCCTAGCGTTGCCGGAGCGGTGCCGCGAATGAATTCGGCACGGCTCCTGCATGGTTACCGATCAAGAAACGGACCGCCATAAGAAAGGGCGAAGGCCCGGCGTCCGACGTCAGATTACAAGAAGACGAACACCACCTTATGCTAAGGACATCCATGTTTTCCATCGTCGCACTGCTTCTCGCGTTTTTGATTGCACCGGCTCAGGCGCAGCAAACGGCGCCGCAGCAGCAGCCGCAGCAGCAGCCCCAGCAGCTTCCGGACATCGAAGTAGACGATCAGGAGCTTCGGTCGATTGCCGAGGCCTACGTGAGTATTCAGAACGTGACCGCCACGTACCGGGATCGGTTGAACAGTGCGGAGGATGCCGACGCTGCCAGAGCGATTCAGCAGGAGTATGCGCAGGCAGCCAATGAGACCATAGAAGCTGAAGGCCTCACCATCGAGCGATATGACACGGTCATCCAGGTAGCCCAGGCCGACGAAGAGCTTGGCGAACGACTGCTCACGGAAATTCAGGACGTGATCGATGAGCAGGCCGGACCTGGAGGTTCCGACTCATAACGCAAAACGCCGACACGAGTGTTGCGGCGCGCGGAGCACGCTGCGGTACTCAATCAGCTCAGGGTGAGCTGGACCGTCACGGAATGGGTGGGACGTCATTCCAGCGACGAGAGGGCTTGCCGGCAATGGGTCGCTTCGAATGAACCGTTCGAAGCGGCCCATTTCTCTTTCTATCGTGGATGCGATCGACGGCGGAGCGGAAGTTCGGATGAGCGGCGCATGCTCGGGGTCCCAAAAGCAGGAAAAGCCCAGGGGCCTGCGAGGCGGCCTCGGGCTTTACTAATCCTGCGGGTACTACGTTTGGAGGTATCGCGCCAATGCAGCGCCACTTAAAGCCGGCGAGACAGATTCGGGATTTCCCCTAACGTCAGCTAGGCACAACTGCTTACGTCGCCACGGTCGTTTCCGGAGCCCCTTCTCGAGGCGACACGCCGTCGTCCATGGTGCACGCCAGAAGGAGGGTGGGACCTTACGCTTGCAGGACGACCTTCATGCAGCTATCGCGCTTGTTCAAAAACGTGTCGTAGCCGTCGGCCGCGTCGTCGAGCTGCATGCGGTGTGTGACGATGAAGCTCGGATCGATGTCGCCGTTCTGAATTCGCTCCAGCAGCGGCTGCAGGTACCGCTGCACGTGGCACTGTCCGGCGCGAATCGTGAGGGAGCGGTTCATGACGGCACCGATAGGGAATTTGTCGATGAGCCCGCCATAGACGCCCATCACCGAGACGGTACCTCCATTGCGGCAGGCCAGGATCGCCTCGCGCAGGGCGATCGGCCGGTCGGTCTCCATCCGGACGGCCTGTTTTGCGCGATCGTACGCGTAGACGGGACCGTGGCCGTGAGCTTCCATCCCTACGGCGTCGATGCAGCAATCCGGTCCGCGCCCGGCGGTCATCTCGTTGAGCGCTTCCAGCACGCTCACCTCGTCGTAGTTGAGTACGTCGGCGCCGCTGTTTTCCTTCGCCATCTGCAGCCGGTACGGAAATCGGTCGATGGCGATTACCCGTTCGGCCCCGAGCATGTACGCGCTCGCGATTGCGAACTGGCCGACCGGCCCGGCGCCCCAGACGGCCACGACATCGCCGGGCTGGATGTCGCACATGTCTGCGCCCATGTAGCCGGTCGGAAAGACGTCGGCCAGCATCACAGCCTGTTCATCCGAGAGCTCTTCAGGCACCTTTAGCGGACCGACGTCGGCGAACGGTACCCGAACGTACTCCGCCTGTCCGCCGGGATAGCCGCCCAGCAGGTGGGAGTAGCCGAAAATACCGCAGGGGGAGTGCCCCCACATTTTCTCGGCCATCCATGCATTCGGGTTGGAGTTCTCACACAGGGAGTACATTCCGTTCAGACACGGCGTGCAGTTGCCGCAAGCGATCGGGAAGGGGACGACCACGCGGTCGCCGACGTTCAGATTGTCGACGTCCTTTCCGACCTCTACGACTTCACCCATGAACTCATGACCCAGCACGTCGCCGCTGCGCATCCCCGGTACGAATCCGTTGTAGAGATGCAGGTCCGAGCCGCAGATGGCCGTCGTGGTGATCCGAATGATCGCGTCGCGGTCGTTCA
>CAZQAS010000176.1:0-3829 GCA_964591285.1 uncultured Rhodothermales bacterium
CATGGGCGCGCGGGATCCGCCCGGTGGCGCTCGACCGCAGCATCGAGCCGGACCGCTTCCGGTTCTACGACCAGGTGTCGTAGTGATGCCCGGTCATTAGGCGGTCGTTAGACCCGCCGGTGCCGCCGCACGCCCGGGCTGAAACGCACGGCCCACCATCCAGAAGTTCACGGCCCTGTCGCACCCCCGCGGCAGGGCCTTTTTTGTTGTGGGGGCATCGGACTTCGTGGTGGCGGCATCGGAGCATCGTAACATTATGTCTTTCGCAGCCGCGATATTCTGTAGCCTGTGGCTATTTTGTCCAGCCTGTCGATCACGTATAGCCTGTCGATCACCATCTTTTATTGAGCGAGTCCATGGCAGAGCACCCAGACTTTCTTGGTGACGTCAATCGCATGTTTGAGAAGGCGGCGCGGCTGACGGAACATCCGGCCGGTCTTCTGGAGCAGATCCGGATGTGCAACAGCGTCTACCGCATGGAATTTCCGCTGAAGCACGACGACGGATCCATCGAGACGATCCATGCCTTCCGAGCCGAGCACAGCCATCACAAGCTGCCGGTGAAGGGCGGGATCCGCTATGCCGACAACGTCTACGAGAACGAGGTCGTGGCGCTGGCGTCGCTGATGACCTACAAGTGCGCGGTCGTCGACGTGCCGTTCGGCGGGGCCAAGGGAGGCGTTAAGATCAATCGCAGCAAGTTCTCCTCGGCCGAGATCGAGCGAATCACGCGGCGGTATACGTTCGAGCTCGTGCGAAAGAATTTCATCGGGCCGGGCATCGACGTGCCGGCCCCTGACTACGGCACGGGCGCGCAGGAGATGGCGTGGATTCTCGATACGTACAACCAGCTGACCGACAATCCGCTCGACGCGCTGGCGTGCGTGACGGGCAAGCCGGTCGGACAGGGTGGGGTGCGCGGGCGAAAGGAAGCCACCGGGCAGGGCGTCTTTTTCGGCATCCGCGAGGCCTGCAGTCACACGGAAGATATGGCGCGGCTCGGCCTGGAGCCGGGATTGGAGGGCAAGTCCGTCATCGTTCAGGGCCTCGGGAACGTGGGTTTCCACGCGGCGAAGTTCCTGCAGGAAGGCGGAGCCCGCGTGATCTGCATCGCGGAGTACGAGGGGGCGATCTACAGTGACGCCGGGCTCTACGTGCCGCAGGTGTTCGCCCATCGGCAATCCAACGGTTCCATTCTGGACTTTCCCGGGGCGGAGAACGTCACGCCTTCGTCGAAGGCGCTTGAAATGGCGTGCGACATCCTCGTGCCGGCGGCGCTTGAGGAGCAGATCACGATGGCCAACGTCCAGAACGTGAAGGCGAAGATCATCGCGGAGGCGGCGAACGGCCCGACGTCGTCGGATGCCGATGCCGTCTTGCTCGAGCGCGAGGTCCTCATCCTCCCGGATCTCTATCTGAATGCCGGCGGCGTGACGGTGTCGTATTTCGAGTGGCTGCGGAATCTGTCGCACGTGCGCTTTGGGCGGCTGAGCAAGCGGTTCGAGCGCAATACGCAGCGACGGCTGATGTCGGCCGTCGAGGAGATGACGGGGCAGAGGTTTGCTCCCAGCATTTTTGAGAGCATCGTGCAGGGGGCCGACGAGATCGACCTCGTCAACTCGGGTCTCGAGGAGACGATGGTCTACGCCTACAACGAGGTCCGCGAGATTGCGAAGCAGAAGCAGACGGATCTGCGTACGGCGGCGTTCATCAACGCGATCGACAAGATCGCCGTGCTGTACCTGGAGATGGGGATCTTTCCATGACCCCGGGCGGCGGCGCTCGAGCGTGGCATCCAGCCTACCGCGGGCGTAGCATCCTCCTTACAGGTTACAGATGCGTCCTTACAGATGCGTCCTTACAGATGCGTCCTTACAGGTACGTCCTTACAGGTACGTCCTTTTACGCCTTTACAGGTACGTCTCCAGCGAGACGCCGGGGGCGATCAGGACGCGCTTCTCCACGTACTGCATGCCGTCGACCAGATCGGCGCGCTTCACCCACCACATCGCGGTAATGCCCGCGCGCAGGGAGACGCCCAGGAACGGGCGGCCGATCTTGAGATTCGAGGAGATGTTGAAGCCTTCCTCGGAGAAGCCCTCGTCCTGGGGCCCGAGGCCGTAGATGGCGTAGCCGTTCGCGGAGATTCCGGCGTGCAGCAGGAAGTGGCGCGACAGCGGCTCGGAGAGCTCGGCGCGGACGACGCCGTAGGGGCCGAGGCCGCGGGACTTGCCGCGGATCTCGAGGACTTCGATCTGGCGGTTTTCGCCCATCCGTACGCCGACCAGCGCTTCGAGGCGGGATTTTTCAAATCCGGATTTATTGAAGAACCGGCGGCCGAATCCGAAGAGCGCTTCGGCGGCGTAGTCGGCGCTGTTCCAGTCGAATTCCTGGTGCAGCTTGTCGGTGAGCTCGCCGGAGGCCTGCAGGAGCATGAAGTTCCTGGTGCCGTGCTCGAAGCGCGCGTCCACGAAGAGCGCCACCTGGTGGTTCGCCATCTCGATGAAGTCCGTGTGATTGACCGACGAGATGCCGAGCGCGCGGAGGGCCCAGCGGCTCTGTCCGCGCCGCAGGTACATCGTGCCGTCGACGTAATAGGTGCCCGCGTAGCCGTCGTCTCTGAAGGCGGGGATCTGCGTCGCCGGCACCTCGCTGCTCAGCCGCGCCTGTCCGATGCCGGACTCGATCATGACGGCCGCCGACCACGGCGATTCTTCCCGGACTTCTTCGTGGATGACGTAGTTCAGATCGGCCAGGACGACGAGCGTGTCGCGCTGGACGACTCGGATGGCCTGCGGCACGGCCCGGACGACCGGCTCGAGGACGATGTTGAGATCGACGGCCTCACCGCCGGGATAGGTGCTCTTCATCCGGAGCACGGCGAGCCGAAGGCGGCTGGTGGCCGCCCGCGAGACGAGCCCGGTGAGCGGATGCACCTCGGCGGATTCGTAGAGCTCCTGCAGATCGAAGACGACGGTTCCCCCGACCTCGCGCCGAAGCGGCTCGACGCCCTGAAGGGATACGACATCATCGTGCGGACCGGGCCGAAAGACGAGCCGCTCGCCTTTTTCGAAGGAGACCGACTGGCGGAGTCCGGCGTCGTCGAAGACCCAGGCGTCGCCGAGCCGGATGGTGGTGCCGGTCGCGAGGTCTCGGTTCACGGTGGCGCCGAACTCGTTGCGCTTCGGATCGGGAATTTTAGCGACGCCGATGAGCGTCGTGTCCGCCGCGCGGCCGACCGCGGGTGAGGTCTTGTAGACGAAGGCCGGCTCCACGACGTCCGTGCCGCGAGGGTTCGCCTGCGTGGTCTGGTCGATCGACGGGCGCACGGGGCGGTCGCCGGCGCGATCCTGCGCCTGCGCCTGGACCGCGAGGCCGAAGGCCAGAAACAGCGAAAGGGCGATGCGAAGCAGTGGGGTACGTACAAATGTTACCATGACTCGGCCAGGTAGATGATGTCCAAAAACGGGGTCGGTACCGGCGCATTCGACGCCGGTGACCTTCTGTAGGCCGCGCGCTGCATCGGCGCAGCGAGCGTGCCGTCACACTCCTAATTCGTTACGATGGGGTGGTCTGCGGAAGATGTCGCGAATGTGCTGAGATGTGTCGCAAATGCGATTGCAGCGGCGCTGGGAAGCGAGAAATGGCCGGCAAACGCCTGCGGTGGTCGGTTGTAGGCGGCGGCGGGCGGCGGTGTCGCGGCGGTGCGGCGGCTGGCGTCCGTGCAGCGGCGGGCGACGGCAGTGCGGCGAGCGGCGGCTCTATCCGACCGGCTGTTCGAGGGCTTTCACGGCGCGGTGCATGGTGGCGATGCTCACCTCGATGTCGG
>CAZQAS010000176.1:3929-7362 GCA_964591285.1 uncultured Rhodothermales bacterium
TGTTCGAGGGCTTTCACGGCGCGGTGCATGGTGGCGATGCTCACCTCGATGTCGGTCCGCTTCTGGAAGCGTTCGCAGAGCTCGTTCAGCGTGGCGTCGGGGCGTTCTTCGACGAGGCGCCGGAGGGTCTCTCGTTCCGTCTTGCCGATCTTTCGCCGGCGGCCTCCGTTGCGGCCCTTCGCGGCGACCTCGCCCGTTTCGCGGTAGCGCTGGAGCACCCGGCTGACGAATCCGCGGCTCACGTCGAAACGGCGCGCGATTTCGCGCTGAGAGTAGCGGCCTTCCAGGCAGGCGTTGAGTACGCGTTGTCGCAGGTCACGCGAATAGGCTCGCATAAACGTCGCTGAGGTTATCGAAGGAGAGCGCGGGACGGCGGCGTGAGGCCGTCCGGTTTGCTCTCTAATCGTCGCGACGCGCGCGTATTGCGGAAAGCGGGAGCCCTAAATCGCGTAGTCCTCGGCGAAGAGCTGCGACATGTTCGTCCGCGCGAGCTTCACCATGTACTCGACCCGATTGCGGTGCCGGCGGCGGTAGTCGGTCTTGGAGAGTGACGGTTCGTAGACCGCCATGATGTCGAAGTGGGAGTTCTGTGACGAGGTCCCGTGGACGAACTCCGAGGCCAGCACGTCGGAGACGGTGCGGATGTAGACCTCGAAGGTGGGCGGGTCGACCTTGGCGGTCGCCACGTAGGTCGTGTAGGTCTTGTCGCGCACCGACTTGATGGCGACCTCGATGGCATCCTTGACCTCTCCATCGGTGAAGGCGTCATCGCCGGGCACCGTGTCGTCCTCGAGCGCGGCGCCGAGCCGGATGAACGAGGACCGCACGATCTTGGCCAGGGCGCTTACGGGATAGCCGTTGCGGTATTGGGGGTGGTAGTCGAGGAACTTCTCCAGCGCACCGATCGCTTCGGCCGTCTGCCCGAGCCGCCCGAGCGCGGAGGTGACGTAGGCCTCGAAGACGTCGGAGGGGGCGACCGGCTTGTCGCCGGCGAGCGGTTTGTCGGCGCCGAAGATGATCCACAGGCGACCCCCGATCCGTTCCAGACGGCATTGCGAAGAGGCCGTCACGGCATCTTTAATGTTGCGGATGACCTTCCCGAGGTTCGGGTCGTTTTCCTTATAGGAGCGAAACAGCCGCTCGCTGACCTTGCCGAAGACGATGCGGCGCAGGGCGATCTCGGCGTCCGTCTCGGTCAGCCGATCCGGCGCGTTGGCCTCGAGGTATCCGGCGAGCTCGACGAAGCGGCCCGCCTCGTCCCTCGCGAAGAGATCCGCGATGCAGTCGGTAGCCATGTCCTCGAAGGACATGCCGAAGCGCGCGGGGTCGAGCGTGCCCATGCGGGCCTTCGTGTGGAGGTAGGCAAGCGCCATGCGCTTGGTGACCTGGACGAGGTGTTGAACGTCCGATCGATGGGGGTGTCCGGCGAGAATCGCGGTGAGACATCCACGAAGAGTCGTGCGTGTACCAGGGGTAGGAGGCATGGGGGGTAGGATGGTGGGTTCGCGTTCTTCCTTCCGCTCGAGATCCTTCTCGAACACGAGCTAGTCTGTGCACCGGAGGGGGTGGTGCCTTCCGGTGATTAGAAGATCACGAACTCCTTACAATTGGCTGACCATCCTTTGGACAAAGCCGGATGGTACTTTGGCGCACACCGACTACTCTAAAAGCAGCAGCAGCACCTGGGAGAAATGGTGCGCGGGGATAGGTAGGAACCGTCCGTTAACTCGCTGCGGGCCTTCCATTCGGCGTGTCTGACGCGGGATCCGACGGTCGGCGCCCCGCTTCGTCGGACCGGGAATCGCTGCGCTCCTCACGGTATTCCTTATAATATGCGCGATAGAAGTCGGCAATTTCGCGCGCGGCACGGTCGGCCTGCAGCGCCGCCGCGACGCGCTCCCGAACCGTCTCACCGAGTGATTCCGGAAAGGCGACGAATCGTTCGATTAAATCCTCGGTGATCTCCTTCATGATGGCTTGGGAGGGCCCCCGCAGACGGTACGGGCTGTTCGAGTAGTGCATGGTGTCTGACGCGAGCGTACGCTCCGGGGGTGAGATTTCTGGTTCGGTTGAGTGTCTGTCCCGTACTGCACTATTAAAGTCGTACCGCCGGGCCCCGCTTCGGAAGAAATTACCCGCGGAAAATGCCGCTGAAAGCCGTTTTTCGGCGTTTTTCAAGACATCCGATCCGTTCACCTGCCCGGCGGCCGCGTCCTTCACGCCGTTGGCCGGCGCGTTTTCCAAGAGGGAATGGCCTGTCGGCGCGGCTGCCGGGGAGCGTCCGCCGCTGTAGGCGATTGCACAAACCTTTTTGAAAAGAGAAGGATGAAAATATCGGTGAAGTTTCCATGAAGTGCCGCCCGGTGCGCCTGGAACCGCTTTTTTGGCGCGGCGGAGCACGTCGGATATCGCGGGCCGAACGCTCGTCGCACTCGGCGCTTTTCGCGAGTTGTTCCATCGGTCGGTTTCGCCGGGCTTTTTCATGGTTCGGAATTCGGCAGCCGGGTCGGAGCGTCACGATACCATTCATGCAGGGGGAAGAGGTGCACGGCCTCCCTTCTGCGTAGTCGCAGACACCTCGAACGAACCGACCTATCATGATCAGGCAACGAAACGGAAAGCGGCGGGACGCAGAGCGATCGAATTTGCCCTGGCGTCACATCCTGTACCTCGTGCTGTCGATCATCGTCATAGAAGTCGTGCACGTCTTGACGATCGAAGAGAGCATCTACGCTCAGGACGTGCCCGCGCTTGCGGCCACGTCGGCGCAGACCGGACCGATGCAGACCGGTCCGATGCAGACGGCGGCGCTCACCGATGATTCGGTCGACAGCTCGATTCGCATCGTGGCCCTCTACGGCCCCAACTCCGTGCGCGCCGGCGAAGTCGTCCATTATAGGGTGCGCCTCGCCGACGGCGCCAAACGGCCGGTGATCTACCGCTGGAACATGGGCGACGGCACGCTGACCGAAGGCAACAACGTCACGCATCGGTTCTCCCGCCCCGGCCACTACGAGATCGTCGCGACGGCGCAGAACCGGACCGGCAGCGACAGCAAGTCGATCCGCGTCGTCGTCGCGGGCCACGTCATCATTCCGGTGCCGGAGGCCGACGAGGCCGCGCGCGCCGACAGAAGCGATCGAAGCGACGGCGAGACGCCGAAGGTGACGAAGGCCGCCGGTCCCGCACCAATCTCCTCAAGGGACGCCGGATTCCGCGGTCATGAACAGCCCGAAGGCGATGAAGAACGCCTCGCGGCTTCGTCCGAGCAGCACGCGGAGCAGCGTGTTCAGATAATGGGAGAGCAGCAGCACGATCAGCACCCCGGCCAGCCATCCCCACTTTGCCGTCGGCGCGTACGGGCCCGCGTAGACGTGGCGCAGCCAGAGCGGCACGAAAAACAGGAGCGGAAAGAGATTGTGGATCGTCGCCA
>CAZQAS010000177.1:0-7344 GCA_964591285.1 uncultured Rhodothermales bacterium
GCTCGAGATCCATGCTGTCGAGTACCTGCTCCTGCAGCTCCCGCTGAGTGAGCGTACCCGTTCTCTCAAGCAATCGGTCAGCGAGCGTACTCTTGCCGTGATCGATGTGAGCGATGATGCAAAAATTTCGTATGCGGCTCTGCCTGATCTCGGGCATTCTGATGGGGACGGGATCTGTCAGTCGGGCCGGAACGGACGGGCGTGCCACTCTTCCAGCCTGTTTGGCAACAAAAAAGCGGCTTTCGCCGCACGGCTAATATACCCGTCTGAATCTGTGGGTTCCGTCGCTCAGCTCGCGATATTGAGCGCCACAATGGCCGGTCAATTCGATGAATGGTCCGTCGGCGACGGCCGTACGGGGCCGGTCTTGTCTGCCGGCGCCGCTGATGGACTCTCTGACGTAGTGCGATCCGATGATTCTGCTACGGCATCAGCGGACGCAGTCGTATTCGTGACGGACGAATCCGTGACCGAAAGCCTCGCCGCCTCGTCCACCCCACTGCGTTCCTGCAACTGACGGTGATGGATCTTCTGGAAAGCGATGATGCCGACCACGCCGCACACGATCGCCATGTCGGCGACATTCCAGATTGGAAATAGGGAAACGTACGTGCCGCCGATCATCGGAACGGACTCGGGAATGAAGCCGCTCCAAACATTCACATGGATGAAGTCCACGACCTTCCCGACGAGAAATGCCTCATTGTCGTAGAACTTCCCATAGAATACCCGATCAATGATGTTGCCCAACGCTCCCCCAAGTATGAGGGCCAGGCTCGCGCGGTATGGCAGGTAGTCATGCCGAACCTTGTAGAGATAAAAGATGATGATGACGGTCGCGATAATCGCGAAGACGGTCACCATGGCCTTCGGACCGAACGTGATACCGAAGGCCATCCCCGGGTTTTCGGTATAGGTGAACTTCAGCCAGTCTCCGAGGATCGGGATCTGCTGCCCGAGATACATCGTGCGGAGCACAAGCTGCTTCGTTGCCTGGTCTAATATGACGACCAGCCCTGTGAGCCAAAGAACTCGCATACGGATCATATTGGGGGACATGCCGACGCGCCCGTGCGCCTAGACGGCACATACCGGAGCGGGTTGATGGGCAGTGCGCAGCCTGCGGTGCATGCAACGCTGCTGGATGAGGCCGCTTGCTACTTCTTTTGTTTTAGCTTCGCCTCGATGGAGATCTCCGTATGCGGGACGGCTTCCAGTCTCTCCTTAGAGATGGGCTTGCCGGTCACCTTGCAGATGCCGTACGTCCGGTTTTTGACGCGCTCGAGGGCACGGTCAAGATAGCCAACGTACTTCTGCTGGCGGGCAATCATGAGGTAGAGCTTCTCTCGCTCCATAGCGTCGGTTCCGGCATCGGCCATATGGAAGCTGTAGGCCGTGTCGTTCTCCGCTTGCTCCCGCGCATCCTCGAGCTGGGAGCGCATGCGTTCTATGTCGTCAATCGCCTCCTGACGGCGCTCGACCAGTAGCTGCTTGAAATGTTCGAAGTCCTCGTCGGTGAACCACGTATTCTTCTTGATCTCGTCCTGCGGCGTTGCTTCCTCGGTGCCCTCCGCAGTGGAGTCGCTGTGAAGAGGTACGGAAACGAGTCCCGACTCGATGCGATCAGGTTTCTTGTCAGCCATAGAAGAGAATGCTTTCGATATTAATGGGTCACAGAACCGCGCTGCGGGCGACGCGTGTGCGCTCGGGCACGGCCAAGCGCAATCTGACGCTAGTTCTCGTCGCCGCTCAGCCGGCGAACACCGATCTGCAGCGTGTTATTTCCGACGTCAAAGGACTCGACAACCTCTCCGCCCGGATCGTCGGATTCTTCCAACTCCAGAGCTAGCGTCTCGTTCCGGATCCAGGACCCGTACTCCCTAAGCGCATTCGAGAGTTCGCCAGTGGCTCGGTACTCCACGCCAATGCGGTCCGTAACTTCGAAATCCGCCGTTTTCCGGAGATTCTGAACGCGATTAATGACTTCTCTCGCGAGCCCCTCCGAGAGCAGTTCGCCGCTAATGGTCGTATCCAACGCTACGGTTACATTATCTTCCTGATCTACCAGCCATCCGGCGATGCCTTCGCTGGTGATCTCGAGATCCTGCGGTCCGAGCTCAACTTCCTGGCCATCGAGCTGAAGTGTCAGAGATCCGTGTGAAAGGTACCGATCGATGTCGTCATCACTCAAGGAGCGAACGGCCTGATTGACCGGCTTCATCAGCTTGCCCAATCGACTGCCCAGCCGTTTGAAATTCGGACGTGCCGACCGCTTTACAACGCTACTCGATCCAGAAACGTATTCTATGGACTTCACATTCACCTCGTCGAGAATGATGTCCCGTACGGCCTCGACGTCCTCCTGTGCCACCCCGGCCCCCGTTACAATGAGTATTCTCGGCAGCGGCTGTCGAACGTTGATCCCGCTCTTATTGCGAAGAGCAAGCACGACCGATGAGACCGTCCTCGCGAGGCCCATCCGATGCTCCAGATCGTGGTCGACCACTGCGCGCTCCACCTGGGGAAAATCGGCAAGATGTACGGATTCGGCCACTTCGGTCTGTGCAGCCTTCGTCAGCGCTCGATAGAGCCACTCGCTGAGAAACGGAGCGATAGGTGCCATCATTTTGGCAACCGCGATGAGGCTCTCATAGACCGATTGGTACGCCGCTTCTTTGTCGCGCCCAGGACCCGCCTCCTTCCAGAATCGGCGGCGCGATCGCCGTACGTACCAGTTCGAGAGTTCTTCCACGAAATGCTCGACGGCTCGTGCGGCCTTGGTCGGGTTGTACGCATCATAAGATGCGTCCACCTCTGCTACTGTCGAATTGAGCCGGCTTATGATCCACCGGTCCAGTTCGGCCCGATCACTCACCGGGATGCGCTCTTGCTCGTACGTGAATCCATCTATGTTGGCGTATGTGGCGAAGAACGAGTACACATTCTCCAGTGTATTGAAGAACTTTCGGAGCGTGTCCAGGACACCTCGCTCGGAAAACTTGATGTTCTCCCAAGGCGGCGTGTTACTCATCATGAACCATCGGACGACATCCGCCCCGAACTCCTCGATCGTCTCGAATGGATCGAGCGTATTGCCCTTCGTCTTGGACATCTTTTCGCCGTTCTCATCCAGGATGAGACCATTGACCACGACGTTCTTATAAGCAACCCCATCCATCACGAGAGTCGCGATCGCATGCAGCGTGTAGAACCAACCGCGGGTCTGATCGACGCCCTCGGCAATGAAGTCCGCGGGGAAGTTTTCTAGGAAGCGCTCCTCATTTTCAAACGGATAGTGCCACTGAGCGAACGGCATCGATCCCGAATCGAACCATACGTCGATGAGGTCCGGCACGCGGCGCATCGTGCCTCCATCGGGAGCCTTCCACGTCAGCCCGTCCACGAAGGGGCGATGGAGGTCGATGTCGTCGTAGTTGGCCGGCAGCTGATCGCCACATTTCTCTCTCAACTCCTCGATCGACCCGATGACCTCGATGTAACCGGATCCATCCGCGTCCGACTGCCAGATCGGTAGCGGGGTGCCCCAGTACCGGCGTCGGCTCAGCGCCCAGTCGACATTATTTTGTAGCCACTCGCCAAATCGGCCTGTGCCAATAGATTGCGGCTGCCAGTTGATGCTTTTATTTAGCTCGATCAGCCGTTCTTTAACGGCGGTTGTGCGGATGAACCAGCTCTCGACCGGGTAGCTCATCAACGGCGTGCCCTTTCGCCAGTCGTGGGGATAGTTGTGGAGGTACGTTTCGTGTTTGTAGAGCAGTCCGCGGCGCTTCAAGTCCTGAGTGATGGGTCGGTCGGCATCCTTGAACCACATGCCGCTTACCAACTCGGCTTTATCGCTGAACGTGCCGTCCGGACGTACCGGATTGAGCACCGGCAGACCTTCGCGCTGTCCAACGGCGTAGTCGTCGGCTCCAAAGGCCGGCGCGATGTGGACGACCCCAGTGCCGTCGTCGGTTGATACGAAATCTCCCTCCACCACGTACCACTTGGCCCTCTCGGGCGACTCATCCCGGAAATAGTCGAAGACGGGTTCGTAACGCATCCCGAGAAGATCGCGGCCGCGATACCGCTCGACGACCTCGACCTCTTCGTCGATGACCTCAAGCAGTTGCTCGGCGAGAATGAGAAATTCCTCGTCCTGATGCGGATCGACGTGCCGAATCTTTACATATTCGATCTCCGGCCCGACGGCCAGCGCGGTATTGGAAATAAGCGTCCAGGGCGTGGTGGTCCACGCGAGGAAGTACGTATTCTCTTGGTCCGCCACCGGAAACCGGATGTAGATACTCGGGTCCTGCACCTCTTCGTAACCGAGGCTTACCTCATGGGAAGAGAGCACGGTTTCCGAACCCGGACTGTACCACTGAATCTTGTAGCCTTTGTAGAGCAGGTCTTTCTCGTAGATCTGCTTCAGAAGCCACCAGACGGTCTCGATATATCGTGTTTCGAAGGTGACGTAGGGGTCACGGAGATCGACCCAGTACCCCATGCGCTTCGTCAACTCATCCCACAGTTCCGTGTACTCGAGAACGCTCTCACGACACCGTGCATTGTAGCGTTCGATGCCGTATTCCTCTACCTGGTGCCGCCCCTCGAGGCCGAGTTCCTTCTCAACCTCAATCTCGACCGGAAGGCCGTGGGTGTCCCATCCGGCCTTACGCTCGACCAGGAACCCCTTCATCGTTTTGTAGCGGCAGAAGATGTCCTTAATCGCCCGCGACATGACGTGATGAATGCCGGGTCGCCCGTTCGCCGTCGGCGGGCCCTCGTAGAAGGAGAACGTCGGCCGGCCCTCACGTTCGGAGACGCTCTTCTCGAAGATCCGGTGCTCGTCCCACCAGTCGATGACCTCCTTCTCGATCTTCGAGCGATCGAAGTGCTTTACTTCCTGAAACTTCGGCATCTATCGATATCTTATCGTTGGCGTTGCGACAGTCGACGCTCGTCACGTCGACACACGGACGTCACTCAGTCTACGCCCAGATCGAACCGCCCACGCAGCTCCTGAACGTAAATGCCGATCTGATTTCGCAGTTCGAAGCACTCTTCGTAGAACGAGCGGTAACGGTCGACATCCATATATTGCGCGGACTTGAGCTCACGGAGAAGATCGAGTGCGGCGTTCGCCGATCTCAGCGCACGTTTGGCGCAGGCAATATTGCCACCCAGCATTTCCATCTCGTACCCGATGCCGTGGCCCTTCGCTAGGTTTGATGGGATTTGAACGACGTGCGAGCAGAACTGAACGAGCGTGCTGTCCTTTACCCGGCCAGGCAAATGATTCGACCACTTCAGCGCACGCGAGGCCAGTCGCTGGGCATTTGCAAAGACCGGGACGTTGCGAATGTCGTGCAGCGCGTCATCGTGCTCTCCACCGTCGACGAACCGATCCTCCGCCTCACCGCCCGCATCGTCATCCTCCTCCGACCAGTCTCCAGAGAGCAGTCTCGGGAGCGCATCATCGGGACTTACACCATTGCTCAGGAGGAAGTCTCGCAGCTCTCGTTCCCACTGCTCCCGCGTCGGGCTTCCGTGGTCGCCTCGCGGCGGATTCGTGCTCATGAAACGGAAAAGGAGCATCGTGTAGTGCTCGATCCGCCGATCGTTCTCCTCCAGGAAGGTCTCCCAGCGTTCCTCGTCCCAGATCTCCCCATCCATATGATGCTACTTCGATAGGTGTATGCATCCGTCGACTAGTTGGCCGCAACCGGCTCGCCGATCTCCTCAACAAGGCCGGCCATCAGACGAGTGAGTTTGGGCTCAGCCTCTGCAGCGGCCTCAAGGACATCTTCAAGTGATACAGGCTCCAGAGCGTCGGGGAAGCATTCATCCGTGATCACGGAAACGGCGAGAACGCGCATCCCCATGTGTCGCGCGACAATATTCTCCGGCACGGTGCTCATCCCGACGACATCCGCGCCAAGGAGGCGAAGAAACCGGTATTCCGCCCGCGTTTCCAGATTTGGGCCGACGACCGCAACGTAGACGCCCTGATGAAGCTTGAACCCATACTGTAGCGCCTTCTCCTCCGCGAGCCGGCGCAGCTCCGGATCGTAGGGCTGGCTCATGTCCGGAAAGCGCGGCCCCCACTCATCGACGTTCGCACCGACGAGCGGGTTCGCGCCCTGCAGGTTGATGTGATCCGTGAAAAGCATTAGATCGCCCTTCCGATAATGCGGATTCATCCCGCCGGCGGCATTCGAGATGAGCAGTGTGTCGGCACCCAATACACGGAGGACGCGGACTGGAAAAGTGACCTCGCGTGGAGAGTAGCCTTCGTAGAGATGGAAACGACCCTGTAAGGCATAAACCGGAACGCCGCGGAGCCGGCCGACGAGTAGCCTGCCATCGTGCGACTCGACCGTTGACAGGGGGAAGTGCGGGATATCATGATACGATATCACGGCCTCGGTATCGATCTCCTCGGCGAGCTTACCGAGCCCCGTCCCCAGGATTAAGCCGACAGACGGGCTCAAGTCGGTAAGGTCGTGGATCACCGCTGCGGCATCATCAACCGCTGCACGGTACTGCGCGGCGTCGAGTAGGTCGGCTGAACGTTCGCTCATAGAAGGTTCAGTCTAGATCGCTGAGGATGCGGCGAATTTTTTCGATTTCCTCGGACGAGGCGCGGGTTTCCTCGTCACTATCTCCCTCTTCTCCGAGGTCACTGCCTTCGCCTTCCGGCGCTTGATCAGCCGATCCTGATACGAAGGTCTGCGTCGTCCACCCGGAGCCGTCCTCGTCGTCCTCGAGTTCCTCCCGCGCCGGAGCGTCCCCCGCCGAGCCCTCTTCCCTAGGTGTGGGTGTAGGCGCCTCGTCCGGCTCGAACGTATCGTGCCAGGTTCGCTTCTGTCGTGCGTGTTCGGCGGCCGTGACGTCCGCCGGGATATCATCGTCAAAATCGTCAGTAGCCGCCTCGGATGAGGCTTCGTCCTGCTCGGATGATTCAACCGGCAACGTCGGTCCTTCGTCGGGCCTCGGCGCCTCATCGGATGACAGCTCACTGCGCGAAGGCTGCGGCTCCTCCGAAGCCGCCCGTCCGCTCTGATCCAGCGTTGCCGATGAGGCCGAGTCGGCCGCACCAAAGCCGTCCGGGTTTTCCGATTTTCTTGTCGCGCTCGGGTGGCCTTCGTGTGCGGCGGTGTCGGCGTCCTGGTCGAGGCGCTGCTTATCAGCAGGCAGCAATTTGATGAATCCGACCGGATCATCCCCCTCATAGCTCGCGAGCAGTTCCATTTCCGACATGAGAAAGGCGCGAAGCCGAGCCACAATTTCGGACTTGCGTCCGCTTAACTTCGTGGTTTCGCGCTTCAGCTGGTGCCG
>CAZQAS010000178.1:0-4038 GCA_964591285.1 uncultured Rhodothermales bacterium
AGCCGGTCGTGATTGCTGAATCGCACGCCGGGGCCCAGCTCCCCGCCGCCGAGCGCATGACGCGAACGGCTTCGTCTGCCGTCGGTGCGGTCGAAAGCCACCTTTAGCGCCCGTGCCCATGTGCGTTCCGATGTGGCGCGCTCGCGAGGTCGGAGTTGCCGCACGGACGCCGCGATCTCTCCCCGCGTGTAGGGGAGCGCCGTCGGGTGCAACTCCAGAAGGTGGCCGCGTCGCTGCAGCCGCTGAATGTATTCGTAGGCCCAGTGGTCGAGCGGAACGAGTCGATGGGTCTGCGCGGAGGCGCTTGCCGCAGAAAGGAGCAGTGCAAAGACTGCAGCGGTCCGCCGGACGGATTTCCGCCGATCAGTCATGATGAGATAGGGATGGTGTGCATCGCACGGGAGCGGAAAGGTAGTTGTTTCGGATAGCACAAGTGTATATGTTGATCCCGTCGAAACCTTGTTTGACCATTTCCATGTAAGGCAGCCGAAATCTCCGCTACAACGTAGCACATCGCAAGGACGTAGTTCCTTCGACGCCGCTCTCGAGGCGTCGAGCGCATCGATTGCGTCCTGGCAGGATTAGAGAACCAGCTCCTCCGATCTGTTTCTACAGAGACGGCTACCTTCGTGCCCCGCAGAACCGAACTTATAGCGTTGCTGCTCGCCGATTCGGCGGCATTCAGCGTAGCTTACCTGCTGCTTTACGCCGCTCGCTTCCACTGGGCGTGGTTTGGGGAGTCCGGAAGCGTTCCCGCCACCGTATTCGCGCCCATGTTCGTCATGACGGCGTACTGGCTCTGTCTCTTCTTCTTCTTCGGCATGTACCGCGAGCGGTATGCCGATAGCCGCTTCGACGAGATCGCCTCGCTGGCCAAAGTGGTTACGGTCGGTGTGCTCGTACTCGTCTTCGCGATCTGGATTGAAACGCTGACCCCCGGAGCAACGCGAAGCATCATTTTCCTGTACTGGTTTGCCGTCTTTTCGCTGGTGGCATTTGGGCGAATCGTGGTGCGATCGCTCCAGAAGGCGTTCATTCTGCGTGGGAAGGGACTGCACAAGGCGCTGGTCGTCGGGTGGACCGAACGCGTCGAGGAGCTCTATGAAGAGGTCGCGCGCTATCCTGAGGCGGGTCTCCAGATAGTAGGTGCAATTCGCATGCGCCGTGAAGACGAGGCGATGGCCGTTCCTACGGGGCGAAGCACCGGCTATGCCATCGGCAACGGAGATGACGTATTCGCGCGTGTGGCCGCCGACAACGACGTCCATTCGATCGAGGCGCTGCCGCGGCTCATCGACGAGCTGGACGTGAAGGACGTATTGATTGCACTGGGATCCGAAGACCACGGTCCGCTCATGGACGTTCTCCGTGCCTGCGACGGCAAGTCGGTATCGCTGAAGCTCGTTCCCGATTTCTACACGCTCATCGGCGGCATGGCACGTACCGAGCATATGTATGGTCTACCGCTCATCGAAGTGCTTCCGGAGCCGATGGCTGCGTGGGAGCAGAGTACGAAGCGGTTGATCGACCTCGTCGTTGCGCTCGTAATCCTGCTTGCCGGTCTTCCGTTCTGGATCGCGATTGCGGTGCTCATCAGGCTAACGTCGTCGGGGCCGGCCATTTACCGGCAGCAGCGGATCGGGCAGCACGGCCGCCCCTTTACCATGTACAAGTTCCGCACGATGCTCGAAAACGCGGAGACGGAAACGGGGCCGGTCTGGGCGCAGACCGACGATCCCCGCTACACGCCGATCGGCCGGTGGCTCCGCAAGACGCGCCTCGACGAGGTGCCCCAGTTCTGGAACGTCCTGAAGGGCGACATGAGTCTGGTCGGTCCGCGCCCCGAGCGGCCATACTTCGTCGACAAGCTGTCCGGTGAAATACCTCTCTACAATCGCCGACACCGCGTGAAGCCGGGCATCACCGGATGGGCGCAGGTCAAATGGAAGTACGATTCCAGTCTGGATGACGTGCGGCAGAAGGTCAAGTACGATCTCTTTTACATCGAGAATGTGAACTTGCGCATGGATTTCAAGATTCTCTTCCGGACGATTCGAACGACGCTGCTGGGGAAAGGTCAGTGAAGATGGAGACCATCATCGATCCGGCAACGGAGCTGACGCGACTCTACCGCCATCTTTTCCTTCCGCGCGCGATCGAGGAGAAGATGCTTCGCCTGATCCGGCAGGGGCGCCTGTCGAAGTGGTTCAGCGGATACGGGCAAGAAGCCATTGCCGTCGGATGTACGCTCGCTCTCGAGGAGCGCGATTACCTTCTGCCGATGCACCGCAATACGGGCGTGTGGACGACGAGGGGCGTACCGCTTCGGCCGCTGTTTTGCCAGCTGATGGGCAAGGAAGGCGGATATACCAACGGACGAGACCGCACGTATCATTTCGGCCTTCCGGAGAAGCGGATCATCGGCATGATCTCGCACATGGCCGCCATGCTACCCGTGGCGTGCGGACTGGGACTCGCATCTAGGCTCAAAGGGGAGCAGTTCGTGGCGCTGTGTTTCGCCGGCGACGGCGGCACGCGGGAGGGCGATTTCCACGAAGCCCTTAACCTCGCCGCGGTCTGGTCGCTGCCGGTACTCTTCGTCGTGGAGAACAACGGCTACGGGCTTTCAACGCCGACCGAAGAAGTGATTGCTGTCGAGAACATCGCCGACGCGGCGGCCGGTTACGGCATGACAGGGGTCACGGTTGACGGCAACGACATCCTCGAGGTCATCGATGTCGTGCGATCCGCCGCCGAGCGCGCCCGGAATAACGACGGTCCGACGCTGCTGGAGATGAAGACCTTCCGCATGCGCGGTCACGAAGAAGCTTCGGGCACCTGGTACGTACCGGAAGATCGGTTCGAAACATGGGCGCAGAACGACCCGGTGCGTCGACTCGCCCGGCGAATTCTCGATGACGGCGTGCTCTCGCAGGCCGAGCTCGAGGCCATCCAGCACGAAATCGGGCATCAGGTGGAGGAGGTGGCAGAATTCGCACTCGGACGACCGGACGTCACCAGCACGTTGGAGAAGGAGCGCGGGGATCTCTGGGCCGCCGCGCCCGCCATCCAACAGATGCCGGCGGGCGCAAGCTCGGAGAAACGCTTTATCGATGCCATATCGGACGGTCTTCGCCAGGCTATGGAGGCCGACGAGCGCGTGCTCATTCTCGGTCAGGACATCGCTGAATACGGCGGCGTGTTCAAGGTCACGAAGGGATTCGTCGAGCAGTTCGGAAAGGATCGCATCCGTAATACGCCCATCATCGAAAGTGGCGCGGTGGGTGCCGCGATGGGACTTGCCCTGGAGGCATTCCGGCCCGTGCTCGAGATTCAATATGCCGACTTCATCACCTGCGGCTTCAATCAAATCGTCAACAATCTCGGAACGACCCACTACCGTTGGGGAGCGGAGCTTCCGGTGACCATCCGCGCGCCGATCGGCGGGGGGATGGGCGCCGGCCCCTTTCACTCTCAGTCGATGGAGGCCTGGTTCTGCCACGTGCCCGGTCTGAAGGTGGTGTTTCCGTCCAACCCAACCGATGCAAAGGGCTTGTTGATGCGCTCGATTCGCGATCCAAACCCGGTCTTGTTCTTTGAGCACAAATTCCTGTATCGCTCACTGAAGGGCGAGGTGTCGGACGAGCCGTATGAGATCGAGCTCGGCCGGGCACGCATCGTTCACGAGGGGGAGGACGCAACCGTTGTGACATACGGCGCGGGCGTCCACTGGGCGCTTGAGGAGGCTCGTCGATTGAATGAGCAGGGTCGTTCCCTTGAGATCGTCGATCTTCGCACCCTCATCCCGTGGGATCGCGAAACGGTGCTCGCTTCGCTCCGCAAGACCAATCGCTTGCTCATCCTGCACGAAGCGCCTCGAACCGGAGGGTTTGGCGCGGAAGTGGCTGCGCAGATCACCGAGGAAGGATTCGAATGGCTGGATGCGCCTCCGATGCGAGTGGGGTCGGAGAACCTCCCTGTGCCGTTCTCCATTCGTTTGGAAAAGGAACTCTATTCGGCCGTTGCAAAATTCCGAGA
>CAZQAS010000178.1:4138-7338 GCA_964591285.1 uncultured Rhodothermales bacterium
ACGCAGACGGGCGAAACGATCAGTCTGGACGACTACATCGGCCAAAAAATAGCCCTGTATTTCTATCCAAAAGACCATACGGCGGGCTGTACGAAGCAGGCGTGCAATCTACGGGATGAGTACGCGCATCTACAGAATGATGATATCGCCGTAATCGGAGTTTCGGCCGATCCGGTTGAATCCCACAAGGAGTTTGCGGATAAATACGACCTACCATTTCCACTCATTTCCGATCCCGATCACCGGATACTTGAGGCCTACGGTGTGTGGGGGGAGAGGAATTTATATGGGCGCAAATTCATGGGTATATCGCGCACCACATTTCTGATAGACGAGGAGGGCGTAATCAAGAAGGTGATAAAGCGTCCGAAGGTGAAAGCGCACGCGGCTGAGATCATGGACAAGTTCGAGGCGTGAGCAGCGACGTACGCGCGTCTATCGGTCGTTCGCCTGGCGAGCCGTCTAAGGTTCGGAGACGTCACCCCATCGAAGAACGAACGGCTCCGGAGCGTTTGGATTCAACAGAAGGATCGTCCGCGCGTCCAGCACGTCCTCGGGTACGTCGATTTCGATGCGGTCGTTGATCATCCCCTCGCAGTCGTCACCGTAATCGCTGTGTCGGAGCCAGAGACGAGCGGTATCTGAACGGACTTCCGTGTGCAGCTCGAAGTCATGATCGGTGCAGCCGCCCGGATAGGCGACCTGGGCGGAGAGCGTGTCGCCCATAAGGGCCGGTGGTTCATCAGGAAGGGCCTGCCGCTCGTTCGTGACAATCTCATAGGCGCTTCCGAACCGATTCGGATCGTCCGTTTCCTGAACCTCGGACGCCTCGCGGCATGCGGTTGCGGAAAGCAGTAATATGACTGCGGCCACTCGAACTTTTTTCATCATGTTTCGGTTAAGCCTAGCTGCCTATCATGTGACGTCACTCGCGAGATCAAGCTGAAGTGGTGACAAAGTAGACAGTTCCATGCGTCATGAAAGATACGAGGCTGTGATCGGCCTCGAAGTGCACTGTCAGCTGCTTACCTCGTCGAAGGCATTCAGTCCTGAATCCGCAGCGTTCGGTGCCGATCCGAACACAAACGTCGATCCAATCAGTCTCGGACACCCGGGCACGCTTCCGGTTCTGAATGAACGAGTGATCGAGTACGCGCTCCGAATGGGTCTCGCGACCCACTGCGACATCGCTACGCGGTCCGTGTTTGCAAGGAAGCACTATTTCTATCCGGACCTTCCGAAAGGGTATCAGATCTCACAGTACGAGACGCCGATCTGCTACGGCGGTTACGTCGAAATCGCTCCGGAAAGCGAACAGAATGGCCAGGATTACGCAACTAAACGCGTAGGGCTGACCCGTATCCACATCGAGGAGGATGCGGGCAAATCGTTGCACGATCAGGACCCCGCGGACACGCTTCTCGACTATAATCGCTGCGGCGTCCCGCTCATCGAAATCGTGTCGGAGCCCGACATCAGCACACCACGCGAGGCCTATCTGTATGTGCAGAAGATCCGGCAGATCGTTCGATACCTCGGAATTTGTGATGGAAACATGGAAGAAGGTTCGCTCCGCTGCGATGCGAACGTCTCGATCCGGCTGCACGGCCAGGAGGAGCTTGGGGTAAAAACCGAGGTGAAGAATATGAATTCGTTTCGACACGTCGAGCGTGCGCTCGAGTTCGAGATCGCTCGGCAGATCAAGATCGTGGAAGGAGGCGGGAGCATCACGCAGGAGACGAGGCTCTGGGATGCCGACAAGATGGAGACGCGGCCCATGCGATCCAAGGAGGAAGCACACGACTACCGCTACTTTCCGGATCCCGACCTCGTGCCGATGGTGATCAGCGACGATGTCCTCGCGTCCGTCGAACGGGAGCTGCCGGAAATGCCCGAAGAGCGTGTGGCCAGATATAAGGATGAATGGCGATTGCCTGCCTACGATGCGCGCGTGCTGACCGAGGAGCGCCCCCTTGCCGATTACTTTGAGCGGACGGTCGCCGCACTATTCCGGATGAAGGGGGATGGCAACACCGACGCCCAGGCCAAAGCGGCGTCGAATATCATCATGACGGACGTGCTGCGCGTCAAGAATGAGCGATCGCCGGCCGCCGACGACTTTCCGATTGATGCCGATCGGCTCGCGGAGCTCATCCAGCTTCGACTCGACAATGAAGTATCGTCCTCGGCCGCGCAGGAGATCTTCGAGCACATGCTCGAACATAATGAACGTCCGGCCGTGATCGCAACGGAGCGAAATCTGCGTCAGGTCTCCGACAAGGGCGATTTGCAGCCCGTCGTGGAGAAAGTCCTCGAAGAAAATCCGGATCAGGTACAATCCTATCTCGGAGGAAAGCAGGGGCTTATCGGATATTTCATTGGTCAGGTGATGCGTAGCTTCGAGGGCGCACCCGATCCGAAGCTCGTCCGAGAGCTGCTCTCGGAGAAATTGGAAGAAATGCGGCAGTAGCTGGAAATATTGGATCCAATCTGGAGGCAGGTACATGTTTGTTGCGGGTAACTGGAAGATGAATACGGACCTCGTGACGGCGCGGAGTCTCGCGCGGGACGTCGTGGAAGCGGTGGGTGATCCGGGCGAGGTGGCGGTCGTCGTGTGCCCGCCATTCGTCAGTCTGCACGACGTTTCGGAGGTCGTTCGTAACACGCCCATTGATCTCGGAGCACAGAACGTTCACGAGGAAGAATCGGGAGCGTTCACGGGGGAAGTGTCGGCCCCGATGCTCCGATCGGTCGGTTGCCGCTATGCGATTATCGGTCACTCCGAACGCCGCCAGTACTTCGCCGAAACCGACGAGACGGTGAATAAGAAGATCAAGCAAGCCCAGGCCCACGACCTTCGGGTGATCGTGTGCGTCGGTGAGACGCTGGACGAGCGGAAGGGAGACCGGGCGAGGGACGTGGTCGGACGCCAACTCGATGGCGCGCTGGCCGGCATGGCGGTCCGCGATTTGGCGCATCTGACGCTCGCCTACGAGCCGGTCTGGGCCATTGGGACGGGCGAGACGGCGTCACCCGATCAGGCACAGGAGATGCACGCATTTATTCGCCGGCGGCTTCAAGAGCATTTCGACGCCGAGGCCGCTCGAGCCGTCGAGATCCTCTACGGTGGCAGCGTCAAACCCCAGAATGCCGCCGAGTTGTTCGAGAAGGAAGACGTGGATGGAGGATTGATAGGCGGG
>CAZQAS010000179.1:0-7247 GCA_964591285.1 uncultured Rhodothermales bacterium
GTACCTAAGAAGCCTCTGCTCGGAATGTCTTGCGTTAAGAATGATTTCACATATCGACGAAGAACTCGAACCCATCTACCAGGCGGTGGTCGGTCGCAATCCGGGTGAGACGGAATTCCACCAGGCCATCCTGGAAGTGCTGGGATCGCTCGGTCCGGTTCTGGTAAAGTATCCCGAACTGCGCGAGTCCAAAATCATCGAGCGGCTCGCGGAGCCGGAGCGGCAGATCATTTTTCGCGTGCCATGGCAGGGTGATGATGGAGAGATTCACATCAATCGTGGGTTTCGCGTCGAGTTCAATAGTGCGATCGGGCCGTACAAGGGCGGGCTTCGTTTCCACGAGTCCGTCAATCTCGGCATCGTAAAATTTCTGGGATTCGAACAGGTGTTTAAGAATGCGCTGACAGGGATGCCTATCGGAGGAGGCAAAGGCGGAGCAGACTTCGATCCGAAAGGTCGATCGGACGACGAGGTGATGCGCTTCTGCCAGAGCTACATGACGGAGCTCTATCGCCACCTGGGTGAGTACACCGACGTCCCTGCCGGGGACATCGGCGTGGGCGCTCGCGAGCTCGGCTATCTGTTCGGACAGTACAAACGCATCACAAACCGGTACGAGTCGGCCGTGCTGACGGGAAAAGGCCTGGAATGGGGTGGCTCCATGGTTCGGAAGGAAGCGACGGGATACGGACTCGTGTTCTTTACCGAAGAGATGTTGAAGAGGCGCGGTGAGGCGCTTGACGGCAAAACCTGCATCGTCTCCGGAGCGGGAAACGTTGCCATTTACGCCATCGAGAAAGTGGAGGATCTGGGCGGAAAGGTGGTGGCCTGTTCGGACTCCACTGGGACCGTCTACGACGAGCAAGGAATCGATCTCGAACTCCTGAAGCAGGTCAAGGAAGTGGAGCGGGGGCGGATCAAGTCCTACGCAGAACGCAGAGAAGGCGTCCGGTACCTGGCCGGAGGCAATATCTGGGAGATTCCGTGCGACGTTGCGCTGCCCTGCGCCACGCAAAACGAGCTCAACGGGCACGACGCCGAGGTCTTAATCAAGAACGGCTGCTCTCTCGTCGCCGAGGGAGCGAACATGCCGACCACGCCCTCCGGCATCCGCAATTTTCGCGAAGCGGGCATTGCGTTCGGCCCCGGCAAGGCGGCCAACGCCGGCGGCGTCGCCACGTCGGCGCTCGAAATGCAGCAGAATGCGAGCCGCGACCGCTGGACGTTCGAGTACACCGAAGACCGGCTGGCGGCAATCATGCAGAATATCCAGGAGTCGTGCTACGACACCGCCGAAGAATTCGGTACCCCGGGCGACTACGTCAACGGCGCCAACATTGCGGGTTTCCTTACGGTCGGCCGGGCCATGCTTGCGCTTGGCCTCGTGTGAGGTTGGCTGAAGACGCAGAACGCTAGGGGACGTGAGGTGCTGGCCTACGCCGCGCGTTGCTTCCGCTCACGTTCGAAGGCTCGTACGGAGTCCACTTCAAAGAGATGCTCGCCAATCACGTATCGCAGCGTCCAGGTATAGGCGTAGAAGAACACCAATGGCACCATCGTGAGCAGGTAGTATCCGATGCTGATGCGGTTCTCCAAAAATACGGCAATCGCTAGAGGACCTACGATGAGCGCTCCGAAAACCACCATGGATGTGTACCACCGCGCCTTCCATAAATGCCACAGCATGTACGGTGTAAACAGTGCAGCGAGAAGGATCAAGCCGCTCATGACAAATCCGAACGGAAGCCACACTACTGTGCCACCGAGGAGCCCGGTCAATCCCTCATACCGCAACCAGTAATGTAGTTGACGAAGCGAGTAGACTTCCTCGACGGATGGCGTCCTGCCGACATGGTAATTATCCATGATCGTGCCGTTGGTACTGAGCCGATTAACAAGTGTTGGATGGCATCGTAGATGATTCCGCTGCAAGAACGGGGAAAGTACGTGGATCTCCAAATGGCGTCGCCGCAGAACAAGTCGATCTGGACGGTCGGTCACTCATCCCGAACACTGGAGGAGTTCCTCGAGCTGCTGCGCGATCAGGACATCGAGCTCATCGCCGACGTGCGCCGGTTTCCCGGCTCTCGCCGGCATCCGCATTTCAGCGAAAATGCCCTACGTTCGGCTCTCGAGGACCGCGGCATGGCTTACGTGCACTTCCCGGACCTCGGCGGACGTCGCGGGACGCCGTCGGAGGATTCGCCGAATACGGGCTGGCGGGTTCAATCGTTTGCGGCCTACGCCGACTACTTGGCCACCAATACGTTCGCGGAGGCCCTTGAGAGGCTCGAGGCGAAAGCCGCTGAGCGGCGCACCGCCATCATGTGCGCCGAGGCCGTTCCGTGGCGGTGCCACCGCCGGCTCATCGCCGACGCGCTCATCATCAATGGCTGGACCGTTTTTGACATCATGAATCCGGGAAGGGCGCCGTCGCGCGAGCTGACGTCTTTCGCACAAATCGTCAACGGCCGCCTGATCTATCCGAAATCCAAGGAATCCAGCGGCTCCGGCGAGGAATGACGGGCCTGTCGGACCTGTATCGCGGCACGCGGGCGGATGACCGGGTACGACACGCACTGCTTTTCTTGACGCGTTACGGATCATCCGGAACGGAGCGGTTCGCCTTCCGTGCACCAACGACTTGCTTGCCTCTTTTGGAACCCGGAATCCAGCTGCTCGCCGAACCATGAAGCATTTCCCGTTCGTGTTGCTGGTCGCGGTGCTCTGCGTCGGATGTCGCGTCGGCGACCCGTCGGACACGTCCATGCCCGCCGATTCGGCGGAGGTTGCCTTCGAGATGGCCGGGCCCGGCGGCGCGGCCATAACCGTGCCCGTGTACGTCAATGGAGCCGGACCCTTCGAATTCGTGCTGGATACCGGCGCGACGATGACCTGCCTCGACGAAGAGCTGGCCGACAGCCTTCAGCTGTCCGAGCAGCCCGGCGTGGTCGGCCAGGGGGCCAGCGTGCAGTCGAGTGGCCGCCTCCGCATTGTAGGGGTGGACTCACTGCGCGTGGGCGAGGTACGGGCCTCCGATCTCTCGGCATGCGCCCTGAACCTGGAGTCGCTGCAACAGGTCGGGTTTGAGCCCGATGGGCTGCTTGGGCTCAATTTTCTGCGCTCGTTCCGAATGACGCTCGACTTTGAGCGCAACATCGTGCGCTTCGAGCAGTGAGGCTCTCGACGGGAGTGCGTTTGATCAGTGCGAGCACGGCTGCGGCTAGAAGCGATGGGGGCCGGCATCGACAAGCCGTAAAGGCGGATGCACGAAGCCCGTCATGGCGTGGAGACCAGCACTCCTCTCATGACCACATAATGGCCGGGATACAGGCACACGTACGGATAAGACCCCGGTGGGGGTACGGTGAACGTCACGACGGTGCGCCCGCCCGGTGCAGCCATCGGTGTCGCTGCCAGGACGGCCTCGTGTTCAGGGATATAGTCGACCTCCTCTCCGGCATTCATGGCAGCCGCACCGACGTCCAAGATTCCCTCCTCATCATCCACGGGAAGATCAAGGACAGCGACGTTGTGATGCATGGCGGGATTAGAGGCCGTGTTGTTCATCACGATGGTGATCCGGCTGCCGCTCTTCGCCTCAATCTCTTGAGAAGCGAACTCCATCTGGTCGCCGACCGGTTCGATGACGATGGTATCGGCTGATGCACCCTGTTCAAAGAAAAGTTCGCTCCCGAGAAAATCGGCGTCTTCGGCCGACGTGTCGCTTGCGAGAAGCAGGCCGACGATCCCCGCAATTAGCATCACACGTGCCCAGAAGCACGGTGATTGAAGACGTGCCGAACCGCATTTTCCGTGGCATCGATAGAGGCCGGTCATGATGTGTTTACCTTTAGTGGCGGAGCTCGCATTACGCTCGGCGCAGCGTGTCTCCAGCAAAGTGGTTGTAGAGAGACTCACTGGCGCCCACTATTTACGTAGACGACCGGCGGAGGATGTTACGCATCAGCGTGAGGAATCATTTGGTTTCCGGAAGCTCGCAGCCGCCTCATACGATGTCATCGGGTTCGTATGAGTTCACGGTGCCACGGTAGCCGAAGAGCCGTTGCAGCACGCGGACGAATCTTGGGGAATGATTGCGAATGTACCATTGGTCGGCTACGCGGCGCACCCCTAAGCCGTAACTAGGGTAGGGATGGATCGTGTCGGAGATCTGCCGAAGCGTTACTCCGTTGCGCATGGCGAGCGCAAACTCGCCGATCATCTCTCCGGCACCGTGTCCGAGCACGGTGGCGCCGAGGATCTTACCCGTCAGTTTCGTGGCGAAGACCTTGATCAGTCCGGCGGTGCGGCCGTCGGTCGCGGCGCGGTCGATCTTGCTAAAGGGGAAGCGGTAAATCTCGAATCGCGCGCCCTTGGCCGTGAGTTGGGCGGCGGTCGCGCCAACGTTCGCGAGCTCCGGATCGGTAAACGTCGCCCACGGAACGTGGTGGGCGTCGATTTTCATCGGCCATTTCAACAGGGCGTTCGTCACGGCCACCTTCGCCATGTGCTCACTCATATGCGTGAGCTGATACCGGCCGGTGACGTCACCGACCGCGAAGACGTGGCGAACGGACGTGCGGCAACGATCGTTGACCGTAATGCCCATCTTCTCGTACGCCACACCGGCAGCTTCAAGATTCAGCGATTCCAGGTTGGGCCGGCGACCGGTTGCCAGGAGTAATGCGTCACCCGTGATGATTTTAGACTCGCCTCGTTTCTCGACGTGGATGCGAATCTCCCCGTTCTTCTTGTCGACTCGTTGCACAGCCGCATTCAACACGTATCGTACGTCCTCCGCCGAGAGCATCTGTTGAAGCATTATGGCAAGCTCTTCGTCGTCGTTGCTAAGAATCCGGTCCTGCATATCCACGACCGTCACGGACGTGCCGAGGCGGTTGAAGGCCTGCGCCATCTCCGTGCCCACGGGTCCGGCGCCGATGATCGTCAGACGTCGGGGTAGCTCTCGCAGCTCGAAAAGAGATTCGTTGGTCAGATAGGCGACATCCTGCAGGCCATCTATGGGCGGTACGAGCGGCCGGGCGCCGGCGGCGATGACTACGTAGCGGCCGCGGAATCGGTCGGGCCCGGAATCGGTTCTGACTTCGATCGTGCGGTCATCGACGAAGTGAGCGTCCCCCTTTTGGACCTCGACGCCCATGGATTCATAAATCTCGGGCCGGTCGGCATCGTGATAAACCTCTTCTCGGATGTCATTGACGTGACGCATGAGCTGTGCGAAGTCGATCTCCGGCGCCGGATTCGTCACGCCGTAGACGCCACTCTGTCTGATCAAGTGCACGGTCTTAGCCGCATTCAGAAGCGCTTTGCTGGGAATACAGCCCGTCCACGTGCAGTCTCCACCCAGGCGGTCTCGCTCAACGAGCATCGTCTTCGCACCCAGATTCGCAGCGACGCCCGCGGCAGTGAGCCCCGCTGCGCCGCCGCCGATGACGATCAGATCATGGCTGTTGTTCATGGTCACGCCCCACATTCCGGGTCTGGCCCAGCGCTACATCGAAATAAAAACAGTCCCGATCATTAACAGATCTGGAGCAAGATCGCAAGTGCGTAAAGACCGCGAGCACGCGGATTGGGCTCCGTATCTCCTGCTGACGGGGCCGGCAAGCGATTTTGGGAACCCCCGGCCTTATGATCGATCGATTGTATAACGCGGCGCAGGTGGACTCCTCGAAGACGAATCGATCCTCGTCCGCTCCCAAGCGTACTACGACGGAGCGGAGCCGTCGGGCCATTCCGTGGCCGCTCTCGATCTCGTGCGGCTCCACGTAATCACCGGTGAATCGCACGACGGAACGGTCGCCGATCGATCGCTACCGTACTTCGGCGAGCTGCTCCAACGGAGTTCGGCGGCGCCGCTGATGCTGACGGCAGATTCGGCTCCTGACAAACGGCATCATGATTGTAAGCATAAGCGCAATGCGTAGAGGGATTCCACCATACGGGACATCGTCGTTCGCCAACGGCTCTCGCCGAGTCGCGGTGATTGTTGCCGCCGTCATGGCCCTGTTGTGGCAGGGCTTCAGTCCAGCGTGGGCGCAGGATGCCGCGGAGCCGGACGAACGTTCCTCTCTCGAATCGCTCCAGCAGGATTTTCGGCAGGAAGAGGCGATACCTGAGTCGACGGCCGATCTGGTGGAGCTGGAAACGCGCGTTTCGAAGCGGCCGGTTCGAAGCGGAGAAGATCTGAAAGCGGCCGTTTTCGCAGAGATTGCGGAGGGGTGGCATGTGAACGCTCACCGGCCGCTCCAAGAGTTTCTCATCGGCACGTCACTCGAGATCGAGCCGCATGAACGCATCGTGGTCGCGGACGTGCGGTACCCGGACCCCGATCTCGCGAGGTTCGATTTCGCTGACGAAGAGCTGGCGGTGTATGAAGGGGAGACGCCCATCTTCATTTCGTTGAGGACGTCCGAGGCCGCGCCGGCAGGGCTCGACTCGCTCAGCGGCCGGCTACGCGTCCAGGCGTGTAATGACCAGATTTGCCTCCAGCCGTCGACGATATCCGTCGTGATTCCGGTGGAGTTCTCAGGATCGAGCGGTGCATCGAGTCCTCAGCATTCGGATTTGTTCGCCGCGTACGACGCCGGCAGCCGCGTTCAGACGCTGGTGGACAATGATGTGGCTCGCCTTTTCTCCGAGCGAGGTGCCCTTTTCGCGTTCATCGGTATCTTCATCATCGGCCTGGCGCTGAATCTGACGCCATGCGTGTATCCGATGCTTTCCGTTACGGTGTCGCTCTTCGGCACGAATGAAGCGTCCAACATGTGGGATGCCTTTGGGCGCGCGGCGGTCTACGTATTGGGCATCGCGAGCATGTATACCGTGCTGGGTACGGTCGCCTCGTTTACCGGCAGTCTTTTTGGGGGCATTTTGCAAAGTCCCTGGGTGCAGGCCGGTGTCGGCGTACTCCTCGTCGGGCTGGCGATGAGCATGCTGGGGCTTTATGAAATTCGCCTGCCGGCGGGTTTGACGACGAAGCTCGGAAGAGCCCACGGTGTGGCCGGACCGCTCGGACTGTTCCTCTCGGGACTGGTTGTGGGAGTATTCGCTGCGCCGTGCATCGGGCCGCCCGTCATCGCACTGCTCGCCTTTGTCGGCGCCAAAGGGGACCCTCTGTTCGGTTCGGGCGCATTTCTTACGCTCTCGCTGGGTCTGGGCCTGCCCTATCTCATACTCGGCACGTTCAGCGGTCTGCTAAACCGCCTGCCGCGATCCGGCAG
>CAZQAS010000180.1:0-3524 GCA_964591285.1 uncultured Rhodothermales bacterium
AGGTTGCAGGCCGAGTTGTCCAAGAACATGTACTCCGAGCAGGGATTGCTGGAGTTGATCGGCGCGGTGTTCTTGCAGGTGTGCCACTTCTGGATCGTGTCCTCGTACTGCAGGCCCGGATCGCCGCAGACGTGCGTGCCCTCGGCGATCTTATCGAGGATCGTGGACGCGTCGACGCGCTCGATGACCTCTCCGTCGAGCACGCCGCGGAGCCCGTACTCGGCCTTCGAGACGGCCGCCTGCATGAAGGCGTCGTCGACGCGGACGGACTGGTTGACGTTCTGGAAGGCGACGCTGCCGTAGGCCGGGCCGTTGAAGGAGCCGTCGTAGCCCTCCTCGATGAGCGCCCAGGCCTTCCGCTCTTCCTGCTGCTTGGCCTCGACGAACTCGAGGATGTCGGCGTGCCAGGACTTGAGCGTCTGCATGATGGCGGCGCGGCGGGTCTTGCCGCCGGACTTGATCGTGCCGCCGGTGGCGTCCTGCACGCGCATGAAGCTGACCGGACCGGAGGGCTGTCCGCCGCCGGAGAGCTTCTCCTTCGAAGAGCGCAGCTTCGACCAGTCGGCGCCGACGCCGGAGCCGAACTTGAAGAGGCGGGCGCTCTCGCCCATCAGCTGCCAGATGTCGTCGATCGAATCGTCGACGGAAATGATAAAGCACGCGGAGGCCTGCGGGCGCTCGTAGGGATCGACCGGGACGACCTGCTGCTTCTCTTCATCCCAGCCGAAGATTTTCTTGCCGCCCGTGTCGCGCACGCCGTACTGATGATTGAGGCCGACGTTGAACCAGACGGGGCTGTTGAAGGAGCCGTGCTGATTCACGCAGAGCCAGGTCAGATCGTCGTAGAAGCGCTCGCCGTCTTCTTCGGTGGCGAAGTAGTTCTGCTCGATGCCCCAATCGGCGATCGTCCGCGTGACGCGGTGGATGAGCTGCTTGAGCGAGGTCTCGCGGCCGCCTTCGGAGGGATCGAGCCCCGCCTTCGTGACGTCGCCGTAGAAGTACTTGCTGGCGACGACGTTGGTGGCGAGCTGGCTCCAGGACTCGGGGAACTCGACGTCCTTCTGCTCGAAGATCGCGGCGCCCTTGTTATTCCGGATGGCCGCGTCGCGCTTCTCCCACTGAAGAGAATCGAACGGATGTTCGCCTTCGGTGGAGAAGACCCGTTCGATGGAGAGGCCGCCGGCGAATTGCCGCGCTTCAGGCACGGTGACGTCGGATTTCAGGTCGTTGAAGAGCGTGGCGGATGAATGGGTGTTGGACATTGCGCCTCCGGGTCTAGATTCTAAAACGCATCGGCCACGGATGCGATGGAACGCGTCGGCCCGCCTACGTCGGAGAAAATATAATGGCGTTCTGCGGTAACGCCGTGAAGATGATACGCCGGCGGGCCTGCTTTGTGCCGGCATCCGTCGCTCTGATGCTCCGGACAAATAACGGTTTATCCCCCACGACGGGAGATAAACCGCTCAACATGATGACTCATGCTTTTAACAATAAATCGACCGGAGCACCGTTATGCAAGTCGAAATTGTCCACACGAATGGACTTCACATAAGGCAGAATCTTTTCCACCATTACTCGAGGACTAGAGCGGATTCGGCAGTATGCCCGGACGACGGCACTCGAGGGCTAAAATCCGTTATTGTGCAAGGGTTCACATCTACCCACACGGTATAAACACGGTTATCCACCATCCATCCACATCCTGTTAGCGTCGGTGGTGCAATAACGGACATCTCGCTTCCGGCCAGCCTGGACTCCTGACCCAGCCGCCGCCCGTCCCATCTCCCATCTCCCATCCAACAAAAAACCCCGCACCTCTCGATACGGGGCTCCGTCGCGGGCCGAACCCGGCCGCAACATGCACGCGATCTCGTCTAATCGATCTAGCAGCCTTCCACCGCGCTGCTGTCCATCCGACTAGAAGTAGTCCTCCTCGAAATCATCCTCCCCGTCGAAGTCGTCGTCGAAATCGTCAAACTCGTCGTCCTCGACGTCATCATCGTCGTCGAAGTCGTCGTCAAAGTCGTCGAAGTCCTCATCCTCCTCGTCGCCGTAGTCGAAGTCTTCATCGTCGAGATCGTCATCAAAGTCATCATCGAAATCGTCGTCCTCGTAGGCGGTAGGAAAGTGGACCTCTTGCTCATCGGACGGAAACGGGGATGTCATGGTGTGTCGGTGTGTTTTGGGTGGGTGGAGGATGGATCGCGCCACAGACTCGCAAAATAAGGGGTAGGTTCTCCCTAAAATCAAGGGAGCGCTCGGCCGTTGTTCAAAAAATTAACATTCAATTGGATGCGGCGCGTGCATTCGGACGAACATCCGCGGGAGCTCGACAGTTAATGCGACACCCCGACCAACGCCCGAGCAGATCGGGTCTACTGACCATCTGATCATTCGTAAGAGTATGCTACACGATACCGTAGAGCGCAGCGCTTATCCTCATCCGGAAGAGTTTGAGGTGATGCGCCCCGAATACACGGACCTGGAAAACGATTATTACCGCGCTACGATTACGGTCGCGCCGTTCCGCGTGGAGGGGGAGAGCCGTACGAAGGCCGGGGCTCGCCGAGCCGCGCTCTACGAGGCGCAGAAGACGTACCGGTCCTATCATCCATCCTACCGAATTCAGAGCCCCTTTCCGGAGGAGTTTGTCGATCGGGAAGGCATTAAGTGGTTTCGCGTGCCGCAGAGCCGGCGGGATTCGCTGGGTGACTATCGGTTCGTCGACGAGACCGATGAGGAGGATTACGCGGACATCGAGTCGATGCTCACCTGGGACGTCCGGCCGGCCGACGCCAATCCACCGGAAGAAGACGACGAAGAATAGCGTCCTTATTCGCGAACGATCCTGAGCCGCAGCGTCCCGGTCATCGATTCGACGCCCTCATACCTATCCGAAAATGCGGAGGGATTGATCGTTTTCGGGATTTCGGCGCTGAGCACGTCGGGCTGATCCGGATCCCGTCGCAGCGTAAAGTCTTGGTCGAGCAGCAGCCGCACGAAGTCGTCCTCGTCGTCGTCGCTCCCGTTCAGACTCACGGCTCGTGTGGTCACGGAAAACGTCCCGTGGGCGAGGAAGAGGTCGCCGCCGACGAACTGGACGAGCATCTGGAAGTCTCCATCGCTGGCCAGGCGCAGCTCCGTGGTGGCGGTATTCAGGGTATCGAGCACGTCGATCGGCTGAAAGGCCGTCCCGCTCGGGTTGAAGGAGTACTCCGTGAAGCGATAGATGCCGGCGACGTCACGCGGATCGGCGCCGTCGTCGGGGTCGCCGGAGTCGCAGCCGCCGAAAAGGAGGAGCCCGGCGGCCGCGCAGAGGAGCAGAAGCTTGCGCATATATGAAGAACCGTATCGTGCTGCGGGGATGACTACGAGTAGGAAAAAACCTCTACCTCGCGCACAGTCAACTGTTTCGGGCGCGGTTGCGATTCGGCGGGGCAGATCGCAGCAGCAGCTTTCCGCACGAGGATGCATCGCGACGATACCAGATTCCTATCCAACTACCTGGAAGTCGCGCACAC
>CAZQAS010000180.1:3624-7245 GCA_964591285.1 uncultured Rhodothermales bacterium
GGATGCATCGCGACGATACCAGATTCCTATCCAACTACCTGGAAGTCGCGCACACGCCCGACACCATCGAACAAGAACGCGAAACCACAGAGGCGGGTGGTCGCCTCATCTCTTTGTCGTAGCGTTTTCTTCCGCTCGACTAAACCTTTTGGTCTCGCGGCCGATAACCGAAGAGACCGAAGCAATAAACAAAGCGAGGACGGAATGCGGTATCAGCCAATTGCTCTCCTAACGGCGATCCTGTGCCTGGTTTTTCTAGGCTGTGATCTTGAAGGCGAAGATGATGAAGGAGGCGTCGTTACTCTAACCGGCCAAGTGCTGGATTCCCAGACCAACAATCCGGTGGAAAGTGCCTTTGTCCGCGTACTCCCATTCGATCTGCTTTACGAGACGGATGAGGAAGGCCGCTACACGTTCGACGTCGAGATCGACTCCACCATGGAGCTGCGCGTCTCGGCCACGAAAGACGGATACGGCACGCAGACTACCGACGTGCTGGCGCTTGCGGGACGCGAGATCAACGTCCCCACGCTCCGCATCTCGCAGACGTCTGGCGGCGAACAGACCTCCGGCCGGCCATCGAACATCCTCTTGCTGAATCAGTCGTCCCAGAGCATTGGGGTGAAGGAAAGCGGATCGGAGGAAGTGGCCTCGATCACCTTCCAGCTTGCCGACTCGCTCGGCCGCGCGGTGGTGCTCGACAACGCGACCGACGTACAATTTTCGCTAGGCGTTCAGCCGGGCGGGGGCGAGTTCATCCACCCGACCACGGCACGGACGGACAACAACGGACAGGTGACGGTGAACCTCTCGAGCGGAACGCGCGCCGGGGTCGTTCAGATCGTCGCTGAAGCCGAAACCGAGTCTGGCACGATTCGTTCGCGCCCGGTTTCGGTCGCCATCCACGGAGGACTTCCCGACCAGGCGCACTTCTCGATCGGTCCGGAGCAGTTTAACTTCCCGGGACTGCGCCGTTACGGCCTCGAGAACCCCATCTCGATCATCGTCGGTGACCAGTACGGCAATCCGGTTCGTCCGGGTACGGCCGTCTACTTCACCACGGAATCGGGCGTCATCGAGGGATCGGTGCTTACGAACGAGCAGGGTCGCGGCAGCGTCAACCTGATTTCGGCGAACCCCCTGCCGGCCGACGGCATCGCGCTGATTACGGCCACGACGGCCGATGAAAACGAGATGCCCGTCCAAAGCCAGACGGCGGTGGTGATGAGCGGCGTGCCGGTCGTGACGGTCTCCCCGACGACTGCCGCCCTGGGCCAGACGTACAATCTCACGGTCGAGGATCAGAACGGCAATCCGCTCGCCCAGGGTACGACGATCTCCGTTCGCGTCGAGGGCACGAAGGTGAAGTCCGTCGGCAACACGAGCGTGCAGCTCGACGACACGGCCTTCCTTGGCGGTCTGACCTACGATCACGTCCAGCGCGGCCCCAGTGTCACGGAATTCAGTTTCCGTGCGGTTGAGGACCTCGAAATCGACGAGGACGGCACGCCCACCGTGGAGACGATCACGATTCTCGTATCGGGCCCGAACGGATCGATCGAGATCGTACTCGGCGCCGACGGCATGAAGTCGCAGGCGATCGGCGACGGCGACGTGCGCGTCGAGTCGGTGGATGCTTCGACCAACCGCGTCCGCTTCATCGAATAACGACGGACGGATGCGCGCCAGCGGGCTCCGCCCGGTCTGCGAATCCTCGAGCCAGGAACTAACGGCCGATCTGCACATAGCGGCAGATCGGCCGTTTTCTTATATGTTTGCTGATGATGCTCCGTGCGCTCCGCCCGTTTCTTGCCGCGCTGATCGCGGCGGCGATCCTGCTGCTGTCGTGTGAGTCCGGCGTGCAGAGCCATCCGACGGCCGAGCGGGCTCCGGTAGTGGTTGCCGATTCCGCCGTCGACGGCGGCGAGGTCTTGATGGCGCCCATCCGACGGAAGATTCTGATCGAGGACGATTCGCTGTGGGCGGAAGCGCTGCGGATCCACTACAACGCGGTCGTGCTCGACGGCCACGTCGACACGCCGACCCTGATGCTCGATGACGGGTATGCGCTCTCGCGGCGGCATCGTCCGCACGAGGGCCACCTCGATCTTCCGCGCATGTACGAGGGCGGGCTCGACGCGGCGTTCTTCTCGATCTACGTCGCCCATCACTACGGCGAGGGCGCCCCGGCCGTCGATCGCGCGCGGCGGATGATCGCCGAGCTGAAGCGGCAGGTCGCGACGGCCGCCGACAGCGCCGAGCTGGCCTTCGGCGCCGAGGACGTGCGCCGCATCGCGCGCTCGGGCAAGAAGGCGGTACTGCTGGGGCTCGAGGGCGGCAACGCGCTGGCGGCGTCGGAGGACACGCTGCGCTCGCTCTTCGACGCAGGCGTGCGCTACGTCACCGTCACGCACGTCAACAACAACTCGTGGGCCGAGTCGTCGCAGTCGCCGCCGAGCTGGCACGGACTGAATGACCGCGGCCGCGAGCTCATCCGCGCGATGAATCGCCTCGGGATGATCGTCGACCTGTCGCACGCGTCGGATTCGACCTTTTACGACGTGTTGGAGGTGACCGACGCGCCGGTAATGCTCTCCCACTCGTCCGCGCGGGCGCGCGTGGACAACGTCCGCAATGCCGACGACGAGATGCTCCGGGCGCTCGCGGAGAACGGCGGCGTCATCATGATCAACTTTTTCGATGCGGTGGTGAACGAGCATCTGCCGGACAGCCTCATCGCCGAGACGTATCGCCGGCTGGGCGGACGGAACGCGAGTCTGAACAATCTCTGGAGCGTGCTTTACGATCTGAAGGCGGAATACGGCATCCCGGGCGCATCGCTCGAGCACGTGGTCAACCACATCGATCATGCTGCGCAGGTGGCCGGGGTCGATCACGTCGGGCTCGGCTCGGATTTCGACGGCGTCTTCGACCTTCCCGCCGGATTGCAGGACGTGACGCGGCTTCCGTGGATCACCTACGAGCTGATGCGTCGCGGCTATTCCGAGGACGACCTGTACAAGATCCTGGGTGGAAATGCGCTTCGCGTGATGGAAGAGGTCGAGCGCGCCGCGGGCGGGTCCGACGCGATGAGTGAGTGAATCGAAGCGGAGGCGCCGTTCACCGCGTAACGATCAGCGGCCGCACCTCTCGGCGGTCCCCGACCGTGAGCCGCACGAAGTAGATGCCGGGCGGTTGGCCGGCGAGGTCGATCGCATCCCGGTGCGAGCCGGCCGTGCGGAATGCGTCCGCGATCGTGTTGATCCGTCGCCCCAGCGGATCGATGATCTCGACGAGCACGCGGCCGGGACCATCGAGCGAATAGGAGAGGAAGGCTTCGCCGGTGGTCGGATTCGGGTGGATGGCATCGAGCCGGAAGCTCCCGGCGGCCGGCGCATCGATCGCCGTGTCCGTCGAGAAGGAAAAGCTGGCGAAGACGGGTAGATGGTCGGATGTGTTCGCGACGTAGCCGTCGATCGCCGCAAGGAGCTCATCGTACCGGTCGGTCGACCCATCGACGTACGCATCGAAGAGCTCGTCGGTGATGAGGATGTGGTCGAGGTTCGATCCGGATGTGCAGGACAGATTCCCGCACCACGTTTCTTCGTCGTTCTCCTCGAG
>CAZQAS010000181.1:0-7241 GCA_964591285.1 uncultured Rhodothermales bacterium
TCCTGGCCATGTTCATGAACACGGCCATCGACCAGCAGGTCGAGTTCTTCCTGAAGGAGGAAGGCCGATGGGAGGATGCCGACCGTATGATATCGGAGCGCCTCGGTGACGAGCGCCCCCGCTACGAGCCCTATGGGCCCAACGGCGCGATGGACCACCTTCCGCCGAAGCATGACGGATCAGGCCTTGGACTCCTCGGCACGAGCGGCTCGGAACTCGTCGACTGGGGGATCCTCAAGCAGGAGGAGTACGACCGCATCAAGAAGCACGCGCTGAACGTCGTACGCGGCACCGTACAGGCCGACATCCTGAAGGAGGACCAGGCGCAGAACACCTGCATTTTCTCGACTGAGTTCGCGCTGCGGCTAATGGGCGACGTTCAACAGTATTTCGTCGACCAGGACGTTCGAAACTTCTACTCAGTCTCTATTTCCGGCTATCACATCGCCGAGGCCGGCGCCAACCCCATCAGCCAGCTCGCCTTTACGCTCGCTAACGGCTTTACGTACGTCGAGTACTACCTGGGTCGCGGGATGGACATCGACGCGTTCGCCCCGAACCTCTCGTTTTTCTTTTCGAACGGCATGGATCCCGAGTACAGCGTGATCGGCCGTGTCGCCCGGCGCATCTGGTCGGTAGCCATGCGCGAAAAGTACGGGGCCAACGAACGGAGCCAGAAGCTGAAGTACCACATCCAGACCTCCGGCCGAAGTCTGCATGCCAAGGAAATGCAGTTCAACGACATCCGGACCACGCTTCAGGCGCTCATGGCGGTCTATGACAACTGCAACTCGCTGCACACGAACGCCTTCGATGAGGCCGTCACGACGCCGACGGAAGAAAGCGTGCGGCGGGCGATCGCCATCCAGCTCATCATTAGCCGCGAGCTGGGCCTGGCCAAAAATGAAAACCCGCTGCAGGGTGCATTCATCATCGAGGAGCTCACCGATCTCGTCGAGGAGGCGGTACTGGCGGAGTTCGACCGCATCAACGAACGAGGCGGCGTCCTAGGCGCGATGGAGTCGATGTATCAGCGCGGCAAGATCCAGCAGGAGTCGATGCACTACGAGCAGAAGAAGCACACCGGCGAGCTTCCCGTCATCGGTGTGAACACATTTCTTTCGCGCAACGGCGAAGCAGGGCACGACCAAGCCTTCGATCTGATGCGCTCATCGGATGACGAGAAGCAGCATCAGCTGCGGCACCTGAGAGCATTCCAGAAGCACAACGAGGGACGCTCCGACGAGGCGCTTCACCGCCTGCAGCAGGTCGCACGTGAAGGAGGAAACGTTTTTGAGGAGCTCATCGAAACGGTGAAGGTCTGCTCACTCGGGCAAATTACGCGCGCACTCTTCGACGTCGGTGGCGAGTACCGAAGAAACATGTAATCGTAACGAACGATGGCCGATCTCAAGACGAAACCGACCGACCAGCACGTAGAAGGATTTATCGATGCCATCGATGATCCCCAGCAGCAGGAGGACAGCCGCACGCTCGTCGGGCTGATGCGCCGGGCTACGAATGAAGAGCCGAAAATGTGGGGCGATTCGATCGTGGGCTTCGGTGACTATCACTACAAATACGAGAGTGGGAGAGAGGGCGACTGGTTCCTCGCAGGCTTCTCGCCGCGAAAGGGCAAGTTCTCGATCTACGTAATGGCCGGATTCGACGAGTACGAAGAGCTGATGAGTGCCCTCGGCAAGCACAAGACGGGGAAGTCATGTCTGTACGTGAAGCGTCTGCAGGATGTAGACCTGTCGGTGCTGGAGGAACTCGTCAGCCGCTCCGCCCGACACGTCGCAGCTCGACACGCCGCATCGTGACCGGGGATCAGTCCGAACCAGGCCTTCAGATCTTCGCAGCGGGATGGACGGGCAGCGATCGAGGCTTCCGGCTGCGTGATCCGATTGATACGCTCTTCGCCGATTCCGCTGACGATGCCGGTCGGGTGCTGCTCGAGGCGTCTGCGCGTGCGATGTCGGGCGCTGTTGTGGCTGGATGGTTGGCCTACGAGGCGGCACCCGCCTTTGACCCGGCCTTCCACGTGCATCCGTCGCCCGGACCCTACGCGTGGTTTGCCGTCTATGATGCGGATGCACCGGAGCAGCTCGATGCGGCGAAGCCTCCCGGCCGTTTTCGCGTTGCAGCACCTCGATTCTCACTAACCGCCCACGCGTACCGAGCTGCGTTCACTCGTATCCAGGAGGCGATCTACGAGGGCGACGTCTACCAGATCAATTTCACGGCTCCGCTGTCCTTCGACGTCGACGGGAGTCCGCTCGATCTCTGGCGAGCCCTGATGGCGCGTCAGCCCGTGCCCTTTGGTGCGTACATCGACAGCGGCGATCTCCAGATCCTGAGCTGCTCGCCCGAGCTTTTCTTTCGGCGGAAGGATGACGCGGTCATTACCCGTCCGATGAAAGGTACCGTCCGGCGCGGATCCAACGAGGCCGAAGACGACGCACTGGAGGCGTGGCTCGTTTCCGACCCGAAGTCACGCGCGGAGAACCTGATGATTGTGGATCTGCTCCGCAATGATCTCTCTCGGTGTTGTATGCCAGGCACTGTGCGGGTGCCGGAGCTGTTCGCTGCCGAGCGGTACAGTACGGTCATCCAGATGACCTCCGAAGTCCATGGTCGGCTCTGCGAGCGAACAAGCACGGCGGACATATTCGCGGCTCTGTTCCCTTGCGGATCGGTCACCGGCGCGCCGAAAATCGAGGCCATGCGGCTCATTAGGGATCTGGAGGCGCACGCGCGAGGGGTCTACTGCGGGGCCGTCGGCTTCATGCACGGACCGGATGCCGTCTTCAACGTTGGGATTCGAACGGCGATCATCCGCGGCCGCCGCGGCGTGCTCGGCATTGGCAGCGGCCTCGTCGCCGATTCGGAGGCAGAGGCCGAGTACGACGAGTGCCTCCTCAAGGCGCGATTTCTGACCGACCTCGCCGACCGGTCCGCGCCTGCCGTCGTCGCACACCGCCGCAAGGATTCGCCGGCGCTCATCGAAACGATGCGCGCCGAAAGCGGAGTGATCGCATTGCTCGAACTGCACGCAGAGCGACTCCGCAATTCTGCTCTTGAACTCGGCTACTGCTTCGACGAAGCCGCGTGGCGGCGCGCAGTGGAAGCCGTCATCCCGCCGCACGAGCCGCAGAAGGTGCGATCTTTGCTCCGGAGCGACGGTGAACTCGACGTCACCGCCGAATCGCTGTCTCTGCAGAACGACGATTGGCGAGTCATGCTCTCCGATCATCGTATCAACGAAGACGATGTTTACCGTCGTCATAAAACCACCAATCGGCACCTCTACGATACCGAATGGCGGCGCGCGACCGAGTCCGGCTACGACGAAGTGCTCTTCCTGAACCGGAGGGGCGAATGCGCCGAAGGATCGCGCACGAACCTGATCCTGCGTCGGGGAGACGAGTGGCTCACCCCGCCGGTTGGCTCCGGCGCGCTGCCGGGGGTCTTCCGCCGGCATATGGTTCAATCGCGCGGCGTCCTGGAGGCGCACCTTCGACCTGAGGATTTCGAAACCGCGGACGAAGTGTACTTATGTAATGCCGTCCGCGGGCTGATCCGTGCACAGATTGTGCTTGCGCCGGAAGTGTACAGAGAGGATGTTACAGAGGACGATTTACAACAACCCAATTAGCCGCCCTTAATGACCTCGTCTACCATTGTCGACAGGATTTCGGCGCTGCTCGAAAAGGCGGCTCCTTTCAGTGGCCTTCCGGAAGACGAACGGGAGGAGCTGCTGTCGGACGTTTCCATCGAGTACTTTGCGGCCGGCGAGGTCATCATACAGCAGGGAGCGACGACCCATGCGGGCCTTTACGTCGTCGAATCGGGTCTCGTTCGGCTCATGGACGTGGCTCAGCAGCGCCTCATCGACAAGGCGGGCGAGGGCGATGACTTCGGCTCCTTTGGTTTGATTAAAGGCGGCGCAGCGATCTATGAGGCAAAGGCCGTCGATCCGACCGTTTGCGCGCTGGTCAGAGGGGATCGCTTCCAGCAGCTCTACGAAAAGTACGACGACTTCGCGTCACACTTCGACAGTGAGTTGAAGATGTACGTGCGCCGGATGGGCACCTCGATGGATGTGACCGGGGCGCATCTGCTCTTCAATCGAAGCTTTAATCAGTTCACGCACCGCCGGCTCGTCACGTGCGAATCGGGTCTGTCCGCCCAGCGAGCAGCCGCCCTGATGCGTCGCGAAGGCGTCGACTCCCTTATCGTTGTGCAGGGAGGAAAGCTGCTCGGTATTCTCACGGATAGCGATCTGCGGAACGGCATCGTCGCCGAGTCGCTGCCGTCCGACACACCCGTGCGGAAGGTGATGACCGCACCGGCGCTGACCGTCCCAAACAATGCCAGTCTCTATGAGGCAATGATGCTGATGCTGTCCCGGCGCGTGCACCGCCTCGTGTTGGTCGATCCGAACGACAGCACGCGTCCGGTCGGCGTGGTGACCGATCGGGACATTTCGCACTTCCGAGCGCTCGATCCGGTCGCAACGGCAGGCCGCATCGACAACGCGTCGTCCGTGGAGGAGCTCATCACCATCCGCTCGGCAACGAGCGAGCAGCTGCTGAACCTCTATCGGCAGGGCGCTCGCCCGGAAATGTTGAATCGTCTCATGATGGTCTTCTATGACCGCCTCGTGATTCGCATCCTGCATCTGGTCGAAAAGGATTTGCGCGATGAGCAGCCGGATCTGAGCGTCGGACTCCGCTGGTCGTGGATGCGGCTCGGAAGTGGGGGGCGGCAGGAGATGGCGTTGAACTCCGAGCAGCACAATGCCCTCGTCTACGAAGATCCATCGGACGACGGCGAGGCAAGACGTGCTGAAAAGTGGTTCAATCATATCGCCGAACGGGTCAACGAAGGCCTTGAGCAGTGCGGCTTTCAGCCGAGCGAGTACGTGGCGCGCGATCCACGGTGGCGCCGCCCGCTTCGCGCATGGAAGAGGGCATACCGGGAGTGGATTCTCCAGTCGGATCAGGAATCCCTCGCGCCTACTCCCATCTTCTTCGATCTCCGCTGCGTCTTTGGGGATGGAAGGCTCGTGGAGGATATCAAACAGGACGTCGTCGATGCGCTCAACGTCCAGGCCATGGATGAAAACCGCGCATTTCTTAGGTTGATGGCCATGCACGCGATGGAATTCCGTCCACCGACGGGCATATTTAGAAAGATGCTCAACCGCGTCGGCGAGGGGCGGCACACGTTCGACGTTCAGGATGGCGGCATTCGACCGGTCGTCGACGCTTCCCGCGTGCTGGCCCTGGAGATTCGCTATCTTGAGTCAACGAATACCTTCGACCGCCTGCGCCGCGCCGGAAAAGAGATTACCGACCTGGCCAAGGTGATCGACGATGCACTGGAAGCGTACCAGTATCTGGTCGATTTTCGGCTCGAGAGCCAGCTCCGTGCGGTCGAAGCCGGGGATCCACCGGTCAATGAAATCGATACCTTAAGCAACAAGATGCAGCAGCGCCTGCTGCGCAATGCGTTTTCGAGGGCCGCGGACCTGCAAGATGCTCTCGCCCGGCGATATGATTTGGGTCGGAAATGGCTCTCCCGCGAGCAGCTCGGCCTCTAAACCTGCATGTGCAACGTGTATCCTGCAACTCGTACTCAGCAACCAGCAACGTTCAAACGATTATGGCAGAGGTAACCGCCGCGTATTCCGGACAGGCCAAGTCCTTCGACCCACCCGCCGATTTCAAGGAGGGTGCGCTCGTCTCGTCCATGGAGGACTACGAGTCCATGTACCGCCGCTCTATCGAACAACCGGAGAAATTCTGGAAGGAGCAGGCGAAGCGCCTCGACTGGTTTAAGCCGTTCAAGACCGTCAAGAACGTTTCGTTCGCGAGCCGCGATCTACACATCAAGTGGTACGAAGGCGGTACGCTGAACGCCTCCTATAACTGCATCGATCGCCATCTGGATCAACACGGCGACCGCACGGCCCTCATCTTCGAGCCCGACGATCCGGACGGCGATACCGAGCACATAACGTATCAGCAGTTGCACGAGCGAGTCTGCACGTTCGCCAACGTACTGAAGCGCCGCGGCGTCAAGCGCGGCGACCGCGTCACGATCTATCTGCCTATGATTCCCGAGGCGGCGTACGCCATGCTCGCCTGCGCGCGCATCGGAGCGGTTCATTCCGTCGTGTTCGCCGGATTTTCTCCAGACTCGCTCGCCGACCGGATTCTCGATTGCGATTCGACCATTCTCGTCACGGCTGATGAGGGCTATCGAGCGGGTAAGACCGTTCCGCTGAAGGACAATGCCGATCGAGCGCTCGAGCGATGCCCCGCCGTGCAAACCGTCATCGTTGTCAAGCGGACCGGCGGCGGGCCCGACATGGTGGCCGGACGCGACTACTGGTATCACGAGGAGACGAAGCAGGTCGATGCCGACTGCGAACCGGAAGAGATGGATGCCGAAGATCCGCTCTTCATCCTTTATACGTCCGGCTCTACCGGCAAGCCCAAGGGCGTCCTCCACACCACGGGCGGCTATCTCGTCTATACGTCGTTAACGCACGAGTACGTCTTCGACTACCATGAAGGCGACGTTTTCTGGTGCACCGCCGACGTGGGCTGGATTACCGGTCACTCCTACATCGTCTATGGACCGCTCGCGAACGGTGCGACGCAGGTATTCTTCGAAGGAACGCCTACCTATCCGGATGCCGCCAGGCTCTGGGAAGTCGTCGACAAGCACAACGTCAATATCTTCTATACCGCTCCGACGGCCATCCGAGCGCTCATGCGCGAAGGAGACGAGTACGTCACCCGCACGAGGAGGGAGTCCCTGCGCGTGCTGGGAACGGTCGGTGAACCGATCAATCCCGAAGCGTGGCTCTGGTACTACAACACGGTCGGGGACGGCCGATGCCCCATCGTGGATACCTGGTGGCAGACCGAGACCGGCGGCATCATGATTACACCGCTGCCCGGTGCTGTCCCGCAGAAGCCCGGGTCTGCAACGCTGCCCTTCTTCGGCATCCAGCCGGAGGTTGTCGATCAGAACGGGACGGTGCAGCAGGGTGAGGCCGAGGGCCTGCTGGTGATGAAGGATTCCTGGCCCGGACAGATGCGTACCGTGTATAAGGACCATGACCGGTTCATTCGCACATATTTCAGCCAGTACGAAGGCAAGTATTTCACGGGCGACGGATGCCGTCGAGATGACGACGGCTACTATTGGATAACCGGCCGTGT
>CAZQAS010000182.1:0-7180 GCA_964591285.1 uncultured Rhodothermales bacterium
CGCGAAACTGCCGCTACCGTCTTTCTCGTGACGGCCGTCTCTCAGAGCGGGCGCTTTGACGCGGTCACGGTCCTGAGCGCCCAAAGTAAGATGGTGCTGGCCATCGCTCGCGCGTACTTCCAGCGGCCGAGTGTACGACAGATTCTCCATCTCTATGCAAACGTGGCAGGCACCGCGCTGGTCGCTAGCGAGATTGACGACATAGATATCGAAGAACAGATTCAGCCGATCATAGACGCCAGTCTGGGAGGCATCTTCGGCGTGATCCCAGGCGTCTCGACGGTGGCCGCTCTAGCCACCAATATGATACTGACCGGAAGCGCCAATGCATTTTTTACCCTTCGCGTAGGAGTTATCGCAAGGCGCTACTGCGCACCTATTATCAGAGAAGACCGTCGGGCTGTGAGGCGAGCTGCCGCTACTGAAGCCCTGAAGATGCTACGACCGGTTCTCTCAGAGGGCACAGCGAAGATTGGCGAAGGAATTCGTGACCGTGTGAAAGGTAGGTTCGCAAGGTCCAAGAATTCGCCACGATCCGTCGTCGAGCGTAGGAATGCTGAATTAGATAAGCGTCGCTGGTGGCATTCGCTTCGATGGTCTAAGAAACAGCACCCGCAGCCCTAGAGGGACTAATCCGATCGTGATTGTATGCGGTCACCCACCAATAAAAAACGCCCCTCCTGAGCCAGAAAGGGCGTTTTCGGTGATCCCGGCAGGAATCGAACCTGCGACCCACTGATTAAAAGTCAGTTGCTCTACCAACTGAGCTACGGGATCGATGGCGCGACAGCGTCGATGTCGCGGCGCATGTCAGATCAATGAAGATAGGAGGAGGTCAGTTCCGCCGCAATCGAAGGGGCGCGATCGCACGCCCAGAGGCTTGAACTCTTCGTGAGATCTCATCGAGCCACGCAGGCCGTCTCGTGTTATCCCTATCGCACGTCGGCATCTCCCGGAAACCGTGCTGGAACCGCCCGGCAAAGGCGGCGTTGACGCGGCTCGATTCGGCAAAGCACGGCTGACGGCAGGGTAGATGCCGGCGCCCAGCGGCGCGATCGACGGGCTCCGACGGAACGTAACATCTTTCACACGCATGGGATTGTACGCTCTGCATATGAGCCGCTATTTTACATCGCCTTTCGCGGTCACTGCCTTACGCCACGTAGGTGCTGCCGCGAACCGCACAACACCCGCTTTTTGACATAAGCGTACACTGCAGCCTAAGGCTGTAAGGTGTTCGATGTGCTCGAGAGGGCTGCACGCTACTCCTCGAGCGCTCATCGAATACAATTGCGCTAGCGGCTGGCGAAAAGCTGAAGGAGGACGTGCTGCAGCAGCAGTCATTCCGGTCTTCCGGCGTTCTCCCTACCCTTCTTTCGCCAGGACTGCGGTTGTATGGGTGACTTCCCGCTTAAACACCGGGAGATCTAACACATACAATGTCTCCCCGCCTCGTGGCGGACGGGGGGTGCCATTTAATTGGAGGGTAGTTCATACATGGAAGCACTCGGAAGACAGATTCTCGTCGAGTTCTACGACTGTGATCGGGAGACACTGAACGGAGAAGACGTAATTCGCGAGATTCTGCTGGAAGGCGTTCGCCGGTCGGGAGCAACGATCGTCTCGGACACCTTTCACACCTTCAACCCACACGGCGTCAGCGGCGTCATCGTCATCGCGGAGTCGCACGTCGCCATTCACACCTGGCCCGAGCACGGCTACGCGGCAGTGGACATCTTTACCTGCGGCGATACGATCGATCCCTGGGTCATCCAGAAGTATCTCGAAGAAAATTTCCACGCAGGCAACGTCTCGAGCATGGAGATGAAGCGCGGCCTGTTTCCGTCGCGCGTGGCGCACAAGCCCATCTTCGATGAAATGACGGCCTGATGATTTCCTCACATACACGTTAACCTCGTACATACATTGAGCGCGTGGTGCGCACCGACTTCGGATGCGGGCCACGCGTTCTTTTTTTGTAGCCCCGCCCGATACACATGGCCGAGCAGAAGCTTCACGACCTCCAGTACACCGAGTACTGGAAGGACCGCACCGGAATCACCTTCGGCATCGAGGACGTCCTCTACAGCCGCCGGAGCCCCTTCCAGCACATCCAGGTCTTCGAGACCGATGCGTTCGGCAAGCTGCTGGCCCTCGACGGGCTGGTGATGTTGACCGAGCGCGACGAGTTCGTCTACCATGAGATGATCACGCACCCGGCGCTGTGCCTGCACCGGCACCCGCGCAACGTGCTCGTGATCGGCGGCGGCGACGGAGGGACGATCCGCGAAGTGCTTCGCTACGATGAAATCAAGCACGTGGATCTGGTGGAGATCGACGGGCAGGTCCTCGAGGTGGCGCGCAAGTATTTTCCGGCGGTGGCCTCCTCGCTCGACGACCGGCGCCTGATCGTGCACGTGCGCGACGGCGTGGAGTACGTGCGACAGGCCAAGCCGGAGATCTACGATGTGGTCATCGTCGACTCGACCGATCCGGTCGGGTTCGCGGAGGGATTGTTCGGCGAGGACTTTTACAAGCACTGCGCGCGCGTGCTGCGCGAGGGGGGGATTCTCGTCACGCAGACCGAGTCTCCGTTCGACGATCTCTACAGCGGATCCATCGAGAAGGCCCGCCGGATCCTCGGGCGACTCTTCGGACAGACACACGTCTACCTGGCCCACATCCCCACCTATCCGATGGGCACGTGGTCGTTTACGATCGCGACGCAGGATCTGCATCCGATCGACGACCTCGACCCGGGGCGCATCAACAAGCGCACCGAGCCGTTCGCCGAGGATCTGCGCTACTACAATGCGCGGGTCCACCTCGGAGCTTTTGCGCTGCCGAACTTCGCGAAGTAACGTGAGGTGAACCAGCTCCGAGGTTCCGGAACAGAGCATCGCCTTCCGACCTGGCTCGCGACTGACATGCCGCGATCAGATCACGGCTGCATAGCCGTATTCTCTTTGTGTTCATGACTTCTTAATAAAGCCGGTCCGTCTAGCCGATACATTTAAGGTATCGTTAGTCCACTCCGGCAGCCCTTCTATCCATCCAGCCTCGCTACTGCCATGAAGCCCCTACAAGTAATCATCGCGCTCATCATCGCCGCCATTTACATAACACCGCAGCCTGCCGACGCGCAATTCAAGAAGCTGCGAGAGAAGGTCAAGCAAAAGGTCGAGGATAAGGTCGAGCAGAAAGTGGAAGAGGAGGTCGAGCAGCGGGCCGATAGAGCGCTCGACGCTGCAATAGGCAACGCCGTCGACTCGATCGCTGACGACCTCGAATCGTCTTTGCAGGGAATGCTGTTCTCCGATGCCCCCGAGCCCATAGAGTTGGGTGAAAACGAGACCGGGTCGCCGGACGCACCTTTCGTTCGCTACACGCTCGCTTCGCGCATCGAACTCGGCGGAACGAATAATCTTGCCAGCCGCCTCTTGCAGAGATTCGGTTCGCAGCAGGAAACGATTTCAACCAATGGAGACAAGCAGCGGGTAGACACCGGCACGGAATCGTCGCAGATCATAGATGCAGAAAACGGAAAGATCATTCACGTAGACCACGAGCAGCAGCAGTGGTGGGCGATCTCTCTCGAGGAGATGATGGCATCCGTTGGCGAGCTCTCTAGTAAAACGGCGTCGGCGATCGAAGACGACGAATCGAGCGCTTCTGCAGAGGCAACGGACGGAAAATCGGAAGGCTCCGTGAGGCTGACGGACTCCAATATTTCAGTCGATCGTACCGGAAAGACTGAAACGATCAACGGAACGAAGGCCGCGCAAGTCGTCATGGTCGTTGAGGGCGAATACGAAATGTCTGCACCCGACGAGGAGACGGGTGAGGAAGAGACGGTCCGAGGAAAGTCGTACGCCGTATATGAGGTATGGCAGTCGACGGACGTGGCCGGCTATAACACGCTCGCAGCGTACCAGGTAAAGGCCGGAGAAGCAATGGGCGCGGCAATGTCTGGGTCAGGCGTTCCCGAAATGCTCACGGCAATGCAGAGCACTCCACAGCTTCCGGAAGGAACAGGTGAGGCCTTATCGACGCTGCAAGCGGAGGATGGGCTCCCTGTTCGGACAAAGCTCCATCTCGTACAGGTCGCCGAGGAGGCGACGCTGGATCTGGAGGCTGTGCTAAATGGATCGGCGCCTTCCCTCGAGGCGAATTCGGAGGAGGAGCCTCCTTCACAATTCGTTCTCATGACGGTAGTCACCGAGATAGGAGACTTGACCACGGCGCCCTTCGAGGCAGATCACTTCGACCCCCCGTCGACGTACACGGAGATATCATCTCCGATGCAGTCGGCGACCTCCCGATAACCATTGGCTCGGTAGGAGAAAAGGCTCAAGCTTCCTGCAAGTCCTACTGCCGGCTTTGCGGCTTAACTCGCTGCCAAAGCGTCGGCATGTCGAATCGCAGCACGAGCACGCCCTCCATCAAGCGCCTATCGAAGTTGAGGAACCCGTTCACCAGATACACCTCCTCCGGCGAGCAGTCGTAGAGCAGCTTGAATTCGGCATCGTTCTGCCGGTGATCAATCGTGATCACAGTTCCGACGAGGCCGGTTGGTGCGGATCCGACGAACACATCGATTCCCTTTCCGTCCGTCGAGCGCGTACCGTTTACGTAGCCGTAGTCGATCGGGTAGAGGATGGATGGGTGATCCGGATGGCGCGCCCCGCGCGGACGATCGAGCGTGATCTGCTGTTCCTCGATGAGCGATTCCCACCGCGACCAGTTGACGTGCCGCTTAGCGAGTTCGCGCACGCGATCGATTCGCCACATGTGTCACACCGATAAAATAAGTACAGCCATTCTTCGTATATATGTTTCGAACCTTGTAAAACCTCATCACCCACACGTCAGATTCACCATGCGCACCCTTGCCATCGCATGCGCATTCGTCCTTTTCTCGAGCGGATGCGCGACCCTCTTCTCCGGCACGGATGAAGAGATCACCTTTAATTCCAGCCCGTCCGGCGCGGACGTCGTCGTCGACGGCATCGTGGTCGGCACGACGCCGACGACCGTCGAAATCGACCGGCCCGGACTGGAGGATCAGGACGTCACGATCGAGCTCGAAGGCTACGAAACACGGACGTTCGAGCTCGACAAGGAGTTCAATACAATCTCGATTCTAAACATCTTCTTCTGGCCCGGCTTCGTGGTCGATGCGCTGACGGGGGCGCTTTTCCGGTACGACAAAGACACCTACAGCGTCAATCTCGAGACCGGTGCCATTTCGCTTCGTCTCGACGAGTTGCAGCGCGGTATGAGCGGTGAGTACGTGCTGCCGAACGTAGACGAGCCGGTTGAAGTCGTAGACTCGCGAACGGGACTAAAGGTCGTCTTCAACTAACTAACGGATCGGACCGGCGCCGGTTGGTGCGGCGCTTTCTCGATCCGCCGCTTCGATTAGGTCGGAAGGACGTCAGGCCGGTCGGTCGCCCGCGCGATCGGCCGGCCTGTTCTATTCAACCTCGTCGTCCACGATGTCAATGTGCAGCTCCTGGAGCTGCTTCTCGTCGACGACGTCCGGCGAGTTGACCATCAGCTCCTGAGCGTTCTGCGTCTTCGGGAAGGCGATGACGTCGCGTATGTTCTCCGTGCCGGCGAGGGCCATCACGATCCGATCGAGCCCAAAGGCAATGCCGCCGTGCGGCGGGGCGCCGTAGCGGAAGGCATCCATCAGAAAACCGAATCGCTTGCGCGCCTCCTCTTCGTCGATCCCGAGCGCCTGGAACATCCGGTTCTGGACCTCTCGGCTGTGGATTCGGATCGATCCGCCGCCCAGCTCCACGCCATTGAGGACCATGTCGTAGGCGCGTGCGCGCACCTTCGCCGGATCCGCCTCCATCGAGTCGACGTCGTCGGGATGGGGCGACGTGAAGGGGTGATGCATCGCGAAGAAACGCTGCGTCTCGTGATCCCACTCCAGCAGCGGGAAATCGGTGACCCACAAGAATTTCCATGGGCCGGCGTCGCTCTGCTGCACGAGATCCATTTCGTCGGCGAGGTGGAGCCGAAGCGCGCCCATCTGCTTGTACACCTTCGGATCCGGTCCGGCCAGCACGAGCACGAGGTCGCCGGCCTCCGCGCCGACGGCCTCGATGCACGCCTCGACGTACTCGGCCGGCAGCACGTGCTCCTTCACCGACGAATACGTCTCGGAGCCGTCCGACGGCAGCTTGAAGTAGATGAGTCCGCCGGCCCCGATCTTGCGGCGGACCGTGTCTTTGTCGAGGCGATCCATCTGCCCACGGCCGCGGTCACCTTCGCCTTGGACGTTCAGCGCGACGACGTGGCCGCCTTTTTCTAAGATGCTGTCGAACACGCGGAATCCGGACCCCTCAAAGACGCTGCTCACTTCCTGGATCTCGAGTCCGAAGCGAAGGTCGGGCTTGTCGGAGCCGTACCGCTCGATGGCATCGCGGTAGGTCATCCGGGGGAACGGCGTCTCGACGTCGATGCCCTTCACGTCCTTCCAGATCGCCTTCATCAGGCCCTCGAAGGTGGCGTAGATCTGCTCCTCTGTGGGGAAGGTCATCTCCACGTCGATCTGCGTGAACTCCGGCTGGCGGTCGGCGCGCAGGTCTTCGTCGCGAAAGCACTTCACGATCTGGAAGTAGCGATCGAGCCCGGAGACCATCAGGATCTGCTTATAGGTCTGCGGCGACTGAGGGAGGGCGTAGAACTTCCCGGCGTGGATGCGGCTCGGCACGAGGTAGTCACGCGCACCCTCCGGCGTCGACTTCATCAGCACGGGCGTTTCCACCTCCACGAAATCGTGTGCGTCGAAGTATCGACGCGTGGCCTGATAGGTCTTCGAGCGCAGCACCACGATCTCCTGCAGCTCGGGGCGGCGGAGGTCGAGGTATCGATAGCGGAGGCGCAGGTCCTCGTTGGCTACCTGGCGCTTCTCCTCGTGGGCGGAGATCGGGAAGGGGAGCGGCTCGGCGACGTTGAGCACGACGAGATCGTGCACCCGCACCTCGACCTTTCCGGTGGGCAGTTTCGGGTTGATGGTCTCTTCCGAGCGCTCGCGGACGGTCCCGCGCACCGAGATAACGTACTCGCCGCGCAGGCTGTCGGCCAACTCGTAGGCGTCTTCCTCATCCTGCGGCGAGAAGACGATCTGCGTGAGGCCGTAGCGATCGCGCAGGTCGATGAAGAT
>CAZQAS010000183.1:0-7173 GCA_964591285.1 uncultured Rhodothermales bacterium
AACGCGGCCGTCCAGTCGGGTTCATTGCTTGCCTCCGTGCGCACGTAGTTCCGGACGACGTAGGTCGGTGCGGCCATGATGACGGTCGTGTCGCGCCGCTCGAGCCGAATGGCCTGCAGCGGTGCCGCGGGCTTCGTGATCGGTGCGAGAACCACGGCCAGGTCGACCGCTTCGCCGCCTGGAAACGTGCTCCGCATCCGCAGCAGCGACAGCCGCGGTTCGCCGTCTTCGGTTCCCGCCGTCCCTCCGGTGATCGGATTCAAGGTGGAGGCTTCGTACAATTCACGCAGATCGAAGATGACGGTGGTCCCTACCACCCGGTGGATCGGCTGAACCCCCTGGAGCGACACGACGTCATCGTGGCGGCCGGGCCGAAACACGAGGTGCTCATCGCTTCCGTCGGCATCGAAGGCCACGGACCGGCGAAGGCCCTCGTCATCGTAGACCCACGCACCGCCCAGGCGGACGAGCGTGCCGGTCTCGAGATCTTTGTTGACGGTGGCGCCGACTTCGTTGCGCCGCGGATCCGGCACCTTGGCGGTGCCCACGACCGACGTGTCGATTCTGCCGCTCACCGAACGAGACGTCTTCAACACGAGCGCCGGCTCGACGACGTCCGCGCCGCGCGGATTCATCTGACTGGTGGATCGGAGGCTCGGACGGACCGGCTGGTCGTTGGATTGCCGATCCTGTGCGAAGCTCTCATGCGGCAACCCGATGAGAAGTGCCAGAAGCAGTGCAAGCGTGTATGTGAGACGAAATCTGCCGGTGTGCATAGTGCATCCATCCGCGCCGTTGCGCGATTCACTTTATCAGTACGTAAGCAAATTGTAAATAACGAAGTAACAATCGTTATCTATTTGATTTACCCTGACATCGTCACGTCGATGTGCAATGCGGAATATGTTCGTATATCACATTCAGTGACATAAGAATAAATCAACTCCGCGACGTACGGCACTGGAAAGATGCGGGGAGTACGACGTTCTGGATGGTGTCGTCGATTGACCCGCGGTCGAGTGATGTGCGGTCGATTCACGCGCGGTCGATTGTTGCGCGGTCGGATTGAACGTGCAGGAGAATTGCTGCCGTGGGCGATTACCGAACGCGCCGAGCGTTCGCCGAAAAATCCGCCGCGCTATAACGTCAGCGACTTCACGGCGCGATGCATGGTCGAAACGCTGACCTGGATGTTCGCGCGGACGGCGAGGCGGTCGCACAGATCATCCAGCGTTGCGTCCGGCAGCTCGGTGATGAGATCGCGCAGGATCTGCTTTTCCCTGCGTCCGATTTTTTTCAGATGGCTCCCATTCGACGCCGGGAGTTCGACGTCACCCGTTTCGCGATACCGCCGCAGTACGTTCTGGACGAATCCGCGGCTGACGTCGAAGCGGCGGGCGATTTCGCGCTGCGAGCCTTCCTCGTTCAGATAGGCGTTCAGCACGCGAATGCGCAGATCACGTGAGTAGGGGCGCATGGTTCAACTCACCGCGGTGGAGCGTACGGGTTCGTCGAGCAGATGCTCGGAGAGATGCGTCCGCGCCAGCTTCACCATATACTCCACCCGATTGCGGTGGCTGCGGCGATACTCGTCCTCCGTCAGCTCGGGATCGTGCGTCGCCATGACGTCGAAGTGCGAGTAGGACGACGACGTGTCGTGGACGTACTGCGACTCCAGCACGTCGCGGACCGTGCGCAGGTAAAGCGCAAACGTTTGAGTATCCACCTTATTCTTTGCGACGTACGTCGCGAATGCCTTCGAACGGACGGTGAGAATCGCCGCGTCGAGAGCCTGCGCGACCTCCTCGCCCGAAAAATGCCGCTCCGGGGTGGATTCATCGCTCATCGAGGCTCCCAGACGAATGAAAGCCGAGCGCACGATCTTGCCGAATTCACTCACCGGAAATCCGTTCCGGTAGTAGGGGTGCATTTCGAGGAACGACGCGAGAGCCGCGACGGCTTGCTGCATCTGACCGCTGGATCCGAGTGCCGCCGTCACGTGAGCTTCGATGATTTCGGGCGGCACCATGGGCTTGTCCGTCATCAAATCGTCGCCTTCCGCGCCGACCACGATCCACAACCGCCGCCGATGACGCTCCAGGCGGACGGCCGACGTCGCATTCGCGGCGTCCTTTATATTTCGGATGACTTTGCCCAGGTTCGGGTCATTCTCTCGGAAGCGGCGAAACAAGCCCTCGCTCACCTTACTGAATACGATCCGGCGGAGGGCGATTTCGACCTCGGCCTCATTCGCATCCTCCCATTCGACCGTATTGAAATAGCTGCGGAGCTCGACGAAGCGGCCGGCATCGTCCCGTTGGAAGAGCTCCGCCATCGTATCGAGCGCCATGTCCTCGTAGGAGAGGCCGAAGTGTTCGGGGCGGAGGCTGCCGAGGCGTGCCTTCTGGTAGAGATAGGCCAGCGCCATCCGGGTGCTGATGTGAATGAGATAATTAACGCCGGTTTGCGTCGGGCGCTCACAAAGTGTGGCGGCGAGCGCCTCACGTGTCGTCAGCGATGCGGCGCTTTTTCGATCGTGCACGAGGGGCATCTGTAAACTCTGTTGAAGAGGCAGGACGGGAAGCGGAACCGGTACTTGCGCTGCAACGCCGGGTGGGCGTCCGGATCCGTGCCTCAGAAGATGCCGCAACAATTGTGAAGCTACTGTAATGCTGTGGAACATGACGGGCCGGGAGGACGGCTCGAACGACATGCTCCTTCGGCGCACGGGGGGTGACATATGGAGCATCACGGAACGTACGTGCCGCGTACCCGGCACGATAAAGCTCCAGTCGGCATCCTGATGCTTAGTGCATCAGGCGCGGGGTTACCTCTCCGTTCTGCGCTTCTTCACCGCTCGCATCGATGCCTCGAAGAGCCCTGTAGAAGGTGCGATAGTATTCGGCGATCTCTTGCCCCACGGCGTCCACCCGCAGGTGGGCCTCCACCTTCATGCGCGTAGGTGCATCGAGTTCGTTCGGAAATGCGACGTAAAGTTCAATTAAGCTCTCGCTCATATGCAGTGACAATGCTTCGGGTGAAGCTGTTACGTGTGCGTCGTCGAGGGATGGTCGACAGGCCGGAGCCGGGCACGTGAACGTCGCACTCTCGCGGGTTCGGCGAATCCGTTTTCGGATGTCTCACACTCTAAGTCGTCACGGCGCGGACGTTTTCGTAAAGTTTGCAGGGGTGGATTTTGAATCGGCACCCGCTCCCAACCACAATTTTTCACCTGCTGTGATCCAGTCTGGTGGAGTCGCAGAACGGGCACAATTTGACTGATTTGCGTCAATTCCCCGAGTAGAACGACATCGGAGGAGCGGCACGGCGAACGTAGGCTCTCGAGGAAGACCGGATGCGCACCGGTGAAAAGAAGAAGCCCACAAAATTATATGAAGATATGAAGAAGCGCCTGCGGCGCCCTATCGTGAGGCGGCGCGCGGTCCCATGCCGCGCTCGAACGCGACCGATAAAATCCAGATGAGCACCCATGCTGCGACCATCAGCCACCACGCATCTGCAGCCAGCAGGAAAATGTTTACCGCATAGTTCACGTGCCAGAACCAGTCGGGGACGTCCGGATTGGAGGGCTTGACGGATTTCAGGGTCCGCCGGCCGGCGAGGGCGATGACTTTCAGCACCACCATCAATGCGGTGTAGGCGATCACGATCCACCGAGCCCAGGTCAGGTTCGGGATCGTCGCGAGTACGATGGTCAGCGTGACGGCCAGTTCGAGGAGGACGTACTTAACCCACATGGTATAGAGGCTATGTTCGTGATGCTTGGGCTCAGTTCCGGGAAGACCAAGCAAAAGGCGAGCCGGAATGCAGCAGCATGCATCATGGGTCCGACACCCGGGTCCAGCATCCGGAGTCTAGCACCGGAGGTCCAGCACCCGGAGTCCAGCACCGGGGCCAGCAGGGCCCGGCGGGATGCAGCAGGATTCAACAGGATGTACGGCAGGATACGAAGTTGCGTGGACTTTCAGCAGCGATCTGAAGCGGAACGATGATTATACGGCGCCCGAGGAGAGGCCTATCGGTCACGTGCACGCGCCGCGTCAGACCAGCCGGACCCAGCCGCACCCTCTATATTTCCGGGACAAGAGACGACTTATGAATGTGATCCGTTATATCTCAGAACTCGACGCAGGGCGGACTCGCGCCGTTTTCCTCTACTTCTTTATGCTGCCGTTCGTCCTCCCGCTGCTGACGGCAGGCGTGGGGACCGGCATCCCGCCGGTGGCCGCTCAGGGAGGTGCTGCCGCGGCGTACGACGGATCGCGTCCCGTTCGCATCGTGGGCATGTATGGACCGACTTCCCTGCACGTAGGTGAGGCGGCGAACTTCCGCGCGCGCCGAAACGACGGCGCCGCGACGCCGGTCGTGTATCGGTGGAAGATGGGTGACGGGACGCGGGCCGAGGGCAACAACGTCGCGCATCGCTACAAGCGTCCGGGCCAGTTCCGGATCGTGGCCACTGCGCGGAATTCGAAAGGCAGTGATTCGGACACGCTCTGGGTTACGGTATCCGAACCCCCCGCGCCGGTCGCGCCGGCCGCCACGCTCACGATCGATTTGAACGACGGCGATTCGGCTGAGGATGGGGAGCCGGACGTCCGAGCGAGCACGTCGAATGCGCCGCGCCCGGCCCCCTTCACGCCGCTGCGCGGGCGCGAGCCGATCCACTGGCAGGAGGGAGGCTTCACCTTGATGGCCGTCACGCGATTCGATCAAGCCTCCGCGGAGTCGTCGGCGCGCCGATACCGCAATCTGGGACTGCGGACCGGCATCTACGTCGACGAAGGCGTCGGCAGCCCCGCCTACCGCGTGGTCGTGGGACAGTTCAAGACCGAAGAGCAGGCTGCCGCCGCCAGGCGCACGCTCCTCGGCGAAGGATGGAAAGGGGCGTTCCTCGTAGAATCTCTGCCCTCGCAAACGGGCAAGTAGCACGGGAATTTCGGATATTCCTGCGGCGGCGGGCCGAACCGGCCGTCACGGCACATCCGATTCACGGCTACGACAGCAGTACGAGCGCAGGAACGTTCATGATCTTCCACCAGCTGGCGCGACATCAGTGGCGACGGGTCGTCCGGACCTTCGTCTGGCGCCGGCACTGGCTCGTCACGGTGCTGCTGTCGCTTTTGATCCTGTACCTGATCTTCGCGCTGATCAGCCTCGGATTTTTGTGGCGGGAGATGATCGCGATGATTCGACCCGGCGTCGAGTCCGTGGCGTTTCTGAACCGGCATCTCCTTACCGTCTTCCTGGGACTCTTCACGCTGCGCTTCTTCGTCCAGCGCACGCCGCGGATGCGGATGCGGCCGTACCTTCACCTGCCGCTCTCGCGCCGCGGGCTGATCAACTTCTTTCAGCTGAGCTCGCTGGCCACGATCCACAACGTCTTCCCGTTCCTCTTTTTTCTGCCGTTGTGGCTCCGGCATATCTACGCCGGGCCGTACGGAGCGGCCGCGAGCTGGGGCTGGATGGCGGGCGTCGTCCTGCTCCTGCTCCTCTCGCATTTCCTCAATACGCTTTTCCGTTCGATGCTGGGACGCGGCCGGGAGATGTTCTTCATCATCTTCGGCGTGTTCATGTTCGCCCTCGCCATCGATCTGTTTTACGGGCCGGGCCTGCTCAACACGACGTCCGCCTTCATCTTCGACACGCTCGTTTCCGCGCGACCGGTCGTGCTGTTGCTGATGAGCGTGCTCGTCGGCATCGTATTCGCCTCCTCCAGCCTGCTGCTCCGCGAGGATCTGCTCTCAGAGGAGCGCGACAGCCGCCATCGCCGCGTGGTGCTCTGGCAGGCGCCGTTCCTCGCTCCCCGCGAGCGGCTGCTCAACCTGGTGCTGCTCGAGCTCAAGCTGATCTGGCGCTGCGAGCGGCCGAAGCTCTACTTTTTGCTGTCCGTAGTCTTCGTGCTAGTCTACGTCGCGATCCCGCTCATCCGGGCGGACCTGTTCGGCAGCACCATCGTGCGGGCCCTGACGGTGTTCTTCGCCTCCGGCATCTTCGCCTTCAACTACGGGCAGCTCATGTTTTCGTGGGAGAGCGCCTATTTCGACGGGCTGATGACGAGGAGCTACACGCTGCAGGAAATGGTGATGGCGAAGCTCGTGCTGCTGCAGGGCTCGTGCGTCGTCTTCTTCCTGCTGTCGCTGCCGCTCTTCGCGATCGTCGCGCCCGACGTCATTCCGGCGCACGTGTCGTTCCTGTGCTACAATCTCGGCGTCTCGACGATCCTCATCATGATGCTGGCTCTCAACAACCACCGCCGCGTGGCGCTGGCGCACGTCGGCTTCTTCAATTTCGAAGGATTCTCCATCCTCCACTGGCTGTGGTATATTCCGACCGTCGTACCTCCCGCGTTACTGCTGTTTGTCTTCAGCGACGCGCCGTTCACGGCGCTCATGCTGATCGGCGGGATCGGCGTATTGAGCGTGGCGTTTACCCCTGCGTGGGCCGCCTTCTTCGCGCGGCACCTGGAGGATCGACGTTACGTTATGGCCGCAGGATTTCGACAGCCCGGATGAGAGTTGAAGTAACGAATTTACGCAAGCGGTACGGCCGCCATTTCGAGCTGAACGTGCCGTCGCTGACGATCGAAAAGGGCGAGGCGTTCGGCCTGGTCGGAAACAACGGCGCGGGCAAGACGACCGTCATGCGCCTGCTGCTGGATCTGATCTACGCGGACGAGGGCAGCGTATCGATAGACGGCCGGCCGATCGCCGGACGCGACGACTGGAAGACCGGCGTCGGCTCCTATCTGGACGAGTCTTTCCTGCTGGATTTTCTCACGGCGGACGAGTACTTCGAGTTCACCGGAACGGCCTACGGGCTCTCTCGGGTCGAGGTCGCCGCAGCACTCGAGCCGTACGAATCCTTCTTCACCGACCGCGTTCTGGGCGAACGCACCCGGTATCTGCGCGATCTGTCGGTCGGCAACAAGAAGAAGGTCGGCCTCGTGGCGGCGCTGTTCGTCCGGCCCGAGCTGCTCATCCTCGACGAGCCCTTTGCCAATCTGGATCCGGGTTCGCAGATGCGTCTGCTCAAGATGCTGGAAGATCTCAACGCATCGCACGGCACGACGATGATCATCTCCAGCCACGACCTCGGCCACGTCACCGAGGCCTGCGAGCGCATCGCCGTGCTCGAGAACGGCGGCCTCGT
>CAZQAS010000184.1:0-4040 GCA_964591285.1 uncultured Rhodothermales bacterium
GGAGGCAACATGTGGCCCATGCTTGCCGGCGCCGGGCCACTGTTGGGTGCTGAGCACGTTGGGTCCTTCGTCGATCGCGATGGCGACACCATTCCATGGTATTACCGTGACGGCAAATCCCTGATGGACACGGCAGTCATGGCGCAGATCAGTCCGGCTGCGGGCGCCGTTCAAGATGTCGATACACCGCTAGCCGTTCTAGTGAGCGCTCGAACCGCTAGTTCGGGCGAGGCTGCTGCTATTGCAATGCGCGGGCGCAGTCACTCGAAATTTTTCGGCCAGCCTACAGCAGGCGCCGCTACCGCACATGACTCCTTTGAGCTTTCGGACGGCGCTCTGCTCGGCTTTTCGACCTACTATTACGCGGATCGTAAAGGCCGCATGTATGATGGTCCACTGCGGCCTGATTCGGTAATCAGGGATTCCACACGGGCTGAGCTGGTGGAGCGCGCAGTTTCTTGGATCACGGAGGGTTACGATTGTGCAGTGTAGACCAGACGACGCGAAGCAGATGTTGCGTCGCCATTGCGGGCGCGTTTCCCTCTCCAGAACTCCTCCCTCGTATCCAGCCATCCATCAGATTTGAATGCCATGACGATCACGCGCGTCTATACCGATTCCCACGGCGATTCCCATTTCGAGGAGGTCGACATCCCTCTGAAAGACGCGGGCGATATCGGCAGCCTTTCGGATGAAGTCGCTGCCCGTGCGGTGATCTTCCGAGAGAACGCTCCGGATTACGATTACGACTGGCATCGCGCGCCGAAGCGGCAGTACGTCGTCTTGCTCGATGGCGAGATCGAGATCGAGGTCTCCGACGGCGAGCAGCGGCGGTTCCGGGGCGGCGACGTCCTGCTGCTGGAGGACACCCGCGGCAAGGGGCATCGCACGCGGAATGTCGAGGCGAGGCCGCGCCGATCCGTCTTCATCATCCTGCCGGATGCGGATGAAGGCATCGACGCCGTGCAAGAGGCCGGCGAGGAGTCGTTTCCGGCGAGCGATGCACCGAGCTGGACCGGATAGACGATCAGCTGGCGGACCGTCTCGATCTTTGTGGCCATGCGGATACGCGCCATCGGATGCTCACGCCCGATCCGTCGACCGTCGTAGGCAATACTTCCGACTCCACCTGCGAAGATGGCAGCACCGAGTTTCGTTTCTCTCGCCTATATACGCTGCGGCAGTTCCGTCCGATACCCGGAAGGACGATGCTCACCTTAGGAATACGGCTATGCTTACGCAGCAATACATCCATACTGTTTTCGAGTCTCTGGAGACCGCCGTCGAATATGGCGTGATCGGGGATTGGTCGGTGGACGGCCCCAATATTGCGATCCACTGCGGCAGCGAGCGGACGACCATCCCGCAGCTCCATGCCGCCGATTATCTCATCCATCTCTTCGAAAAGCACGAGATGGAGAGCGGCGAATCGCGACTCATCGGCGCGTAGCAGGAAGCGGCACGATAGCTACCGTTGTCACGGGTCCGCCGCCGGCGGCGTGATCGAACGGGCAGCGTTCGCAATCGTCCGGAGGGCCTGGCCTTTGACGAGCCAGGATACGGCGAAGGCAATCAGGGCGATCGACTCAGGAATGAAGATCGATCGATCGTTCGCTCCGTTCAAACCCGCCCACGCCATGCTGCCGATGATGACGATCCCGCAGACGAGGAATATGCGGTTTCGCCGGCGCTTGCCTGCATCCGGCTGCTCACCCTGCGCGCTCATCCTGAACAGCCAGAGCGAGAAGACGGCGAACGTGGCGAAGAGCACGATGGCACTCCCGTAATGCAGAATGGCGCTGGCCTCCGTCCACCACGACGGCTCCGGCACGCCGTCCGGCGGCCGCGTGGGAAAGAATGCCACGCCCAGCGCCGCGATTCCGGCCGTTACGGCCGCGGCACGATCCATCCAGTGGTATTTATTCTGGTACCCCCGGTACGTGAACAGGAAAAGTGCGAGCGCAACCAGTAGGCCAACGAAGACGGCGACCGCCCCAGAGTAGTAGTACGCGCTGATCGAGCCCAGTAGCTGCCAGCGTCCAAACCCCTCGATGGGACGGAGCGCGGCGATGACGACGAGGAGCACCGGCATCGCGAGGCCGATGTATCCGATCAGCTGCCGATGCGCGTGGCCCGACAAGTCGTCGACGTGTGGCGCCGGCATGTATCGTGACGATTCCGGACGTGTCAACGTTACCATTAGCGGTCCAATTCGGTCGACACCGAGACAATGCTACACGAGTGCGAGGCTCGTCTCGATGGTACGCAGGGTCTTCCGCAACCGCAAGATCCGTTGATACCGCGCCCCAGATGGTCACCAGAAGCCGTACTAAATTGGGCGTGTCTCTCGACGGTGACGTCACCTCGATCAAGGTTGCCAGACGGTACAGACTACGGCATCTTCGCCCGCTGAACCGGTCCTTCGAGAAGCCGTATATTCAGGAGTCCTAATAAATGACCTTGCACGGCTCGTTCCGACCATGGAGACTCGTCCATCCGACCGCAGTTTACCCCCTGACAGTGTGGATGACCGCATCGTCGGATCGCTTGAGCGTCTCAGTCAGGCGTTCCGAACGCTGCTACGGGAGAAGGCGAAGGAGAATCCCCTTGGTCTGACGCTCAGCCCCATCCAGATTCAGGTCCTTTCGTATTTACGGCAACGTGAGACGAGCCGGATTGGCGAGCTCGCGCTCGAGTTCGATCTCGCCGCAGCCACGATGAGCGAGGTCGTTCGTGTGCTTCGGGAGAAACAGCTCGTGGCGAGGGAGCGATCGGCCGAGGACGGTCGGATCCAGGTGCTGCGACTCACCCCGCGAGGCCGGGAAGCTGCAGGCGAAGTGGCCGACTGGTCCGGTATCGTGGCGCACCATCTACGCGGGCACTCCGATGCCGAAAAGGTCATCGTGATGCGATTTCTTTTGGATCTCATCGAGAGCATGCACCGCGCGGGACTTATTTCCGTGACCCGAATGTGTGCCACCTGCCGGTACTTTGGTCGGGACGAATCCGACGATCCTACCGCCCCTCACTACTGCCATCTCATGGAGACGCCGCTCCGAGGCGAGGACCTGCGCGTCGACTGTCCCGAACACGAGCCGGCCGATTAGACCACGCTCTCGCTCTACGAATCTGCCTGTGGAGGGGTCGGCGAGTTACCGCTCGACCGCGTACGGCAGACTCAGGTCGCCCGAGAGGACCCCATATACCTCGTAGACGCCTAGCATCGGGCGCGACTCGTCCGACGTATTCACTTCCATGTAGGCCGTGACGGCATCGAAGGTGAAGTCCATCCGATTATTGATGCGCGCGGCGGGCACGAGCACGCGGAGGGTGTTGCCTCGCAGCACGACGGAGTGGCCGGGCGAGTCCATGTACATCGGCAGACCTGGATTCGTCGGCGGCAGGACCACGCTCGCGTCCTCGGTCCGAAACTCCTTCACAGCGAGACCGCCGGGCACCCGTTCGTCGGATGTGAGCACCACCCAGTGCGTGTGGAAAACGGCCCCATCATTCTCGTAGTCACGGTCGACATTCTCGTCCCAGAGGGGCGTGTCGTCGAAATCCGGGTGGGAAGTAACCGCCAGGGCCACGGTACCGTCGGTCTCGCCGAACCCCACATCCGTTGACGACAATGTGGTCGGGAAGACGTATCCAAGAACCGGCGCGCCGTCCATCTGGCCGCGCGCTTCCGGCGTCGTGTTTCCGGCCGTGCCGTCTACCTCCTGCTCGAAGACGAGCAGATCCAGATCATCCAGGTACCGCACGGCGGCGTCGGTGATCTCCAGGTCGACCGTGCCGGGAGTGGGCACGACGTCCTGAGCGCGTGAAGTATTAAGTACAAACAGGATGAGGGCCGCCAGAAGAAATATTGTTTTGGCCATGATATCACCTCGTGGCTTTTCGTTACGTTGCTTTTTCGTTAGGAGTCCTAACTAATGTAGTCTTGGTCATCGCGGCTGTCAAGGGTCGGTTTGCATGCCCTACGCGCTGAATCCGTCCCCTTGCACACGCGTTGTGTAGATTCACCCAATGAAGTGGTC
>CAZQAS010000184.1:4140-5746 GCA_964591285.1 uncultured Rhodothermales bacterium
CGCTGAATCCGTCCCCTTGCACACGCGTTGTGTAGATTCACCCAATGAAGTGGTCATTTCAGATGAGAAGGAGGCCAAGCCCATGACTCGACTAGCATCCGGTACCGCAATCGTCGCCATCTCGCTCATGGTACTCACCGGCTGCGGTGCGGATGAGGTGGAGGGCCCGGGCACTGTATCGGCGGAGATCACGTGTACCGCCCAAGATTCGCTCCTTGCGACCGTCTATCTGACCGAGGGAGATGTGGCCGGCGCCTCGGAGTGGTGCCCGTGCGGCTCCGAGGGATGCTCCGTGGAGTTCGGCGGACTCGGCTACGGCGACTACGTACTCGGCATCAGCGTCCCCGATTCAGTCTACGCCCGCACAGAGGGCACCGAGGGATTCGCCCGGACGCTCGGATACTACTCGCAAGGTGGGATTGACGAGGTCGCGGATACCATCACACTTTCCGCGGAGCAGCCCAGCGCCAACATCGTTCTAGACGTCCAGGCCGGACCCATGCAGGACGCCGCGCAAGCCGATACCCTCGATGGTGTGAGCAGCCCCTAGCGGTCACGGCAGCGGCGCGATATCACCGCTGCCAGAAGGCGGGGGCCGCTTCGCAGCCGCATCACCTATGGAATTGCCACCGCCACGCCGGCTCCGAAGATGAAGTCGACGACCTCGCTGAGCGAGTCGTCGAGCGGCAGCCGGATGTAGGCATGTGGACGGACGGAGCCCGTGTTACCGGCCACGTAGAGCGCTCCCTGGTGCACCGTCCGCTCACCGAGGTCTGCGTCCGATACCGTCAGGTTCGCCGCGCCGCTAAGTCCCGCACCCACCGACACTTTGCCGGCATCGTACCAGCCCCTCGTGCCGTAGTGCATATGGAGGTCCGTACCGTCTTCCTCAAGCTCGCCCGTGTAGATGAGCACGGACGGACCGGCAATGCCCTCCAGGCGGAAGCCGGAGTCGTGGCGGTAGACGTAGGCGGCTCTGCCCAAGAGCGAAAACGTTTCGGGAAGGTATGCTTCCAACCGGTCGAAGTCGGATAGATAGCCAACGATGCCTGAATCGAAGGCATCCGCACCGCCGACAGGAATGTAGGCGCCGATCTCGACCTGCAGGTTTGATACGGAAGGAGCGTAACGCCCGCCCAGGTAAACATTTCCGATATCCGTGCTCGATTCGGCGTTCGTGCCGGTCAGCCCAAGATGGGTGATCGGAAGACGGGCTGCGATGGCGAGGTTCGGAGTCACCTCTACCTGGCCGCCGATGAGGACCGCCGAGGTAAGGAATTTGGTTCCGTCGCTCTCCGTCAGGGCTGGTCTCATCCACTCGAGCGTGGCGGTGGTCTTAACGTCGCCCACCAGAGACGCCCCGGAGGGATGCGATGCCGACCGGCTCTGCGCCAGCACGTCCGTGGTCCAGAGGCCGATCACGAGTACCGTGAGGGCTATGCTGAGGGTCGATTGAAACGGTTTCATGGCCATCGGGAAGTGCGGTGAATGGGATGACGTTGAGCAGACTTCCATGTGACGACGGCGCAGGGCCGGTCACCTCCCGCTCATTTATTCCCAAGCTATGGCACAACCACTGTGCCGCGGCCTACCTGAACGGGTAGTT
>CAZQAS010000184.1:5846-7094 GCA_964591285.1 uncultured Rhodothermales bacterium
TTCCTGGCGATCTCCATCGTGCTGATGATTCAGCTCGACTGGCGCCTTTCCTTGCTGGTGCTCGCTTTTCTGCCGCTGCCGACAATCATCGGCGCGTGGGCCGCGCGGGAGCAGGCCGAGCGGGAGCGAAAGCTGGTCGAGACGTGGTCCGGACTCTACGGACGGCTCCACGAGACGCTCTCCAGCATCCTGACCGTCAAGGGCTTCGCGCGCGAGCGGTTCGAGGTTCGGCAATTTCTCGAGGGAAGCCGCCGCGGAAACGACATCGTCTACCGCGGCGTGCGGCGCGATGCCGTCACGAACGGCGCGCGCAATTTTGCGTCGACGCTGGCCCGCATCGCCGCCATCGGTCTCGGCGCGTACCTGATCGTGATCGACGAAATGACCGTCGGCACGCTCGTCGCCTTCCTCGGCTATATCGGCGGGCTCTTCGGGCCCGTGCAGGGACTGACAGGCATCTACCAGTCGGTCCGCCGGGGAGCCGTATCGCTCGAGATCATCTTCGAGGTGCTGGACAGCTCACACGGCGACGCGGACCGCGCCCCCACGAGAAGTATCAACACGATGCAAGGCTTCGTGCGCTTTCGTGACGTCCACTTTTCGTATCTCGGCGGCGACCCCGTGCTGAGCGGGTTCTCCCTCGATGCGGCTCCCGGCGAGACCGTCGCGCTGGTCGGACCCAGCGGCGCCGGCAAGACGACCCTCATCAACCTTTTGCAGCGGCACTATCGTCCGGAAAGCGGCGTCATCGCGATCGACGGCGTGAACATCGAGGAGATCGAGCGCGAAGTGCTGCGGAGAAAGATCGGGACCGTCTTCCAGGACGTGCAGCTCTTCAACGAATCGGTGCACGCGAACATCGCCTTCGGGCGCCCGGATGCTTCGCGCGACGAGGTGCGAGACGCGGCTGTGGCTGCCCACGCCCACGGATTCATTTCCGATCTGCCGGATGGCTACGACACGGTGCTCGGTGAGCAGGGCAGCCGCCTCTCCGGCGGCCAGAAACAGCGGATCGCCATCGCGAGGGCCCTCCTTCTCGATCCGCCCATTCTCGTCTTCGACGAGGCAACCTCTGCGCTCGATGCGGAGTCGGAAGCGGCCGTGCAGGGAGCGCTTCGTTCCATCGCGCGGGGCCGCACGACGTTCGTGATCGCCCATCGCCTCTCGACGGTGGCGGATGCAGATCGCATCGTCGTCCTTCGCGACGGCGAGATCGTGGCCGCCGGACGGCACGAGGATCTCCTCCGT
>CAZQAS010000185.1:0-7076 GCA_964591285.1 uncultured Rhodothermales bacterium
CGGGACCGCCACGGAAGCGATATTTAGTACGCCTCCACGCTACACGAATCCATCGAAGCGCGTCCCCATGAAATGCATGCTCTCGGCGCTCGCTGCCGTTCTCTTGATGCTCCCTCGGATCGGGACGGCCCAGGTCTACCCTTCGGCGCAGCACGGCGGCAACTACATGCACAACTTCTATTTTCCGCCTGCGCCGAGCTCGACACCCTGGTGGCCAAGCTGGTCGCCGGACGGAGCCTGGATCGCCGTAGCGATGAGCGGCAGCATCTGGAAAGTGGATCCGGAGACCGGCGAAGCATTCGAGCTCACCCACGGTCCCACGTATCACTCCTCCCCCGACTGGTCGCCCGACGGCCGGTGGATTCTATATACGGCCGATGACGGTACGACCATCCAGCTCGAAATCCTCAATGTGGAATCGGGTGAGACCCACCGCCTCACCGATGACGATTTCATTTACACCGATCCGACCTTCTCGCCCGACGGCTCGCGCGTCGCCTATGTGAGCACGAAGCCGAGCGGCTTCTTCAACGTCTACATCCGCCCCCTTGAAAATGGAGGATGGTCCGGCGACGAAATTGAGTTGACGACGGACAACGACTACGGGAAGAATCGCCTGTATTTTGGGCCCTGGGACATGCACCTTATGCCCACCTGGATCTCTTCTTCGGAGCTGCTTCTGGTATCGAATCGCGACGTGCCACTAGGCTCCGGCAACGTGCTTCGCGTGCCGGTGGGGGCAGACGTCATGGAAGACGCCGTTACCGTACTGGATGAACAAACCCTCTACCGAACGCGGCCTGACGTATCCATCGATGGGAAACGGTTCGTCTACTCCTCCCACCGAGGGGACCAATACAGTAATCTCTACGTGCAGCCGACCGCGGGCGGACAGCCGTACAAGCTCACGTTCTTCGACCACGACGCATTCCATCCGCGGTGGTCGCCCGACGGGGAACGGATCGCCTTCATATCCAACGAAAGCGGCCTGCCGCAGCTGGCGCTCCTCGATACGTACGGAGGCAAACTGCAGAAGGTGCCCATCACGAAGCGGCAGTGGATGCGGCCGATGGGGCGTCTTGAGGTAGAGACGATCGACGCCGGAACGGGCGACCCGACCGCCGCGCGCATCCACCTCGAAGCGTCTGACAGTAAATTTTACGCACCCGAGACGGCATATGCACGCATCAGCGGGGTCGGCGATCGCGTGTTCCACCAGACGGGGCGGTTCGCGCTCGACGTGCCGGTCGGAGCCGTCACCCTGGAAGCCGTGAAGGGATTTGAATTCAACCCGGCGCGAGCGAGCGTCGATGTCATAGCCGGCCAGACCACCCGGATAACACTACGGCTCGAGCGTCTCGCGGACTTGAACGGATGGTACAGCGGATCCACGCACGTCCACATGAACTATGGCGGCAACCTTCACAATACGCTGGAGAACCTGATGATGATGTCCGCCGCCGAGGACCAGGACGTCGTAAACGAGCAGATTGCAAACAAGGACAACCGGGTGCTCGACCATCAGTATTTCATCCCGGGCGGAGAGCCGCATCCGCTCTCCACGTCCGACATGCTGCTCGTCGTGGGGCAGGAATATCGGCCGAACTTCTGGGGCCACGTCTTCATGCTCGGCCTGCGCGACCACCTGATCTCGCCCTTCACGACCGGCTACGAAGGCACCGCCATCGAAAGCCTCTACCCAACCAATACGGACATGCTCCGTAAAGCGAAAGCGCAGGGCGCTACGGTCGGGTACGTCCATGCCTGGAGCGGCGAGGACGATCCGCTCGAAGGGGATCTCGGTCCCGGGAAAGGCTTCATGGTCGACGCCGCACTCGGCACCACGGACGCGGTGGAATGGGCGATCGCGAACCGGGCAAGCTTCCATCCGTGGTATGCCGTGCTTAATAGCGGGCTGCGCGTTGCGGCCGTAGGCGGGGAGGATTCGATCAGCGATCTCCACAAGAGCAAGCTGATCGGCTCGGTGCGGACCTACGTTTTTACGGGCGAAGAAGGGCTCGACATGGACGCCTGGTTTGAGGGCCTCCGGGAAGGCCGCTCCTTCGTGAGCACGGGCCCGCTCCTCAACTTCACCGTCGATGAGATCATGCCGGGCGGTGAGCTCCAGCTGCCCGAAGGAGAAAGCGAGGTCGAGGTGGCCGGATGGATGCGCTCGATTACGCCGCTAAAGACCGTCAAGATTGTGTTCAACGGAGAGACGGTCGAGACGCTGCCGCTGGATGAGGATCGCAAGTCGGCGTCGTTCCGGATGGACATTCCGGTAGAGCGCAGCGGATGGATGCAGTTGCGGGTGGAGGGAGATCCGTCCGAGCGCTACCCGCTCGATTCGCCCTACGCGCTGGCGTTCACGAATCCGATCTGGGTTACGATTGGAGACGTCCCGGTTCGGGACACCGCCTCGGCTGACTACGGGCTCCGGTGGATCGACAAGCTCCAGGAGATGGCTGAGGCGTTCCCCGGATGGCGCTCCGACGAGGAGAAGACGCACGTCTATGCTCAATTCGACCAGGCGCGGGCGGTCTTCCGCAGGCTGCTCCTCGAAGCTCGGGAGCAGGAATGACCTGGTCACGGGGTCTCCGCCATGCACCTGTGTGAAGCCAGACGCCGCCCTTTGAGCCAGTCGATCACCGCCTTCGGCGCGAGTGCCTCATTCGGGTCGCCGACCGGATCCGCGGAGTATGTAGATGGGATTACTCAGGCAGGCGCGCTGCCGCTCCGCCACCCGCCGGATAGGCCCGCCTGATCAGCGAATCGAGCGTGGCGGCGGCGCGTCGTGCGAGACGATCATCCGGGCCGCGCACGGCGCTCAAACCCGCGTACCCCGTGCGAAGGAGGGGCTCCGCTTCTTCGAGGCGTGACATTGCCAGCAGCGCTTCGCCGAGGGCGCTCGCGGCCTGGGCCGTACGCCAGTGACCCTCGGGGAGGGCGCGCACACGAGTGTCGTATGCTTCGCGCAGGAGCGGCTCGGCCCGGGCGGCGTCACCTGTTTCCGTGAGAAGGGTGCCGAGCCCGACGAGGGCGTGTGCGGTGCGATCGTGTCCCGGCGGCAGCCCCGCGCGATGGATGCGAAGCGATTCACGATAGAGCGCCTCCGCTTCCGCGAACCGTCGTTGTCCGCGGATCGCTGCGGCCAGACCCGTCAGCGGTACAGCCACGCGGGGATGCTCCGGGCCGAGCTGATTCTGCCGGATCTCAAGAGCTTCGCGGAAAAAGGGCTCTGCTTCGCGATGCCGGTCCTGTTCCAGCAGCACGACACCGAGCGTATTGAGGCTGGTCGTCACGTCGACGTGGTCGTCACCCAACAATTTGCGCCGGGTCGACAATGCCTCTCGGTGCAGCGCCTCGGCCTCGGTGTGTTTTCCAAGTACCAGCATCAGACCTCCCAGGTCGCTCTGCACGTCCGCTGTCTCGCGGTGGTCGTCTCCGAGGATCTTCCGAGACAGCTCGAGGGCCTCACGATAGAGCGGCTCGGCTCGTTCGTATTCGCCCTGCTCGTGCAGCACGCCGGCGCGGTCCCGAACGGTCCCGATCACGGATGGATGCTCGTCCCCAAGCCGCACGCGGAACAGGTCGCCCGCCTGCTGCAGCAGCGAATCCGCCTCGTCGTAGCGCCCCATCCGGTACATGAGCAGACCCATGTTCTTCAGCGTGTTGACGGTGCGAGGCTCGTCCGGTCCCAGCGTCTGGCGGCGCAGCGCCAGGGCCAGCGTGTAGAGATCCAGCGCCTCGTCATACTTCGCACGGTCGGCCAAAACGAAGGCGAGATCGTCGAGGCTGTTCGACACGTCGGGATGCCTCTCGTCGAGCAGACGGCGTCTCGTGGCAAGCGCTTCCCGATGCATCATCTCGGCATCTTCGAGGCGGCCGCGGGCATGCAGGAGCAGCGCGAGGTTGTTCATATTGTCGGCGACCTCGACGTGCTCGTCTCCGAACTGCTCACGCCGTATCGCGAGGGCGTCGCGGTAGTACGCTTCCGCCGCGTCGTACCTGTTCTGCATGCGAAGAGCCTCCGCCAGATTGTTCAGGCTGTTGGTTGCCCCCGCACTCCTCGGTCCGAGCGATTCCCGGTAGATCGCCAGAGCTTCGGCAGCATATCGTTCGGCTCCGGCGTAATCACCCTTCAACCGGCGGACGACGCCGATCTGATCGAGCAAGGCGGCTGCGGACGTATCGTTCGGTGGGCCGATCGACCGCCGAATGTGAAGCGCCCTCTGCGTGAGGTCCTCCGCCTCATCGTACAGGCCGAGAGTGAGGTATACGTTTCCAATCACTGCCATCATCGTACCCTGCACGTCGGGCTGATTGACCAGCTCGGCCGCGACGCGCTCGGCTCCCTCGTCCAGCAGCGTGCGGGCCGTTACTGTTTCGCCTTTTGCAACGGACGGATCGGAGACCTCGAATATGCTCTGAAGAAACGATGCCGTTTGGCGCGCTTTGGCTGCTTCGACGTGGGCGCGATCGCGTTCGTCCGCTAATCGGATCGTATAGAAGCTCACGAGCGTCGTAATGACGGCGATGACGAAGGCTCCGGTGAGGACGCCCCACCGGTGCCTGACCGCAAACTTTCCGAGGAGATAGCCCACTGTATCGGGCCTCGCCACGACAGGCATGCCGTCGAGGTGGCGCCGAACGTCCTCCGCGAGGGCTCCCATCGTCATGTAGCGACGCAGCGGTTCCTTCTGGAGGGCCTTGAGGCAGATGACGTCGAGATCCCCCGACAGCCGGCGCTTCAGGCGCGGGATCTGCGTACTGCGCGCCCGGGCGACCTGGTCGGACTTCGACGCGGGTCCGGAACCTGGAAGGCGAGCAGGGCTCTCGGGCTGATCGCTGCGACCCGCGCCGGCGGATGGGGAGGATTCCACGTGTCGAGCGAGGCGCGCCACGACGGTCGATGGGCGATCAGGCTCTCTCGTGCAGACGACCTCCCCGACGGCCGCTAAGCCGCGGTTTTCGATGTGATACGGCCGCAGGCCCGAAAGCAGCTCGTACAGCACGACGCCGAGCGAATAGATGTCCGTGGCCGTAGTCACGGCTTCGCCGCGAACCTGCTCCGGAGATGCATACTCGGGCGTCATCACGGGGAGGCCCGTCTGGGTGAGGGACTCGGCGTCATCCTCGAGGGCCTTTGCGATGCCGAAGTCCAGCAGCTTCACCTGCCCCTCGGCCGTAATGAGGATGTTCTCAGGCTTAAGATCGCGATGCACGACCATACTGGCGTGCGCATAGAGCACGGCGCTGCACACGTCGTGGAACAGGGCGAGCCGTTGATCGACGCCGAGACGATGTCGGTCGCAGTAGGCGTCGATGGCCTCACCCTCCACATACTCCATTACGAAGTAAGGCTGGCCGCCGTCGGCTACGCCGGCGTCGAGCAAGCGTGCGATATTCGGATGCTGAAGCCGGGCAAGGAGCTTGCGCTCGCTTCGAAACCGGCGAAGAATCTGCTCCGAATCCATGCCTCGCTTGATGAGCTTGAGAGCGACTCGCTGCTCGAATGCTCCATCCGCACGCTCGGCCAGATACACGGCTCCCATGCCTCCCGAACCGATATGACTCAGGATCCGGTACGATCCGATCTCTTGCCCGGCCGTTATGTACTCCCGGCCCACGTCAACCAGATCGAGTGCGACGCCGTCCAGCATGGCATGGACGGATCGATCCTCCTGGATGAGAGAGATGAGTTCGCGGTATAACTCCTCGTCCCCGGCGCACGCGGTGCGAAGAAACGCCTCGCGGCGCTCGTCGGACTGTTCGAGCGCGGCTTCGAAGAGCTCGCCGATTCGATTCCAGCGATGTGCGTCCATGTTTTCTCTCGCGACGATGACGGCCGGTTTTATCTCCTCACAACACGTTGCGGCGGCACCGAAGACGTCGACTCGTTTTCAGTGATTGATCCTAAATCTAGACGCAGGAAAATCGCAGACAATCGATAACGCAAGCATGTCGCGGCGGGGGCGTTCCACGTCACGCCTGCGTATTCGCGACACGCCGGCGTTCCGCGTCACGCTTGCGCTTTCGCAACACGCCTGCGGCAACCGCTATACATCCACCCGCATTTCGCGGCTGAGCCATGCCCTGGCGAGGCGCCAATCACGGCGAACCGTTGGAACGGATACGTCGAGGACCTGCGCTATCTCCTCCTGGGTCAGCCCCCCGAAGAAGCGATACGTCACGACGAGGCTCTGCCGCTCGTTCATCTCCTGGAGCCGGTCCAGCGCCTCGTCCAGCGCCAGCAGCTCGTCGGACCTGGCCTCTCGGGCCACACGTCCGTCGTCGAACGTGGTCCGCACGATGTCGCCGCCGCGTTTTTCGGCGTTCCTGCGGTGGGCATAATTGATCAAGATCCGCCGCATGGCCAATGCCGCGATGGCGAAAAAATGCGCGCGATTTTGCCACGCGGACCGGTCCTGGTCGATCAGCTTCATGTACGCCTCGTGGACGAGCGCCGTCGTATTCAGCGTGTGATTCCCGCGCTCTTTTCGGAGCTGCCGGTGCGCGAGGGCATGCAGCTCGTCGTAAATGCGCGGCATCAGCGCGTCCATGACGGTTCCATCGTGCGCACTCAGCTCGGCCAACAGCGCCGTCGTATCGCGATTTTCATGCATACTGCGTTCCTCGTGGCGCCGCGTGCGTCCGTCAGATAACAATATATACGACGTGGCCTTATCACTTTTGGGGAGATTTGCTGCGTTTGGAGGTGAGAGTCTGTTTCGAAAGTCTAATTGTACATCGCGTTATCACTTCTACTCTCCTTTCCTGCGTATGGTAGTGGGCTCCTCCTATGCGAGAGCCCGGACCATCATGTCCCCAACAGAATCATGATTCCATGTCTATGCAGGATTCTACGACCACTCCCGCTTACTTCCGTGCCGCGGTCTTAATTTTAGTAACTCTCGCTTCGGCCGCCACAGCCCGTGCGCAGATAGCCGACCTTCCGGAGACGGTCCGGTACACGGCCACCGACGGCACCGTTCACCATCTGGAGGCCCGCGCCGACACCGACGGCGACGGCGTCGAGAACGGTCTCGAAATCGACGGCTTCGCGTTCGACATCC
>CAZQAS010000186.1:0-3909 GCA_964591285.1 uncultured Rhodothermales bacterium
ACGGAAGTGAACGGGCAGATCGCGGAGCTGTTGAATCAGGGTGAATATCGTGCGATTCGACAACTCGGCCGAGGCAAAGATGACGTCGTCCACCTCGCCGAGCCGCACGACGTCACGAAGCTGATTGACCCCGCCGAGCATCGGAGTCTCACCGCCGATGCTGTGGTGGCCGTTCCGCGGCAGTGTTTCGGAAGCGGCGACGTAGCCACTGAGCGTGAACGGCGGGCTCGGATGCCGGGCGAGCATTTGCCGGAGGCGCACCGCTTCGTCGCGCGGGCCGACGAGCACCGCCTGCTTGGATCGCGGCTCGCGGCGACTCCGCCGATCACCGACGAGTCGCACTACAGTTGTGGCAAGCGCGGCTACGGGGTATGTGGCCAGCACGACGAATCGGGAGAAGGCGATATCCTTGGCGAAGAACGAAAGGGCCGAAACGACGAGCAGTCCCGCGAAAGCACCGAACCAGACGCACCTCAACCGCCGCCGCCGACCGTATCCGCCGCACGACGCGATGCCGGCGACGGCGCCGAGGCCGTAGGCCGGCGCGACGACCGCAAAGAAGAGCGGGGCGGGCACTGCGCCGTGGGCCGCTGCGTGCAGCACGGCGACCGCCGACGCCGACAGAAAGACTACGAGAAAATCAAGGGCGGGCCACGCCGCCACCCGAGCGGACTTGCCGGCGACCGACACGAACGCACGCAGCAAAATGCCCGCTCGGAGAATGGAAGCGAACAGCCGCGAGTACCGATACTCGAAGTGCTTCTCCGTAAAATGCATCATCGCACCGTAGAAGAGCCGCACGTATCGCAGCTCGCCCTTCTTGGTGCTCTCCCCCTTGTAGTGGATGATCTGTGTTTCCGGCGTATAGTAGATCTTCCATCCGGCCTGCTGAATCCGATAGCACCAGTCAAGGTCCTCTCCATACATGAAGAAATCCTCGTCGAGCAGCCCGGCGCCGGCTCCGCTCACGTCAGGCGAGTCGTACAACGCCTCGCGGCGGACCATCATACAAGAGCCGCTGAGCGCGTCGACTTCGGCAACCTCGTCCTCCGGGAGATACGTCATGTTATACCGGCCGAAACGCCGACTCGACGGGAACAACGACGCGAGGCCCACGAGCCGGTAGAACGCCACCTCCGGCGTAGGAAACGCCCGGCGGCTCTCGCGCGCAAAAGTGCCGTCGGGATGCAGAATCTTGCAGCCGACCGCGCCGGCCCGCGGATGCGCGTCCATGAAGTCGATCAATGTCTCCAGCGTGTCTTCCTGGACGATGGTGTCCGGGTTGAGGATCAGGAGGTATCGCCCCCGGGCCGCATTCATGGCCTGATTATTCGCCCGACTGAACCCGACATTGCGGTCGTTGGCGATGACCGTCACATTCGGAAATTCGGAGCGGACCATCGAAACGCTGCCGTCGACGGAACTGTTGTCGACGACGAAGACCTCCATGTCGACGTACCGTCCGGCGCGAGCGAGGGAGCGTAGAGCCTGTTCGAGGAATTCCCGAACGTTATAATTGACGATAATCACGGACAGGTCGGGCTCGGCCCTCGGCGAAAGGTCGAGCGTAGAAGTCTGCGGACCGGTAGACGGATTACCCATTATCTGAATACTAAGCGAAATCGCCGCGCAGTCGATGAAGAAGAGGCTCTAAGAACGCACCCATCGGGTTCATGATTCTTTTTACGTGAACGACCCCCCGTCTCTCGTGTCCTCTCAACGTACTCGCCTGCTTACGGAAGCCCGATCGACGCTGCGTCTCGCCGTTCCCGTAGTGGCCGCCCAGCTCGCGCAGATGTCGATGGGACTGGTCGATACGATCATGGTCGGCCGGCTCGGCAAGGAGGCCCTCGCCGGGGTCGCGCTCGGCAACACGGTGTTCTTCTTTTTGGCGATCACCTCGATGGGTGTGGTCATGGCCGTCGGGCCGATGGTCTCGCAGGCCTTTGGTGCCGGAGAGCACGAGCCGATCGAGCGCAGCGTGCGGCAGGGTTTCTGGCTCGCCGCGATGTTGACGGTGCCCGCCTTCCTGATCCTGTGGAACATCGGACCGCTGCTTCGGTGGGGCGGACAGCCGGCCGGCGCAGTGGCCGATGCCCAGGGGTATATCCGCGCGATCGTCTGGGGATTCCTACCCTTCCTCTGGTACATGGTCCTTCGCGGATTCGTGGAGGGGATCTCGCGACCGCTTCCGGTGACGGTGATCGCGTCCGTCGGCGTGATCCTGAACGTGCTTTCGAACTACACGCTAATGTTCGGGAAGTTCGGTTTTCCGGCCCTCGGTCTTGTCGGAACGGGGTGGGCCAGCACGATCGTGTTCTGGTTCCTCTTGATCTCGCTCGCTTTGTACTGCCGGTACGAGAAGACGTTGAAGGAGTATCGAATTTTCAGCACGCTCGGCCGCCCGGACGCTGACTATTTTCGGGAGCTGTTCAAGATCGGATGGCCGATCGGGGTCTCGCTTGGCATCGAATCGGGCCTGTTCATGCTGACGGCGTTGATGATCGGAACGATCGGTACGATGCCTCTGGCGGCACACCAGGTGGCGCTGCAGTGTGCCGCCTTTACGTTCATGGTGCCGCTCGGGGTGGGTATGGCGGCTTCGGTGCGCGTCGGTCAGTCGATCGGACGGGGCGACGTGCGGGGTGCGCGCCGCGCCGGCTTCGTTGCGGTCGGTTTGGCGGCCTTATTCATGAGCGCCGCCGCGATCGTGTTCTGGATCATGCCGCGGTCGATCATCGGGGTCTTCCTGGATCTCGATGCCGCCGATAACCGCGCGGTCGTGGAACTCGCCGTTACACTTCTCGGCATCGCGGCAGTCTTTCAAGTCTTTGACGGCATCCAGGTCTCCGCTGCCGGCGCACTGCGCGGATTAAAGGACACGCGCCGACCGATGCTCATCGGATTCGTATCCTACTGGCTGATCGGCCTCTCGAGTGCGTACGTGATGGGATTCATCATCGGCTGGGGGGCGGTTGGGTTGTGGTACGGTCTCGTCCTCGGGCTCGCCGCCGCGGCCTTGCTACTGACGGGGCGCTTTCGGCGGATGACGCATGATGAGAATGGACGTGCTCTCGAGTTGAGCCGCGTGGCCTAATCGGTTTGATTTTGACGTGACGAGTCGTCGATCTTAGGCGCGTCGAAATCAGAACGGAGATCCGGCCGGAGCGCCAATTTACTCTAAATTCAACCGGAGCCCTCTCCGCGGATTTCTGGATACGTTACCTTTTTTGCGCTGAGGACAACTCCGCACCACGGACTAATGCGCGTCTGAATGCCTCAAATTTTTCCGAAGCAGGCCAACGTAATGCCCCTCCTCTCGCTTGCGGGAGCTCTTCTGGGAGGCATCGTTCTCATTTTCGTCGTCTGGTATTATTTCTCGCCCGAATACACCGACGTCGGCTACGCACCCGAACAGCCGGTTCCCTACAGCCACGAGCTGCATGTGGGCCAACTGGGCCTGGACTGCCAGTACTGCCACACGAACGTCGAGATGAGTCCAACGGCGAACGTTCCGCCAACGCAGACCTGCATGAACTGCCATGGACAAATCTTGCCGGAATCCATCTCACTACTTCCCGTGCGGGAGAGCTGGGCGACGGGCCATCCGGTCGAATGGGTGAAGGTTACGTTCCTGCCGGACTACGTCCACTTCAGTCATGCGGTGCACGTCAACAACGGCGTGGGATGCGAGACCTGCCACGGACGGGTCGATCGCATGGAAGTCGTCGAGCAGGCAGAGCCGCTGTCGATGGGGTGGTGCCTCGACTGCCACCGTCAGCCGGAGCTATACCTGCGTCCGGACGATCAGGTTGCGCAGATGGACTACGTACACCCGCCAAACTTCATCGAACGAAATCTACAGCGGATCGAGCAGGAAGGCATTCAGCCGCCGACCGACTGCTCCGC
>CAZQAS010000186.1:4009-7013 GCA_964591285.1 uncultured Rhodothermales bacterium
AGGCGGACGAGTTCATGCCGGGGGCGAGCGAGCCGCCCGGCGGTGCGACGCGGCGCCAATTCCTCCAGCTGGTGGGTGCATCGATGGCCATGGCCGGTCTTGCCGCCTGCCGCCGACCCGTCGAAACGACGCTTCCCTACACGCGCCAACCGGAGGAGATCGTTCCCGGCCGGCCGCTCTATTATGCCACGGCGATGCCGTTTCGCGGCATTGTGCGCGGTGCACTTGTCGAGAATCACGAGGGGCGGCCGACCAAGATCGAGGGCAATCCTGAGCACCCCATGAGCCGCGGCGCCTCCGGCGTCTTTCAGCAGGCGTCGATCCTGAATCTCTACGATCCGGATCGATCCGACCGCGTCCTACGAGAGGGGACAGAGGCTTCCTGGCGCGATTTCATCAATTTCGCCCAGCGGTTCGCCGCAGGCGCCGATCAAACGCAGCTCGTGGTGCTCGCGGAGCCGAGCTCATCCCCGACCCTCCAGGCGCTCCGTGAGCAGCTCCAGCAGCAGTTTCCGGCGATGCAGTGGATTACATACCGACCCGAGGGGGACGACACCGAGCTCCAGGGACTGCAGCAAGCCGCCGGACAACCCGTTCGTCCCCTGTATCGGTTCTCCGAGGCGGAGGTGATCGTGAGCCTCGACGCAGATTTCCTCGGGCCCACCGAACTCAATTTTGTGCACAACACGGCGGAATTTGCTGCCAGCCGGCGGATTGAGTCGGAAGATGACGTCCCAAGCCGGCTCTACGCCGTTGAGAGCAATTACTCCATCACGGGAGGCAATGCCGACAATCGCCGCCGACTTCGTTCGAGTGACGTGGCTGCGTTTGCGCGCGCACTCGCATCCAGGCTTGGCGCCGGTGGCGCGCCGTCCAGCGCTTTCGATAACGATCCGTTTCTCGACGTGCTCGCGCGGGATCTTCAGAGTGCCGGCGCCAACGGCGTCGTCGTGGCCGGCGACACCCAGCCGGCCGAAGTTCACGCCCTTGCTGCGGCCATTAACGCTTCGCTGGGCGCCGTCGGCACTACCGTCACCTATCTGGACATCGAACAAGACGCCGAGCCGCCTCAGTCGGAGCAGCTTCGGGAGCTCGTCGATCAGATGAATCAAGGTGAGGTCGACGCCGTCCTCATGCTCGGCGTCAACCCCGTCTACAGCGCACCCGCCGAACTCGGCTTTGAAGAGGCGCTCCGACGTGCCGGTGAGACGATTCACGTCGGTCTTTACGTCGACGAGACCGCCCGCGCGAGCAGGTGGCACATTCCGCGCGCTCATTATCTCGAAGCGTGGGGCGACGGGCGTGCTTACGACGGTACACTCTCGGTCATCCAGCCGATGATCGCCCCGCTATACGAGCCCGCCAATACGGACATCGAAGTCCTGAACGTGCTCGCGACCGGAGCCGACGTGTCGGGCTACGATCTCGTGCGGAGGGCGTGGGGTGACTTTCTCACGGGCGACGCCGAGGCGGCGTGGCGTCGGGTACTGCACGACGGCTTCCTGCCGGATAGCGGCTACCCGGAAGTCGCGATCGGCGCGGGTGCGCCCCCGCCGGCGGACCAGGATGCCGCGAATGAAGACGGCGTAGAGGTGGTATTCCATCTCGACCCAACCGTCCTTGACGGATCCTACGCCAACAACGCCTGGCTCATGGAGCTGCCCGATCCGACGACGAAGATCGTCTGGGACAACGTGGCGCTGATGAGCCCCGCGACGGCCGAGCGATTCGGCATCGAGCCGGAGTACGACAAAGGGCAGTATGAGGTCGATGTCGTCGAGATCTCGATCGGCGACCGGAGCGTTCGTCTGCCGGCCTGGATCCAGCCGGGGATCGCCGACGATTCAATCCACCTTACGTTCGGATACGGCCGCGATATTTCGACGAACCGGCCGCAGCGGGAGGCGCGCTTCTTCGACCTCGATCACTACACGGACATCTTCGCGGATGGTCCACTGGCTAACGGCGTCGGCGCCAATGTCGCGCCGCTTCGATCGGCGCGCATGGAGCACGTCATGCAAGGTGCGACCGTAGAGCGGACCGGGGAACGCTACACGATTTCGACGACCCAGGAGCACGGCTCGATGGAGGGCCGCGCGCTCTTTAGAAAATCGACGGTCAGCGGTTTTCAGCAGAATCCAGATTTCGCCGATACGCACGTTCCCGGACTCGAGGAAGACGAGCAGTGGACGGATTACCGCGAGCTCTGGGCGGAGCGACATCCGCAGGATGAGCCCGAGTTCAAGGACAGTCCGTACACGGTGAATCGCTGGGGGATGGTCATCGACCTGAACACGTGCACGGGCTGCAACGCCTGCGTGGTTGCGTGCGATAGCGAGAACAACATCCATATGGTCGGCAAGCAAGAAGTCGGCCGCGGCCGGGAGATGCACTGGCTTCGTATCGATCGGTACTTTGTCTCCGACGAAAATAGTGTGGACGATCCCGAGATGGTCTTCCAGCCGATCCCGTGCATGCACTGCGAGGATGCGCCCTGCGAACCCGTTTGTCCGGTCGCCGCGACGGCGCACTCGGCCGACGGGATCAACGAGATGGTCTACAACCGCTGCATCGGAACGCGCTACTGCTCGAACAACTGCCCGTACAAGGTGCGGCGCTTCAACTTCTTCAACTGGTCGAAGACGATTCCGGAAACGCTGGAGATGGCGCACAATCCCGACGTGACGGTCCGCTTCCGCGGCGTCATGGAGAAGTGCACGTACTGCGTGCAGCGGGTGCGTGAGAAGCAGCGCCTGGCGGACCTCGAGGAACGGCCGCTTCGCGATGGAGAGGTCCAGACGGCGTGCCAGCAGGCCTGTCCGGCGGAGGCTATCGTCTTCGGCGATCTCAACGATCCGAACAGCGCAGTGTCCCGGGCAAAAGGAAATCCGCTGAACTACGGCATGCTGGCCGAGCTCGGCGTGAAGCCACGCACGACGTATTTGGCGAAAGTGACAAACCCGAATGTAGAATTGACGAGCGAGCCTGCTTAGCGGGAGGACAG
>CAZQAS010000187.1:0-3593 GCA_964591285.1 uncultured Rhodothermales bacterium
TTATCACCGAAGATGGCACGTAGGAGCTTCTCTTCAGGCGTCGGGTCGGTCTCGCCCTTTGGCGTAATCTTTCCAACGATTATATCGCCGGCACCCACTTCGGCTCCGACGCGAATGATACCGCGCTCGTCGAGATCTTTTGTCGCCTCCTCTGAGACGTTCGGGATTTCACGCGTCAACTCCTCTTCGCCGCGTTTGGTATCGCGGACCTGGAGTTCGAACTCCTCGATGTGGACCGACGTGTATACATCGTCGGTGACGAGGCGCTCCGAGAGCACGATGGCATCCTCGAAGTTGTACCCGAACCAGGGCATGAAAGCCACCAGCACGTTCTTGCCTAGTGCAAGATCGCCTTTATCCGTCGAAAAGCCGTCGGTTAGTACGGTGCCCTTCTCGACGCGCTGTCCTTCACTGACGATGGGCTTCTGATTAACGCAGGTGTCCTGATTCGTTCGCCGGAACTTGACCAGGCTGTACTCGCGGACGGTATCCTCGAAGTTGAGGTCCTCATCCTCTTTGTCCTGGTCGTAGCGGACGACGATACGGTTAGCGTCCACGAACTCCACAACGCCTTCACCTTCAGAAACGAGAACGGCGCGCGAGTCCTTCGCCACGCGCGATTCGAGACCGGTACCCACCAGCGGGGCCTCGGACCGGAGCAGCGGCACGGCTTGGCGCTGCATGTTTGATCCCATGAGGGCGCGGTTGGCGTCGTCATGCTCGAGGAACGGAATCAGACTGGCCGCCGGCGAAACGATCTGATTCGGCGCGACGTCCATGTATTCGACTTCATCGGGCGGCACGATCGGGAAATCTCCGCGGAAGCGGCACTTCACGTAGTCGTTTTCGAAGTTGCCCTTCTTGTCGATCGGTGCATTCGCCTGCGCGATGACCGCGTTGTCCTCTTCCTCGGCCGACAACCAGCGAATCTCCTCGCTTACCTTGCCCTTCTTTACCACCCGATACGGCGTCTCGATGAAGCCGAAATCGTTGACGGTTGCGTGAACGCAGAGCGACGAAATCAGACCGATATTCGGCCCCTCCGGTGTTTCAATCGGACAGAGCCGTCCGTAGTGCGTGTAGTGCACGTCTCGGACCTCGAACCCAGCGCGTTCGCGAGTCAGTCCACCCGGCCCAAGTGCCGACATGCGGCGCTTGTGCGTAAGTTCCGCCAGCGGATTCGTCTGATCCATGAACTGGCTGAGCTGGTTCGTTCCGAAGAACGTGTTGATGACGCTCGAAACGGTGCGGGCGTTCACCAGGTCTTGAGGCGTGAAACTCTCGGCGTCTCGGAGATTCATCCGCTCCTTGATCGTCCGGGCCATGCGGGCCAATCCGAGAGAGAACTGGCTACCGAGTTGTTCGCCGACCGTGCGCACGCGACGGTTGCCGAGATGGTCGATGTCGTCGACACTGCTCTTGCCGTTCTGCAAGCTGACCAGCTCACGGACGATCGCGATTATGTCGTCGGGAGTTAGGGTCAGCGTATCGCTCGGGACGTCGAGCTTCAGTCGTTTGTTGATTCGATAACGGCCGACGTCGCCGAGATCGTAACGTTTTTCGCTGAAGAACAGCCGGTCGAGAACGCCGCGGGCGGTGTCGAGATCGGGTGCCTCGCTGCCTCGCAGCTGCATGTACATGTGCTCGAGCGCCTCGGCTTCCGAGTGCGCCGGATCCTTTCGAAGCGTATCGACGAGCGTCGACTTGTCGAGCTCTTCCTCCTCTTCTTCCTTGACGAGGAAGACCTTCTTGACGCTCGCCTCTTTGAGGGCGTCGTAATCCTCCTCCTCTAGTTCGTGATCGGCCGGGAAGAGCACTTTGCGTTCCTTCCGCTCCTCGATCACTTCGCCGGTGTCCTCGTCGATGATCTCGTGGACCTGCTCAACCGTTACGGAAGCGGCGAGGCGACGACCGATGATCTTTTTAAAGGCCTTCTTCGTCTTGACATTCTGCTCGTCGGCCATATCGAAGATGCCGACGATCTCATCATTTGACGAGTAGCCGAGCGCTCGCAGCAGCGTCGTAACGGGGAGTTTCTTCTTCCGATCGATGTATGCCCACATGACGTTGCTCACGTCCGTGGAGAATTCGATCCAGGAGCCGCGGAACGGGATGACCCGCGCGGAAAAGAGCTGCGTGCCGTTCGGATGGATGCTCGAGCCGAAGAACACGCCCGGGCTCCGGTGGAGCTGGGAGACGACGACGCGCTCGGCGCCGTTAACGACGAAGGTCCCCTGATCGGTCATGAACGGGAGATTTCCGAGATAGACCTCCTGCTCGATGGCTTCCTCAGCTTCTTCCTCGTCCTCGTCTTCCTTGCTGGAGAGGCGAAGCTTTGCCTTGAGAGGAACCGAGAAGGTCAGGCCCTGCGCGATGCACTCCTCCACGGAGTGCTTAGGAGCATCGAGCGCATAATGAATGAACTCGAGCGTGTAGCGCTCGCGGCTGTCCTGAATCGGAAAATGCTCCTTGAAGACCGCCTGGAGGCCGATATCCTCCCTCTCTTCGGGGGCTACGTCGTCTTGAACAAAATCGCGGAATGACTTGAGTTGAACATCCAGAAAGTCCGGATAGTCATGAACGGTGGGAATCCGAGCGAAATCTTTGCGCTGTCCGTCCGTCGCTTGACCGTTTGTGTGCAGCATAGATTGAGTAGCTTGCGTGGTTTAGAACGCAGATAGCGGGAACTGATCACGTCGAATCCTCTGAGGATCGTGCGTGCGCGATGAGCCATGCCGCCGACAGCGTTCGCGATTATTCCAGAGACCATTCGTTGTTTACTTCCTCTGTCGCCACCACCGCACGCCTGTGCTGTCGGTGCGGTGGAAAATGGTGTGCAGCCACCTGATTGCCGGGCATGAGTACAGCATGTGCCACCTGGCGATTGAGCTTGTGTACTCTCATTCTGGCGCGATCGTGCCGCGCTCGAGTTTGCGTGGCTGAGAGAGGTGCATCAGGTTATCAACTGCGGCGTTGACAACATGTTTCCCCTCCGGCCGAACCGTTCGGTAGTCGAATCAAGCGCCAAAAGCCGGCCCCGAGTACTCGGGGTCGGCTTCCGTCTCGCGCGACGATTTTCCGTGCGCTGTAGGCGCGCGGCAAATCGGAATGTCGTTTACGACAATTCGACTTCAGCTCCAGCCTCTTCGAGCTTGGCTTTGATGTCCTGTGCCTCGTCTTTTCCGACGCCTTCCTTGATCGTGTTCGGTGCCCCGTCGACGAGCTCTTTGGCCTCCTTGAGGCCGAGACCCGTCAAGCTGCGCACCTCTTTGATGACGGCGATCTTGTTGCCGCCGATCGCCTTCAGGACGACGTCAAACTCCGTCTTCTCCTCGACCGCAGCGGCACCATCTCCGCCGGCGGCTCCGCCACCGGCTACGGCAACGGCGGCCTGAGCCGGCTTGATTCCGTACTCTTCCTCTAGGAGGTTCGCCAACTCGCTGGCCTCCTTGATCGAGAGGTTGACGAGTTCTTCTGCAATTTTCTTTATATCGGCCATAGTGTGTCTCCTGCAGCGGTCTCGGCCGTCGTGTCCGTGCGGCTGCGCTGCGTATTAAGGGGTTGGTTGTTGATTATACGTATATACGCTGTCA
>CAZQAS010000187.1:3693-6910 GCA_964591285.1 uncultured Rhodothermales bacterium
TCAGGCCTCTGCCTTTTCCTCGCCCTCGGCGATCGACTTAATCGCGGCGGCGAGATTCCGGCCCGGTCCCTGAATTCCACTCACGATGTTTGTCATCGGCGCCGTCAGCAGTCCGAGGATGTCGGCAAGGAGTTCGTCCTTCGACTTCAATGATGCGAGCACGTCGAGCGCATCCGCGGCATAGTAGGCGCCGTCGACATATGCCGCCTTCAGTTCCGGCCGATCGACCGACTCGTCGTTGACGAATTTCTTCATGACCTTAGCAGGTGCCGCGGGCTCCTCGCTGAAGGCCACGGCTGTCGGTCCGTGAAGCTGATTCATCAGCTCGTCAAATCCGCCCAATCGCTCCATGGCGAGGCGGATGAGGGTATTCTTATAGACCCGGTAGTCGACGCCGTTTTCACGGAATCGATTCCGCAATTCGTTGGCTTGCGCTACGGAAAGACCGGAGTAGTTCGTCAGATAGATTACGGAGCGCGACTCAAGCGTCTGTGCGATTTCGTCGACGACCGCTTCCTTATCTGATTTGGTCATTGGCATGGCTGTATCCCGAACGTGTCGGGTTTTCGAGGAAAGCTGTCTTACCTGAGGTTGCTTACGACGGCGGCGCGATCCAGCGGGATCGGCGGTCCCATGGTCGTCGAAATCGTGGCGGATCGTATATAGGCGCCCTTCGCGGAGGCGGGTCGGAGCCGGAGAACTTCCTTGAAGAAGGCCTCGGCGTTCTCACGAATCTGATCCGTTGAAAAAGATGCCTTGCCGATGGCGGTATGGAGGTTACCGTTCTTGTCGACACGGAATTCGATCTTTCCCGCCTTCACTTCCTTCACGGCAGAGGCAATATCCATCGTGACGGTGCCGCTTTTGGGATTCGGCATCAATCCACGTGGACCGAGCACGCGTCCGAGCCGGCCAACCTTGCTCATGACGTCGGGCGTAGCGACCACTACGTCGAACTCCGTCCAACCGTCGTTCTGAATGCGCTCGATCATATCGTCCAACCCAACGAGATCGGCGCCGGCCTCCTTAGCTTCTTCCTGCTTCGCATCATTGGCAAGCACGAGGACCTTGATCTCTTTACCGGTGCCGTGAGGCAGCGCAACCGATCCACGAACCATCTGATCCGCATGACGGGGGTCGACGCCGAGTCGGAGGTCGACGTCGATCGTCTCGTCGAAGTTCGCCTTTGCGGTCGTTTTAATGAGCTCGGATGCGTCGGAGAGCGTGAACGGCCCACCTGCTCCGTTTACGGCGTCGAGCGCCTCTCTATACCGTTTGCCTTTCTTAGCCATATCAGTGTCGGTTTGCGTGGTGCAAGCGCTCGGTACGATCGAGCTCCCACTTTCATCGATGTCTATTGACCATCTACGGGCCCGAGCCGATCTCGCGACCGAGCCGACATAGAAAGACTAGGCGGCCGGTCCGCCTTGAACCTTTATGCCCATCGAGCGGGCCGTGCCCGCAATCATGGAGGCTGCCTTGTCGACGTCGTAGGCGTTCAGATCCTCCATCTTTTGTTCGGCGATCGAGCGGCAGTCATCCCAGGTGACCGTCCCTACCTTTTCGCGAAGGGGGTCTCCGGCTCCGGATTCGATGCGGGCCGCCTTCTTCAGCAGAACCGCGGCGGGCGGGCTCTTAACGATGAAGCTGAAGGACTTGTCCGCGTAGACGGTAATGACTACCGGAAGTACGAGCCCCATTCTATCACCCGTCGCAGCATTGAACTGCTTACAGAACTCCATGATATTGACGCCCTTCTGGCCGAGAGCCGGACCGATTGGGGGCGCCGGATTGGCCTGTCCGGCCTTGATCTGCAGCTTGATGTAGCCGTCAATTTTCTTTGCCATAGAATCGACCTGCGGTCCGAATGCCCGGTTCGCGAGCTCCCGCCCTTATTGGTTGAGTGCGATGAGAATCAGCCGAGATATATGCGCGGGCTCATCCGCCGGTTTCGAGAACCTGTCGAGTTCAATGCAGATTCACGGGCTGGGCACCTGCCGCGGGGCCATGCCCGTTCATCCTTCCAGACCGTGCCGCTTGTGCCGCATACATCACACAGACGATATACATCATGAAGACGACCGGATTCCGGCGGCGGTCGGCCTTACTCCTCGTGCTCCACCTGCAAGTAATCTAGCTCCAGCGGCGTCTTCCTGCCGAAGATCGACACCATTACCTTTACCTTCATTTTGTCCGGATAGACTTCCTCGACGAAACCGCTGAAGTTGTTAAACGGCCCGTCTACCACTTTAACCGGATCGCCGGACTTGAACGGAATCTCCGGTTGCTCGCCGGCTTCCCGGGCTTCGTCCATCTTACCCATTATGCGATTGATCTCGTCCGGGCGAAGCGGGGTCGGCTCGTCGCCGGTCGTGAGGAAGCCGATAACCGACGGCAGATTCGAGATCACGTGCTGCAGCTCGTTGTCGAGCACTGCGTGCAACATTATGTACCCGGGAAAAAAGGTCTTTTCGCGCGTCCGCTTCTTGCCGCGACGCATCTCGAAGACGGTTTCCGTCGGAATCATGATTTCATCGATCTTGTCTTCGAGGCCGAGTCGTTCCAGCTCTTTCTCGAGGTATGACTTCACCTTCTTCTCGTGGCCGGAGAATGTGCGCAGTACGTACCACTTGTGAATGCTTTCCTTTTGCTTCTTGGCCATCGTTCTAAGTGCCTGCGCAATCGATGAGAATGACGGATTCCGCTATAGCGAACCAGTCTTGACGTTACTGATAGATAAATTGTAAGGCTCGGCTGATGACCTCGTCGGCAGCCCAGATATACAGCGAGATGACGGCGGTTGCGAAGAGCGTAATGAGTGTGTTGCTGATCAGCTCGTTGCGGCTTGGCCAGCTGACCTTCCGCATTTCCTTGCCGACGTCGTTAAGATACTGGGCGATGTTCATGGTCTTCTTCCGAGCGTTAGGTCATGTTCTAATGGAGATGGGAAATCGGAGATGGGAGATAGACTTCAATGTTTGAACGTCCATCTCATGTCTCCCACAATCTCCTATCTCCGAATATGCACGGGCGGCAGGACTCGAACCTGCAGCCTGCGGTTTTGGAGACCGCTGCTCTGCCAATTGAGCTACGCCCGTATGGAGGGGAAAGGGCCTGGAAACAAGATGTTACAAATCCCCTCTAGTGCCTGTTTCGGTGGATGTCTGAAGTCAGAGGTCGGAAGTCAGACGTCTGACCTCTGATCTCCGACTTCCTT
>CAZQAS010000188.1:0-1929 GCA_964591285.1 uncultured Rhodothermales bacterium
AATGAGAGACCGGATCAGTATGGAACTGCCACTGATCCGCCCCGTGAGAATGCCACTACTGGTCGCGAAAGACGATAAAGTCTGGAGGCACTCATGAAGGTCGAAGAGAGCATTATCATCAATCGCTCACCAGATGAGGTGTTTGCGTTCTTCGATAATCGAAGCAATGACAAACGCTGGATGGCATCGGTAGTTGAATCCGAATGGCTCGACCCGAGCGCCCAAACAGGAAGTGGCCGGAGAGGTCGCATGGTTATGGATGCCATGGGCCGGCGTGAGTTCGTGGACGAAGTGACCGACTATGAGCCTGGTAGAATGGTCGCCCATCGCTCCGTGTCGGATTCGATGGTGATTCACACGGCCTGCATCGCAGAACCATATAACGACGTGTGCCGCGTTACGGTCACGTATGAGCCGGAGCGTCTACCCGGCGGACTGTTCGGAAAACTGATGGCGCCTGTGACGCGCAGGGTCGTTCGGCGAAACTACAAGGCTGACCTGCGCAGGCTGAAGGATATTCTTGAGGCGGACGAAACGGCGGAAGTGTAGCCAGTTCATCCGACATAACGCAGTCGGCTTGCAATCGTCGGGCATCGTTCATCGCGCGCTCACCTTCCGGGCGGGTACGGCTCTCGCGCTCTCGGGGAGAATCACTTCTCCCGGTCCCCTCCCCTTCCCGCCGGCAGCTGCATGGCTTCGTCGACCTCGCGTGTCAGCTGCTCGCGGACCTCTTCAGACAGCCGGTCCCAGCGCTGATTCGTCATCGCGCCGTACATGGCCCAGAGGAGATTCAGGCTGACGTTTGGGTGCACGTCCTTCAGCGCACGATAGGCGAGTACGGGGCCGACCCGCTCCAGATCGGCACGTGTTCGGATGCCGATGGTCTCCAGCATTCTCGCTGATGCCGGGCCGAGGTTTCGAAGCTCTGTGATCGGCGTGTCGTCAATCGGATCGCTCATTCAATCGGGGTTCGTCCTCCGCCTACGCATTCACGCCGCCACCGGTTTGCGCTTCGACGTGCCGGGCGAAATTATCGAGAATGGCCTGCCAGCCCTGGCGCTGTTCGTCGGCACTGTGGTCGGATTCCGCCTCGAACGTCTCTCTGACGAGAATGCCATCGGCGCCTTCGATGAACTCGACCCGGACGTCCCGACCGTCGTCCATCGTGTATTCGATTAGCTTCTGAGGCTCGACGCGCGTGTAGCTCCCTTCAAAATCGAACCCGGCGCTTCCGTCTTTCGCCTCCATGCGGGATGAGAACCTGCCCCCCTCGCGCAGATCGACGCTGCTTTCGGTCGTATGCCAGTCATCCGAGGCGGCATTCCACTGCATGATGTCCTCTGGATCGTTCCATGCCGCCCAGACACGATCCAGATCGGCGTTGACCAGCGTTTCAATGGTGATGTCCAATGTGTAGTCCTCCTTCAACTCTTCCTGCCGTTGCAAAAGCGCGGTCCACGGTGAGCAGGAGCCTGGTCACTCGCGCCTCACCTGGTGCAACACCCGGCCGTCGTCCAGGACGAGCGAGTACGAATAGCGTCCATCCGGCAGGGGCTTTTCGCCTACAAAATCGATAGGTAGTGCGTGGTGCACCTCTTCGTCCGCTTCGTCCGCTATGCGGCCTTAATCCGTGCCAATATAGCAAGGTACGAATTCTACGCAGATCGTGTGGCGCCGCAGCCGCACGTGCGGTTTCCGGGTCCGTGCCTGCGGCAATGGAGCCGTCGCACCAGGCTTGACTGCTGAGATGCACGAGCCGAGACCGACTGACGAATAAACGCGGCGATTACCCAAATGGGGGCGCTACGGAATTCCGGCGGGCGTCTCCTGGTCAACAGGATTCGCCGTCCAGGTCGGCGCCTCACGGTAGAGGTGGAGCGACGTGACGGCGAGCCATGCCCATCCCACGACCACACTGAACCAGATTCC
>CAZQAS010000188.1:2029-6871 GCA_964591285.1 uncultured Rhodothermales bacterium
GGCGAGTAGGCTGAGTGGGTGCCGCATGAGGTCGAAGCCGTCCCGGAGGAAGGCCTGAATCAGGCCGACGGCGAGATAGAACGGCCCCACCACCACGCCGTAGCCGAGCAGGGATCGCGTACTCGTCGCGCCGCGATTGGTTTTCGAGTCGTTCGTACGCTCCGGCGTCGTGCCGGCCCCGATGTTGGATCCCATGTTCCCGCTCGCCGTTTGAGTTTTTTATACTGGAAGGTATAATAGTTTACTCATGAGTGCAATATCTAGTCACGACTCGAGGCCGCGCACGGATGACCCGCGCGTCATTCGTTCACGCACGGCCGTCGTCGACGCGGCCCGGACGTTGTTCCTGCAGCAGGGGTATGCGGGGACGACCATGGAAGAGATCGCCGAGATGGCCGGGCTCACCAAACGCACGGTATACAACAACTTCGCCGACAAGGAGGCGCTCTTCATCCAGATCGTCGAGGACGTCATCTCCTATGCGGAGGAATTCGCTCGCGGGCTACGCGAGGAGTTTCCCGCCGGGATCACTGCGGCAAACCTGCGTGCGGACCTCAAGGACCTGGGTCAGAGGCTGGCCCTAGCTATCGTACGCCCCGAGGTGGTCGCGCTTCGGCGGCTCTTGATCGGCGAGGCGCAGGCGTTTCCGGAACTTGCGAGGGAATATTTCGATCGAGCACCCGGTCAGGTGATCGAAGCCCTTGCGTCGGGATTCGAACATCTGGGACAGGCGGGGGTGCTGCAAGTGAAGGACGCGCGACGCGCCGCCACGCAGTTTGCGTACCTCGTGGCCGGAGAGCCCCTTGATCGCACGATTCTGGTCGGGACGCCCCCGCCGAAGGAGCACATCATCGCCTGCGCGCAGGACGGGGTCGAGACCTTCCTGGCTCGCTATGCCGCCGCGCACGGAAGCCGTCGATAGGCGGGATGACGCCGGAGTGCTGCTCGCCGATCTCCCGGCGTCCACCCGCGAAGGAAAAGGACGCCGTCGCCGTCATTCGAACCGAAGCGACTCGACCGGGTCGAGGCGAGCGGCCTTCCGGGCAGGGAAGTATCCGGCCACCAATCCGATCATAGTCAGCACGCCGACCGTGAGGAGGGCGATCGGTACCGAGAGGACCGGATTGGCCAGGAATTCTGCCGCTCCTTCCTTGTTCGGGATGCTGTCCACGGCGTAGACCACCGCGGTCGAAAAGGAAAGGCCGATGGCTCCGCCGGTGAGGGCGATCATCAGTGCTTCGAAGACGACCTGAATCTTGATGTGGTACTTGCGGGCACCGAGGGCCATCTTCACTCCGAACTCCTGCGTGCGCTCGCGGACGATGACGTACATGATGTTCGCGACGCCGACGCCGGCCAGCAAGAGCGTGAGTCCGCCCACGACGCCAAGGAAGATCTGAATGCCCAGAAACACCGCATTCATCTGCTTCTCCTGCTCGATGAAGTCCCACACGCCTATCGCACGTTCATCGGACGGATCGAATTGGTGACGGCGGCCGAGAACCTCACTGATCTGCTTTTTTACGGCCGCGGCCTGGCTGATCTCGCGGGGGCGGACGATCAGGTGATTGACGTACCGATTGCCGTAGACGGCCCGGAAGGTCGTGTACGGAATGATGGCTCGCTGTGCGTCCGGCCCGTTGTTCATGCTGGTCTGCAGCTTCTCCTGCATCACCCCGACCACCGTGAAGGGCAGGCCGTCGATCTTGATCTGCTGCCCTACGCCGGCACTCGGATCGTTCGAGCCGAATAGCTGCGCGGCGAGCTCATTGCCGATGAAGACGACGCGCCGGCGTTGCGCCACGTCGTTGACGTTCAGAAATCGTCCCCCCTGCGCCGGATACAGCGTGCGCATCTCCTCGAAGGCCGGATTGACGCCCTCCATGTACGTGTTCGTCCGGGTGCGACCTACTTGCAGCTGCGCACCCCAGCGACCGTAGGAGAGCCCCGCCAGGTCGATGGCTGGAATGGAGCGTTGCAACAGGGCGAGGTCCTCTTCCATGAGTCGGATGGGACGGCCCTTCGGCAAGCCGTCGTGCGGCATGCTCGTCTCTCCCCCGTAGATCATGAGAATGCGCTGCCCGGCGCCGAGAAACCCCGCCCGCATGGTCTGCCCGAGCCCCTCCCCGAACGCCAGCAGCAGTACCACCGAGATGGTGCCCCACGTGATGGCAAACATGGTCAAAAACGCGCGCGTCTTTTGAAGGCGCAGGTCGCCCCAGAACTCTTGTAAGAGGATTATCCACATGGCGCGGTTTGGTCGCGGGTAACGCGTTTCGTGTCGGCGTCTTTCGAGGTACGCCGAAGCAGGATGGCCGCTATCATGCTCAAGAACGCAGGCATTCGACAGGATCAAGTCGGGAGGCACGCCGCGCCGGGAAGTACCCCGCCAGGAACGCGATGGCCGCGAGCAGACTCATCGTGGTGAGCAGCACGGCGGGAGAGAGGGTGGGCGTGCCGACGACCTCCCTGGCTCCGTCGGGAAGGAAGGCCAGCGCCTCGACGAGACCCATCGAGATCAACATCCCGAATACGGCGCCGACGGCGACGATCAGGAAGGACTCCAGAAAGAACTGGAACAGCACGTCGCGCCTGCGAGCACCGACCGACCGCTTGATGCCGATCTCACGAGTGCGTTCACGGACGACCACGTACATGATGTTCGCCACACCGATGCCACCGACCGTCATCGTGAAGCTGCCGATGATCCCCATGAACAGGTTGAAGCCGAGGAAGAAGTAGGACATGAACTTGTCGGCTTCGTTGGTATCCCAGACACCGAGGGCGTCCTCGTCGGTTGGATCGAAGCGATACTTGCGGCCCAGCGTTTCATAGACCTGCTGCTCGACGCCCTCGCTGCGCGCGGCCTCGGCGGGGCGGTAGACGATGTTGCTCAGGTGGGTGTGGCCGAATACGGAGCGGAACGTGGTGGACGGCATGAAAACGCGGTCTTTGTCACGCGAGAAATACGACGAATTCTGCGTCTTCGGCTGCATCACGCCGATCACTGTGAAGGGGGTCTCGCCGACGTACACCGTTTCACCGACGGCCTTGACTTCGCCAAAGAGCAGCCGCTTGATTTCGTCGCCCAACACGACCACCCGGCGCCGGCCCGCCACGTCCGGGGCGTTGATGAACCTTCCGCCGGTCTCAGGGATAATGTTGCGCATCTCGCCGTAGACGGCGTCGATGCCGGTAAGCGTGGGCGTCGTGATGGCCGTGCCGCGGCGTACCGGAGCACCGGAGGTGCGGTACTCGGGACTGATCTGCGCGATGTCTGTGATTTCCTGACTCAGCACGGCCGCGTCTTCGGCACGAAGATTAATACTCCGGCCATCCGGAAATCCGTCGAACGGAATGGTCGTGCGGCCGCCGAACAGGACGACGATCCCGTCGCCCATGCCGTGCATGTTCTTCCGGTTCTGCCGCTCCAGCCCCGTCCCGAACGCCAGCAGCACCACGACGGCCACCGTGCCCCAGGTAATCCCGAGAATCGTAAGGGTCGTCCGCAGCTTCTGCGCACGAACGTCCTGAAGAAATTGGGAGAGGGTGGTGAGAAGACGCATAGAATTACAGGTGAGGTGCTTGCAGGAGGAGGGTCCCACATACGGAATCCGCCCTCGACGACCGACTTACTCGATTTCTTTCGGCGGCTTCTCGGCGACCCACTCACCTTCGTCCAGACCGTCGACGACTTCGATGTTGATCGCATCGCTGAGGCCGGTTTGGATGATGCGGCTCTCCGTGGATTTCTCGGCGAGCCGGACCCGGACGCTGGCGGTATCCTGGGTGAATTCGATGACCCGCTCCGGGATCAAGAGTACGTTCTCGCGCTGCTCTATGATGATCTCCGAGTTGGCCGAATAGCCGGCGCGGAGCACCACGGGCTGCGGCTCCGCCTCGGGGCGGTCGGGAGTATGCTCGACGGCTTCCAGGATCTCGATTTCGACGGGGAAGACGGTCGAATTTTCCTCCTTCTGTGCCTTCAGCCAGATTTTAGCCAGCCGCCCGTGGACCAGCGCGTTCGGCAGCGCGCCTACTTTGATCATCGCGGGCATGCCCTCATGCAGGCGGCCGACGTCGATCTCGTCGACGGTGCCGCGGAAGAGGAGATCGTCCATGTCGGCCATGGACATCAACGGCGTGCCTTCCTGATATGACGTAAGCGGCACGACGGGGTCGCCGACCTCTACCATCCGGTCCAGGATGTACCCGCTGATCGGTGCGCGAACGACGGTTTCGAAGCTACCCGTCTCGGTCGTTACCTTGCCCTCGCGAAGAAGGGCAAGCTGTTCCGTGGCCATCTGCACCTGGAGCCTCGACTGCTCGTACTGCTGCTCCGTCTGCTCGAACTCCTGGCGCGAAATGAGCTGCCGCTCGAGCAGTTGTTTCTGGCGCTCGAACTCGCCGCGAAGGTTCTTCAGCTCAATCTGGCGCATCTCGATGCGGCGCTCGGCGTCGACGAGTTCGAGCGGGGTCGGATTCGGCTGGACCTCCATGAGCGGCGTGCCGGCCTGGACGAAAGCACCCACCTCGGCGTACTGCCGCTTCACAATTCCGGAGAACTGAGATTTGACGCTGATCTCAACCCGCGGCACGATGGTGCCGACGGCGAGGGCTTTGTCGATGATGTCTCCGCGAGTGACCTCCACGGAGGGGATCTGCCCACCCTGCGGATCATCGCCGTTTGTAATGACGGCCGCGGCGCCACCGGCTACCGCAATTAGAACCACAGTGGCCAGGATAATCTTCGTAGCGCGCTTCATGAGGACTCATTGAAATCGAGGTGTACATCCACCGCGAAGCCGTTACGAGGGAGCCAAAAATGTTGTTACAGTCCGG
>CAZQAS010000189.1:0-3342 GCA_964591285.1 uncultured Rhodothermales bacterium
AGAGCGGTGGCGAAGCGGCGGCGATTGCGGTCGCGGATCTCGACGCGGATGGTCGGTTCGAGCTCGTCGTTCTCGGACGGAACGGTGTCGTGCGGGAGGTTACCGGTGACGAGGCGGCGGATGAGGAAGCGGTGGATGATGGGTCGGCGGATGGCTTAGCGGAACTGGCGCAGTGGTCGGATGCGCCGACTGGCGCGCGTCCGCGCCTAATTGCCGCCGACGTGGACAACAATGGGGCCATCGATCTCGTGGCGTCGGGCGGCGGCTCGACGGCGGTGTGGCTTGCGCACGGCGACGGCGCCTACCAGCAGTTACCCGCGGAGACGGGGCTGGACACGTATGCCGTGGCCGACATCACCGGTGGCGGGCGGCTCGATTTCATTGGCGTACGGGACGGTGGCCAGGCCGTTCGATTCGCCAACCGCGGGTCGGTCAACTATCACTCGAAAAGCATCCGACCACAGGCGGCGACCGCGACCGGCGATCAACGCATCAATCCGTTTGGATTGGGCGGCGAGATCGAGATCCGATCCGCACTTCTGTATCAGAAGCAGCCGATTGCTGAGCCGATCGTGCACTTCGGGCTGGGCGAACAGCTGGTGGTGGAGGTGGCCCGCATCGTCTGGCCCAACGGCGACATCCAGGCCGAATTCGATCTTCTCTCTGACGAGACCGTGCAGGCGCGGCAGCGGCTGAAGGGCTCCTGTCCATGGCTGTTTACCAACGACGGCAGCGAAATGCGCTTTGTGACCGACTTCATCTGGCGTTCTCCGCTCGGCCTTCGGATCAACGCGCAGGAAACGGCCGGTGTGATGATGACCGAAGACTGGGTAAAGATCGATGGAAGCGAGCTTCGGGCTGTGGACGGGACCTACGACCTGCGCATCACGGCAGAGCTCTGGGAGACGCACTTCTTCGATCACGTCTCCTTGATGGTGGTGGACCATCCCGCGGAGACGGAGGTCTGGGTGGACGAGCGGTTCGCTTTTCCGCCGCCGGACCCCAAGGTGCACGCCACCGGGGAGCTCACGCCGGTGCGGAAGGTCGTGGACGACCTCGGCCGTGACGTAACCGATTTCGTGGTGGAGAAGGATGAGCGCTACCTGTCGTCGTTCGAGCTGGGCTCGTACCAGGGCGTGGCGCAGGAGCACTCCATCATCATTGACCTTTCCGACGCGCCGTCCTCCGGTCCTCTGGTGCTGCTCGCGGACGGCTGGGTACGGCCCACCGACAGCTCCATCAACGTGGCCATCTCGCAGGGCAATCACGCCCCGCCGGCCGGTCTCCGGCTCGACGTTCCGGACGGGCAGGGCGGATGGCGTACCGTACATCCGAATCTTGGATTTCCGGCGGGAAAGCACAAAACCATTCTGATGGATCTGACAGACGTCTTCTCTGTGGAGGAGCGGGATGAAGACGTCTCGGCCGCTGAAAACAGCGGTACCCTATCGGCGAGTTCGCCGAGCAGCTCGGACCTCCAGCGCGTCCGCCTCACAACAAATCTGGAGGTGTACTGGGACCGCATCGCGTGGGCCGAGGTGCAACCCGATGTGAACCTGCGGACGACGCGGCTGGACGCATCGACGGCGGACCTGCGCTATCGCGGCTATTCCACCGTGGTCATGCCGGACCGCACCCATCCGGAGGTGCCGGTCTATGACTCGCTCATGGCGACTGTGCAGATCTGGCGAGATCTCGAAGGCTACTACACGCGATTCGGCGACGTCCGGGAGCTGCTGCGCGAGGTGGACGACCGCTACGTCATCATGAACGCCGGCGACGAATTGGCTTTCCAGTTCGATGATGTCCCACCGCCGCCGGAAGGATGGGTTCGCGACTACGTTCTGATCGGTGACGGGTGGGTCAAGGACGGCGACTACAACACGACCTATTCGGAAACGGTGCGGCCGCTACCGGCACACGACCTTCCGGAATATTCGCGCAGGCGGACGGCGCTGGAGAACGACGTCGTGTACCGGCGGCATCCGGACGACTGGAAAGACTACCACACGCGCTACGTGGCCCCGGACGTCGTGCACGCGCGCCTGCGGTAGCACCGCCGGCCGCACGATCGTCGCGCAGGTTACAAAAGCGTCGCCATGCCGACCGGATAAAGAATGGCGACCGGATAAAGAAAAGCCCCGCTCCATAATTGGGCGGGGCCTCTCCCTGCAAGCAGTGAGTCAGGATTTAACTTACGTACTTGCCCTGTCAACGGCTATCGGTAGCCAGAGTTCTCCACGGCTGAGGATTGGCATAGACGGCATCTTGATCGATCTAGCCGCGCTCCCGCGGCTCGGTCTGCTGTTCGGCCTGTCGTTCGGCCTCGGCGTGCCGCTGGTCGATGCTCTCCTCCTTCTCGTGCTTGAGCGTCGCGCGCTGCGGCCATTCGACGTGACGTACGATGAGTATGCTGAGCACTAACCAGACGAATCCGGCGAAAAAGCCGCCCAGCACGTCCGTCAGCCAGTGCACGTTGAGATAAACGCGGCTCGCTCCGATAAGCACGATCATCGTGAACGATCCAATCGTGACGAGCACCTGCAGGATGGCAATGCGAAGATGTTTGTGCCCCAGGTAGATGAGATAGCCGAAGAACACCATGGCTGAGAAGGCGTGCCCGCTCGGAAAAGCGTAGCCGCCGGCGTGTACGATCTGCTCGACGGGCCGCGCCCGAGCGAAGAATTCCTTTAGCCCGAGTACGACGATCCCGCCGCCGGCCGTGGCGAAGACCAGTCCAAAAGCACTCCACCAGCGGCGCCGAAGCAGCAGGGGAATCCCGACGATAAAGACCCCAATGACCGTTCCTCGCGTACCGCCAAGATCCGTGATGAAGACGACCCAATCGGTGAGACGGTCCTGAAGGAGCAGCGCCGTTATCTCCTGGATGCGGGCGTCGATGGAGTTCAGCTGCTGCTCGGTGACGGCGGCGTCAACGAGTTCGGCGAAGATCCAGAGCGAGCCGAGGATCCCCAGGAATGCCAGCGTGAAATCGAGTCCGTAGCGCTCACCGTGCCGAAAGCGCTCGACGATGAAGTGCCACAGCATGCGAGCACGCCGGCGCAACAATCCACGCTCACGTTCACTCATCTGTCACGTCGATTCGGTCCAATTTCAAGAGGTAATAGATTAGAGATTAGATCGACGAGCACATTAGAGGTTCGCGGCACACGGCTACCCGTGATCACGCCGATCGACACACCTCCGAGAGAATCGCGCCCGTCGCCCGCGCGCGCTCGACGGACAGAGGCCATCCTTGGGAGATTCCGTGAATGTCACGTCCTTCCGCCCCATTTAATCTAGAAAATGATTGCAAGAGAGAACCTTCTTATTTAGACTTGA
>CAZQAS010000189.1:3442-6859 GCA_964591285.1 uncultured Rhodothermales bacterium
GCCCCATTTAATCTAGAAAATGATTGCAAGAGAGAACCTTCTTATTTAGACTTGATCTAAGTGTACGGTCAAAACGACCAAATTACAGCACACAGACCCCCATGACGGACCGCGCAGCGCCTCTTACCAGCTACCGCCAGGGTCAGGACGTTCACATCGAATGGCTTGGGCTGGACGAGATGCAGGCCGAGCGGCTTCGCGAGCTGGGCGTGCGTGAGGGCTGCCGGGTCTGTGTCATGATGAACTCGGACAAGTGCGTACTGGGATTCGGCTCATGCCGGGTGGCGCTTCAGCGGGAGGTCGCGATGTGCCTCTTCGGTAGTCCGGCCCAATGACGACCCTACGCGAGCTGAAGCCGGGCGAGCGCGCGACGATTACAGGGTACCAGACCGACGATCCCCCCGGGCGCCTGCTCGAAATGGGGCTGCTCCCGGGCACCACGGTCGAAGTGGTTCGCCTTGCACCTCTCGGCGACCCCATCGATCTGAAAGTGCGCGGCTATCACCTCTCGATCCGCAAACACGAAGCCCATCTGATTACCATCGATCTGTTGTAATGCCTGTATCGACGGTCTCACGGCTGCGGCGCGTTGCGCTGGCGGGTAATCCGAACGTCGGCAAGACGACCGTCTTCAATCTGCTTACCGGACTCAACCAGAAGGTTGCCAACTATCCGGGAGTGACCGTCGAGCGCAAGCTTGGAAAGCTGGTCCGGTCGCCGGACGTCGAGGTCGTCGACCTGCCCGGAACGTACAGTCTGAATCCCAAGTCCCTCGACGAGCGCGTCGCCTATGACGTGCTGGTGGGCCGGATGAAAGGGGAGGCCGCACCGGACGTCGTCGTCTGCGTAGTCGACGCGACGAATCTGCAGCGCAATCTCTACCTCGTCTCGCAGATTATGGATCTCGGCCTGCCGGTGGTCGTGGCCCTGAACATGATGGATGCGGCCGAGGACGAAGGCGTTGAGATTGACGTCGACGCGCTTGCTGCGGAATTGGAAGCACCGGTGGTGCCGATCGCGGCGCGGAAAAGCCGCGGACTCGACGAGTTGGTCGCGGCGATTCATGAATCGGCCGATCGGCCGGGCAACCGCAAATGGTCCTTGATCCCTGCCGTGGAGAGCGTCGTGGGGCGGCTCGAGGAGCAGCTTGCATTCGAGGTGCCGGACGTTGAGCCGCATCGACGATTTTTCGAAGCGCTCGGGGCCCTCACGAGCGATCCACTGCTCAAGCCGTGGCGGGAACGCGCGCCTGGTTTTGCCGAGGCCGTTGAAGAGGCGCGGGCCGATCTAACCGATCGGAAGGTCCCGTTTCGGCAGGCCGAGACGATGGGTCGATATGCGTGGCTCTCGCCGCTCGTATCTCGCGTCGTGTCGACCCGCAAGCCGGACTCCGAGCGCACGCTCTCCGACCGGCTCGATGCCGTCCTCACGCACCGGATCGCGGGGCCGGCGATATTCGCGGGGCTGCTCGTGCTCATCTTCCAGGCCATATTCACCTGGGCCGTTCCCTTCATGGATGCCATCGAGGCCGGCGTCTCCTGGGCGGGGTCGGGAACGCGCGCACTGCTGCCGGACGGCGTGCTGCAGGACATGATTGTCGAGGGGGCCATTGCCGGCGTCGGAAACGTCGTCGTATTTCTGCCGCAGATCCTCCTTCTCTTTTTCTTCCTCGGACTCATGGAGGATACCGGCTACATGGCGCGGACGTCCTTCATCATGGACCGCATGATGCGGCGCATGGGGCTGAGCGGCGGCTCGGTCGTGCCACTATTGAGCGGCTACGCGTGCGCGATTCCCGCGATCATGGCCGCGCGCACCCTCGACAGCGAACGCGACCGGCTCATTACGATCATGGTCGTGCCGCTGATGAGCTGCTCCGCGCGCCTTCCGATCTATACGCTCTTTATCGCCGCCTTCATCCCGGCTGGGTCGCTGTTCGGCGTCGCCGGGTATCAGGGACTCGCGATGTTCTCGATGTACCTGCTCGGCACGCTGATGGCATTCGTGGCCGCATGGGTGCTCAAGACGTTCGTGTTCAAGAGCGAATCGTCGATGTTCGTGATGGAGCTGCCGCCGTATCGCGCTCCGCAGTTGAAGCAGGTCGTTCGAAGGATGATCGACCGGTCAAAGATTTTTGTCGTGCGGGCCGGGAAGATCATCCTGGGGATGAGCATTCTTCTCTGGTTCCTCGCCTCCTACCCGAAGGCGGATCCGGACCCGGTGCTCGAATCTCAGCGCGCGGCGATCGAAACGGCTGCGTCCGGCTTTGAGGGTACCGACGTCGCATCGGCCGTTCTTGCCGGACAGGCTGCTACCGACGGCACTGAGCTGAGTGCGCAGGAGCGTGCCGATCGCCTGGCCGAACTCGAGGATCAGGAAGCGGCGCGGCAGGTGCGCGATAGTTTCATCGGGCGGTTCGGACGCGCGCTCGAGCCCATCATGCAGCCGCTCGGCTTTGATTGGAAAATCACAGCAGGCATCATCTCGTCATTCGCGGCGCGTGAGGTCATCGTCAGCGCGCTGGCGACGATCTACAGCGTCGGACGCGCCGAGGAGGGCGGCGCGATGCTGCGCGACGCGCTCAAGTCGGACACCTATCCGGACGGTACGCTCGTCTACACGCCGCTCGTGGCCGTCTCGCTGATGGTCTTCTTTGTCTTTGCGCTGCAGTGTATGAGCACGCTGGCCATCGCGCGGCGCGAGACCGGTACGTGGTTCTGGCCCGTTGTAATGTGGGGCTACATGTTCGTGCTGGCGTGGATCTTCTCCTTCGTCGTCTACCAGGGCGGGCTGCTCCTTGGATGGGGCTAGCGCCGTCCATCAATCAGTCCGTCACGGCTGCGAGAATTCGTCCGTCACGCTCCCAGACCACCACGGTTCGAGCGCCCGACTGAGCCGCCGACGACGGCAGCCTACCCTCGACGGTCTTGACCGCTGTCTCCGGATCTGTCGATTTTCGGATGCGGATTTCGCCATGATCCTCCCAGAGAATCCAGGCGCCGGATGTGGCGGGCGCCAGATCCACCCGTGAAATGGGAACGTCGGTGGTGAGAGCCTGCGGCTCGCGGAAGGATGCACCACCGTCCGAAGAGACGGCGTGGTACAATCCGATCCGGTCCGGGGCGGCCGTGTACCAACCGACGTGCACGTTCTCACCGGCATCCGTCGTAACCGCCGGCCCGGCGTGGGGGCATCCTTCGATCTCCCATCCATCCTTGTGAACGCGGACGGGCTCCGTGAAGCTACGGCCTCCGTCGTGCGATCGCGCCAGGGCGATGTCGCGCGTATTTTCGCCAAAAACGTGGCGCCAAGCGAGAAAAACCGTGCCGTGCTCATCGACGTGAAGGGCAGTCCGACAGCACTCGCAAGAGCCCCCGGCGACGACCACATCCGGCTCGAAGGTTTGCCCGCCGTCGG
>CAZQAS010000190.1:0-6760 GCA_964591285.1 uncultured Rhodothermales bacterium
TTGCGAAGACGGTTTTCATGCGTTTGAACTATAGTTTACGCCTCTTTGGAGATGGCGGCAGACGGTCCGCTGTGCCATGCTAAGTACATCCGTTATGACGACGAGGACTGAACGGCCGCGCCCGCTCCGGGCGCGGTTTACCGCGGCGGTGTTGCTGATTGCCGCGGTGACGCTCACGGCAGCATGCGACACAGGCGTGACGGAATCCGACGAGCCAGGCGTGCTGCGGGTGACCTTACAGGCCGATCCGAGCGATAATTCGATCACCGTCAGCGGGCAGACCTATGAAGTCGACGAATCCGACCTGTACAGCGTGACCATCTTTCAGGGAAAGGTCTATCAGGATACGGCCTACGCGACGCTCTACTCGGACCTCGACGCCTTCGAGCCGGCCGACGTCGAGTACGACCTCCTTCAATACGATAATAATGGCGCGCCCGTCGAGCACGTGATCTTCGAGTCGTTCGTGCCGCCGGGCGAGTACGACTTGCTGCAATTCGGTGTGACCGCCACCATCGTTCAGGTTGAGAACTTGACGATTCCGGTTCAGCTTCCTCCGGATGTCAGTCCGCTGCTCGAATTTGAACGCAACATTGAAGTATTCGAGCACGACACGACGGTGGTACAATTGACCATCAAGCCGTTCGAATCTGTCGTACGCTTCCGTGATTCTTTTCGGTTTACTCGAGAGATTGAAGTGGCCGGAATCTCTCACCGGTAACTAAGAAGGCGAATGAATCCCGACAATAGAAAATTAGCCGAGCCTGGTAGAGCGCAAAGGCATCCGAGGATCATTCTTGGATGGTTCCCCAGGTTGTTTTTGGCATGTTTCGGCTTGGTGCTGCTTGCCGTGGTGGTCTCCTCGTGTGACATGTTCGCCACGGAGCCGCCCTCCGACAATGATCCGCCGAATACCACGCTCGCTAACGTACCGGTGGAGGGCGACACGCTCTTCGCTCTGCTCACGCTTCATTGGGACGGCGAAGACAACGACGGTTTCGTTGCCGGATACGAGTACCGCTACGTCACGAAGTACGTTTTTCAGGGCGACTCCGTCGCGACGGATTGGGAAGAAACGGACCAGACGAGCCTCACGATCGCCTTCAATTCGAACGACGATCTGAACGAGCAGGTATTCCAGGTCCGAGCCGTCGATAACGAGGGTGCGGCCGATCCGGAACCCGCTGAAAAACGCTTCTATACGCGGAAGACGATTTTTCCCGAAACGGAGATCGCCGCGCCGGCCGAGGGGGAACAGTACTTCTATCTGGACCAGACTAGCGATTGGTGGGAGGGCGTTCCCCTTACCTTCACGGCGAACGATGAAGATGGTGAGGTGGTCGAATACGGATGGGCGGTTGACGACGACGACTGGACGTGGACGACCGACACGACGCTTTTTGTCGGACCAGAGCACTTCGGCGGTGAGGGCGAGCACACCCTCCGCGTGGCGGCGAGGGACAACACCAATCTGCTGGACCCCGAACCTGCCGAGGTGACCGTACAACTGATCCGGCCACAGTTCGATCGGGAGATCCTGATCATCGACGAGACGCTCGAAGAAGAGTTTCCCTCCCAGTACGAAACCACGGATGAGGAAGTCGACGCCTTCTATGCCGATATTTTCGGCACCGACGACTCATGGGACTACGGCGAAAACGGCCTGCCGCCGAAAGACGTGCTGGGGCGCTACAGATTGGTCATCTGGCATGCCGACAACAACTTCTCGCTGGCTGGAAACGCCCACAAGCTACCCGAGCACACCGACGAGATCTCCGACTATATGAATGTCGGTGGCGACCTGATCATGAGCGGATGGAGGATGCTGAAATCGTTTGCTCCGGCGGACGATTTCCCGAGGGCGTTCGAGCCCGGCTCATTCGTAAACGACTACCTCCACATTCAGGCCGCTAATGAAACCGACATCACCATCCCCGGCGACTTCATCGGAGCTACGGGAGTCGGCGATGCCTTCACAGATGTTGCCGTCGATTCTACGAAGCTGGACGACGCCTTTCCGTACTTCGGCTGGCTTGCGCAGATCAATGTGATCCCCGAACGCGCCGGATTTACGGACGTCATATACTCATACCAGAGCCGTGGCGAGCAGCCGCTGTTCCGAGGCTCGGCCGTCGGGCTGCGCTACTACGGTACGAGCTTCGATGCCGTCGTACTCGGATTCCCGATCCTCTTCCTGGAAGAGGACGATGCGCGCACCCTGGCCGACGAAGTGTTGACGAGCCTCGGATATCGATGACAAGCCTGAGAAGTTTCGGGATCAGTTTGACGATCGGCGCTCTCATGCTCGCCGTCGGCTGTGATTTCCATGAGGAGCCACCTCCGCTAGAAGGAGAGTACGAACCGACACGCTTCGACATCGCGTTCGGCGACTCCACGGTTGACGTACTCTCCGCAGGAGGCTGGGTGGCGTTGCGATTTCAACGAACCAACTCGCAACGGCGCGTCGAAGCAGAGCTCCTCGTGCCGGAGCAGACCATTTTTCCGAATCAGGAGCGCATCGACACGACGATGACCGGTACTTACTTTCGGATCGTGGACCGGGTGGAACTGCAGTTTGGGGAAGGCTCCACGATGCTTCCCACGCGCTGGACGTACGAGAACGGTGCCCTACGCTCCCAGGGATTTCTACAGATCGAACTCGGGAGGAGGTGACGGTGGATGCCGCATCCGCTGATGCACTGCACGCGCGTTCGGCAAGACTCCTACGACACGAAGACCTACGATTGAGATGATGAGGAAACGCAGCATACATACGGCATTCGTCGGCGCCGTCCTGCTGGCCTGTGCCTTCTGGATGGGTGCTCAAACCGCGTACGCCCAGAGCTACGGTAAAATCCAGGGGCAGATAACCGACAGCCAGACGGGAGAGCCGCTCATCGGGGCAAATGTCGTAGTCGAGGAAACCTCGAAAGGCGCAGCCACGGACGAGCAGGGACGCTATTTCATCCTGCAGGTAGAGCCGGGGTCCTATACGCTGGTCGCATCCTATATCGGCTATCAGAGGAAGACGATTACGGGCGTCGACGTACGGCCCGATCTGACCACCACCATGGACATCCAGCTCGCACCAGAGACGATCGAAGGCGATGAGATCACCATCATCGCCGATCAGGGGATGGTCCAGCCGGATGTCACCTTCACCCGACGGACCACCTCGCGTGAGCAGATGGAAGAAGCCCCCGGCATCGAAAGCACGGAAGATATTTTCCGTCTCCAGGCCGGTGCTGTCGTCGACGATGTGCCACAGTCCATCTCGCTTGATGACGGGACGCAGCTCCAGGTGCGCGACGAGAGTCTGAAGAACGTCCACATCCGCGGCGGCCGGGGCGGCGAAATTCTTTACATGGTCGACGGTGTGCCGGTTACCCATCCGATCTACGGCGGACGAAGTGTCATGGAGCTCAGCGTAACCGACGTCGACAACATGGAGCTTCTCACCGGCGCATTCAGCGCAGAATACGGGCAGGCGCAGTCGGGCGTGATCAAAATCGGCACCCGGTCCGGAGGTGACGAGTACTCCGGCGGTTTGAAGTACAAGACGGACCAGTACACGGCCTTCGGCGAGATCTACGACAGCCACTACGGCACCGTCTATCTCAGTGGCCCGGAGCCGATCACGAGCGAACTGCTGCCTAGCATCGGTATCGATCTGCCGGGCCGGGTGTCCTTCTACGCTTCCGGAAGCCTCGACATGACAGACACCCGATTCGACAATCGTCGCACGCGCGGCCCCCTCGAAGTCCTGGGGACGCAGCTGACCGAGAAGCAGCAGAATCAATCGAACCTGAACGCGAAGCTGAACTACCGGGTCACGCCCCGCTTCGAGATCATCACAAGCTATCACGGCTCCTGGGTACAGCGATCGAGTTTCGATTGGGATTGGATCCAGTTCCCTGATCACACCGCCGGATACGCCCGTGACAATCACAGCGCGAACTTGCAGATTCGTCACACGCTCTCGAATAGCACCTTCTACAATCTTCGCTTCGGGTATCTCGGGGTTAACACCAACCAGTCGCTGGACGGTATGACACCGCCGGACTTCTGGACGATCGAGCGGAACGAAGGTGGCTCCGTCGATACGGCCTACACCAACATCGCGCCACCGACCCGCGACGAGAAGACGAATTTTTTTGACGGGCGTGGTTTCGAGAACCTGTGGATCGACGACGTAACACATAGCTATTCCCTGCTGGCCGACATCACGTCTCAGATCCATTCGCAGCATCTAATCAAGACGGGCGGGCAGCTGCGCTACCACGACCTCCAGTATATCCATCTGACCGGCGGTGGACTCAAACTGTCAGACTACGGGATGTATCTGTGGCAGGACGGTCCGGAGGTCCCGCGGCCAGCCGGGCCGTTTCCGGAATTCAGCCAGAACAGGTGGGTGTTCTTCTCCAATCCAATCGAAGGCTCGTGGTACATCCAGGACAAATTCGAGCAGCGTGGGCTGATTATAAACGCCGGCGTGAGGGTAGACGGATTTACGCCGGGGCCTTCCGTAATGGACGACTCATTCAAAGAGCAGTGGCGTGCCGCCACCGGACTGGAGACGGACTGGAATCTCGTGCGCTACAAAGTCAGCCCCCGGTTCGGCATTTCCTTCCCGATATCGGTCAACACGGTCCTCTTCTTCTCCTACGGACACTTTAACCAGCTGCCGGAAATCCGCTACTACTACCAGGAGCCGTACACAGGCACCTTCGCCGGAAACCCCCATCTGGACTACGAGCAGACGATCCTCTATGAGTTCGGCTTTACGCACCAGTTCTCGGAGAATTGGGCCATCGATATCAAGAGCTACAACAAGGACATTTCCGGACGCATCGCTTCCCTTCAGCTGCAGGCCGCGGAGGGAACTCCTGTTCGGATCTGGGACAATCGAGGATATGCGCGCGCCCGCGGCCTCGAGGTCAAGCTAAACAAGCGCTATTCGAACTACACGTCGGGTGAGTTGACCTATACGATGCAGTGGGCGACCGGATATTCGTCTTCGGCATTCGACAACTACATCCGGTCGCAAAACGACTTCCCTAATCCAATCCGCGAACGTCGTGTAGGATGGGACGTCCGGCATCAAACGATCCTACAGGGAATGCTGCGATCACCGCGTCGGAATCCCCTGTCGCTTTTCGGGCTTGAGATTCCCGACTGGCACATGACCATCCTCTCCCGTTTCTCCTCCGGCCAGCCCTATACGCCCGGGACCGTCGATCCCGTCGACCAGCAAAAACTCGAGAACACCGAGACGGGGCCCTTCACCCTGGAGACGGATGTCAAATTCCGCAAGTACTTCGATGTGGTCGGAACGCGCCTGGCCTTCATGCTTGAGGTCTTCAACATTTTCGACGCTGAAAATGCGAACGTATGCTGCGGGTTCAATAACTGGACCGGTCGGCCGTTCGTCTACGGCGATGTCCAGGGGAACACCAATGAGATGCACGACTGGTGGGACATGTATTACAATATGAATCCACGCCAGTTTTCGAACGGTCGACGCGTGCAGGTTGGACTGCAGCTCGATCTGTAGTAGCGTTCGTGCAGAGCGAGAATTCGGTTAATAAGACGATGCGGAAGTGGATCCGACGAAGTGCTGCTACACTGCTGTGTTTGATGATTTGGTTCGGAGAAGCAGAGGCGCAGCTGGTCACGCAAGATTGGAAACTGCATGACGTGGGACAGGTCCGCCAATTGATTACGAACTCGGGCAAGCTAAATAAGCTGCGCACGAATTATCCCGGATTGATCAATACGGAACACCCGCCAAACAGCTTCGCCGAGCACCTGGGGAGTACAGGCTGGTACCTGGGGGGCGTCACGCCAAACGGTGATACGCTCGTCTCGGTGACGCACAGCTTCGCATCGTCGGACGAGTTCCAGGGGTACAGCGGCGAGCCGTGGGACACGATCTGGGTCGCGAGTGGAATCGACACGTTGGATATCCCCTACCAGGTGCCCTATCCGGACGGACGTGTCTATCGACCCGAACTGGGGACGGGCTACGTGCCGATTTCCGATCAAGACATGGTGACGCGCTACAACGATTACAATGCCGCAAGTCGAACGATTGGGGACCACAGGCCGCTGTTTCTCGATGTCGTCCAGACGAGTTACGCCTGGGGGTCACCGCCCTTGGACGAGATCATCATTTTGAACTACAGCATCGTTGCGACGGAGCACGACATCAATGACGTATACCTCACCAGCTTCGTTGACGGCAATGTCGGTCTTCGTACCGGTGCCGGATTCACCTTTGCGAACGACGACTACGCTCATTACCGACCTGAGCACGACCTGGGCATTACGTTCGATGAGGAGGGCGGTCCGGACGGTGGTCTTTATACCCCGATCGGCGTGAAGGTCGTGCCACCCGACGATGTAGATCCTGAAGATCTGACGTGGACCTTCATCTGGGGTGATCGTACGCCCGTCATCCCCCCGAATACGGATCCCGCGCGCTACGAGCAGATGAAGAGCGGCGACGTCATGCAGGATCAGGTCGTCCCGAATCAGGTGCATTATATCCTGTCCTTCGGGCCGTTCGAGATGGAGGTAGGGGACACGCTACAGTGGACCACTGCGCTGATCCTAGGTGACGACGAAGAAGCTATCCTGGAGGGGTCGGAGCTCGTGGATTGGCTTGTATCTCGCGACTTCCAGGTGCCCAGGCCGCCGCCGGTGCCGCCGGCGCGTGTGACGGCCGCGAGCCAGGAGGTGACGATCCGCTGGGATCCGC
>CAZQAS010000191.1:0-6750 GCA_964591285.1 uncultured Rhodothermales bacterium
TCTCGCGTTTGAAGAGAGGATCGAACACCGATTCGTCGCGCTCGAGGAGAAGTTCGAACACAGCTTTGTCGCGCTCGAGGAGAAGTTCACCGGGCAGCTGGCCCGCCTCCAGGCCGATCTCAGTTGGAAGATGATTGCGATCGTGGGCTTCTTTGGAACCGTGATCACGATTCTGAACGCCTTCATTGGATGAGTTCCTCCTCACCTCGCAACGCTCGCCAAACGCTGATAGTCTGACTGGATGCGTATCCTGAAAGGTTATGTTTTATTGCTCTCCGTGTCTATGGCCCATAGGAGAACCACGGACCACCGCGGATCGTAGCCTGAATCGAGAACTACTGCAGGATTACTTCAAAAAGTCGGGATTCACCTCGATGCAGGCCGAAGCCCTTGCCGCGATTCGAGCGCAGCTCAGAGAGGAGGTGGCGACAAAGGACGATCTCGCCATTCTCCGCGCCGAGATGAACTCCTCGCTCGCCAATCTGAAAGCCGATCTCACGTGGCGTTTCCTTGGTCTCCTGGCCTTTTTCTCGACCATTATGACGCTGCTCAACGTGTTCGTGGCCTAGGTCGCTTGAGCCTGTAACGAGTCTTCCATTTCAATTCCGCCACCGCTCGAGAGAACCGCTGCACGGCGCCTGACAATCTACGCCGTTCTCGTACGCTATTCGTCCGACTTTGCGAAAATCGACGACGCTGAGGGAAACGAGATCGGAGCCCGGGAGGCGGTGCTATGGCACCCAAGATAGGTTCCGATCGTCCGCATCAGCCTTTGACGTGATCTGCCTCAACCCCTCAGCGTCACGTCCGACCACGTAAATGTGGGCGACGAGGTCTCCTTCTTCATGGATGAAAGCGATTTTGGATCCATCCGGCGACCACACGACCGAATGCCCGCCTGTGCAACACCATCTCTCTGCTCCGACTCCGCCGCCTTCGATTGACGCGAGCGTCAGAATGCCACTTCTCTACTAGTTCATCGATCGCAGCATTTTAGACCGCAGTTCGGTGGCGGCATACCCGGTGCCATATGTACCGAACTTGTGTAGAGCGTGCCTCGAGGTGGAAAATTGCGCTGCTGGTCGGCTATATTCGTGAAGCTCGTCCCGCATGCGGGCTCGCGCCGTGTATCGTTATCGATCCTGTAACCATCAGTTCGCCCGAATGACGCGCCGCCAACTGCTCTCCACAATTGCCGTGACCGGTGGAGTCGGAGTGGCAGGAATCATCGCCGTTCCGGCCGTGATTCACTCGCTTTCGCCCGTACTCATCGATGGGGAAGAGGCTCTCTGGAGGCCGGTGGGGCCGATCGACGATTTCCCAGCGGGCGAGGTGCGCAAATTCGTCGTAGAGGTGTCGCAGGGCATGCGACAGCGCGCACTTCGGGAAAAAGCCGTCTTCGTGTGGCACTCCGAGCGTGAAGGCCTGGTCGTCTTCTCGAGGGACTGTACGGATCTGGGCTGCCAGCTCGAACTCGATCCCGGCAACGACTGGTTCTTCTGCCCATGCCATGGCGGCATCTTCAGCACCGACGGCATGCCGCAGGCCGGACCTCCCAACCGTCCACTCTTCCGCTTTGCGAACCGCATCCGCGACGGCATACTCGAAATCGATTTACGTTCGCTTCCTTCCATGACCTGATGCCCACGTGACCTCCGGTCGCACGTTGCTCCCTTTCTCCTAACTACCAATCTCTGGACCATCGTGAAGCGCTGGGGTAAGTGGATTGTCGATCGACTCGGCTTATTGCCGATCTGGCGCAACACGCTGGATCGGCGCGTGCTGAGCACTCCGTGGTACTACGGCGACGGTTTCACGCTGATGCTCCTGCTCGGCGTGCTCATCGTGACGGGCATGTTCATGACACTGACGTACTCGCCGACTCCGGACGAAGCGTACGCCAGCGTGGCGTTCATCACGGAGAATCAGGTGCTCGGCTGGTTCATCCGGGCCTTTCACTACTGGTCCGCAGGACTGATGGTGGTGATGCTCTTCTTCCACCTCTTTCGCGTCGTGCTGGTGGGCGCCTACAAAGAGCCGCGGGAGGGAATGTTCATCATCGGCGTTTTCATCTTCTTCGCCGTATTGCTGATGTCGGTCACGGGCTACATGCTTCGGTGGGATGAACGAGGCATCTTCGCGCTCAAGGTGATGCTGCACCACCTGAACAACCTACCTTGGATCGGAGGTTATCTCGTCGTCCTGGTGCAGGGTGGAGCCGAGCTTGGTGCACAGACGCTCACACGCATCTATTCGATCCACGTGCTCTTCGTGCCGCTGACGCTGCTCGCCTTGACGGGATTCCACCTCTACCTCGTCATTTTGAAAGGCGTCTCGTCGAAAGCGGAGCACGACGAGCCGATTCATTCCGAGGAGCAGCTCAAGGCGATCCACCAGGAAAAGGCCGAATCGGAAGAGCACGGCGAGCATTTCTTTCCGGAAACCGTGCTGGATTCCGGATTGCTGGCGACCGTCGTCCTGCTTGCCGCTCTGCTGCTGGCCATCTTCGTCGGTCCGGCGAACCTCTATCCGGAAGCGAATCTTACGGACCCCGCCATCCCGCGTGAGGAGTGGTGGTTATGGTGGTACAGTGCGCTGATTGCGCTTCTGCCGCCGGCGGTTGCGCCCGCGATCGTGGTGGCGCTGCCCGTGCTCGTATTCCTCATCCTATTTTCCTTACCCTTTATCGATCGGGGTCCCCACCGCGGCATTCGTGACCGTCCATGGATTGCCGTCGGCGTCGCGGTGCTGGTGGGTGTGCTGCTCTTCCTTACGAACCTCAGATATTCGTCACCGTGGACAGGCTGGCCGAGGAGTACGCCTCCGGAGGTCCCTGCCGGCACCGAGCTAACGGCGAGCGCCGAGGAGGGCCGACAGCTCTTCGCAACCTATGGATGCAACAGCTGTCACGCGGTCTCCGGAGACGGTCCGCGCGTCGCCGTAGATCTCGCGAGACTCGAGCCGCCGATGGATCACCAGGCGCTTAGCCGGTTCATTCTGTCACGAACCGAAGACATCGCGATGCCGATGTACGAGGGGCGGATCACGGAGGACGACCTCCAGAAGATCGTCGAGTTTGTACTCGTAGCTCAAACCTTTCCGCGTGAATGAAAGAGGCGAGAACAATCCAACAACGTAGGTATCGCGTCGCCCGAGGGCGAAGCATCGTGCGTGCGAGGATGGCTATCATCAGCGTCATCCTGATGGGTTCAGGATGCGGTGGCAACGGCGTTCAATCCGTCCTAAATCCCGGCGGGCCGGCGGCGCGCGACATCGCAGACCTGTGGTGGATCCTCTTTGCCCTCGGGACGGCCGTGTTCGTCGTCGTGATCGCGATGACGTTGTTTGCGGCGCTCGGGCGCCGATCGAGGAGCGGACCGCCGTTCGGCGAGCGCGGATTTCTGCTCGCGGCGGGCATCGGCTTTCCGTTCGTCATCCTTTTCGTGGTTCTGTTCTTATCGTTGAAGTCGACTTTCGACATTCGGATGCCGGATTCCGAGCTGACAGTAGAACTCGTCGGTCACCAGTTCTGGTGGGAGGTCCGGTACCCTGAGGACGACATCGTCATCGCGAATGAGATATACATTCCGGCGGGACGGCCCGTGCACCTTCGGCTACACGCAGCCGACGTTATCCACAGCTTCTGGGTGCCGGCATTGCACGGCAAGATCGACCTCATCCCAGGAAAAATGAATCAGTTCTGGATCGAAGCCGACAGTGCGGGGCTATATCGCGGCCAGTGCGCCGAATTCTGCGGCGAACAGCACGCCAATATGGGACTCTGGGTCCGCGCACTGGACCCTATGGAGTTCGATCGCTGGCTTGACCGCCGGCGCAGTCCGGCCGCGATTCCCGAAACGGATGCCGAGCGCCGAGGCCTCGTCGCCTTCACCGAGAATGGATGCGACGCCTGCCATGCGATCGCGGGCACGGCGGCCATGGGTGCGGCGGGCCCGGCACTCACCGACATAGGTTCGAGACTGACGCTCGGGGCCGCGACCATCGGAAACAGCCGCGAAAATCTGGCCCACTTCATCCGCGCGGCTCAGGAGGTGAAGCCGGGCAACCTCATGCCCGATCAAAACCTGGCGCCCGACGAGATGGACGCTCTCGTTTCCTACCTGGCGTCCCTTCGCTGACTCTCCCTCCGATGACCCTGCAACCCCGAGTGACCTTCACGCTGAGATAGCATCGTGCCGGAGCGAACAAGCCAACATCAACCGAGCGAAGATTTTATCCGCACGTGGACGACGCCGCGCGGGTTTTGGGGATATCTGTGCGTTGTCAACAATCGCCCGCTGGGACGGCGGTTCATCACCGTCGCCTTCACGTTCTTCCTTCTGGGCGGGATTCTAGCGCTGCTGATGCGGATTCAGCTCGCCGTATCGGAGAACCCGTGGATGGCTCCTGGGACGTTCAACGCGCTTTTCACGATGCACGGCGCGACGATGATGTACCTGTTCACCGTGCCGCTGCTCGAGGGGCTCGCCCTCTACTTCATTCCGATGATGATCGGGTCACGCGACGTCGCCTTCCCCAGACTCAGCTCTTTCGGCTTCTGGACGTATCTTTTCGGCGGACTGGTGTTCTATGCCAGCTTCTTTGTAGGTGAGGTCCCCGATGCCGGGTGGTTTGCCTACACGCCATTGTCAAGGCAGGAGTTTGCCGGGCCCGGGATGGACTTCTTTCTGCTCGGCCTCGGCCTCGTCGAGGTATCGGGCATCGCCGCGGCGGCAGAGATTCTGGTCACGGTGCTGAAGCTGCGCGCGCCGGGGATGTCCATCAGCCGCATGCCTCTGTTCGCATGGGCGTGGCTCGTCACGTCGGTGATGATCTTGTTCGCGTTCACGGTACTTCTCGTCGCCACGCTTCTGCTCGAGTTCGACCGGACGTTCGACATGCACTTCTTCAATCCCGACGGCGGTGGAAGCACGCTCCTCTGGCAGCACCTCTTCTGGTTCTTCGGGCATCCGGAGGTTTACATCGCCTTCATCCCGGCGACCGGCATTGTTTCTATGATCGTTCCGGTATTCGCGCGTCGGGAGATCGTGGGCTATCGATACATCGCGGTAGCGCTCGTCGTGATGGGGTTCGTGAGCTTCGGCCTGTGGGCGCATCATATGTTTGCGACCGGCTTGCCGGAGCTGGCTCTCAGCTTCTTTACGGCTGCGAGCCTGATGATCGGCGTCGCGAGCGGCATCCAGGTCTTTGCGTGGATCGGGACGATGTGGGGCCGCCGACCCGAACTGCGGACGCCGATGCTCTACATGCTAGGCTTCGTATTCATCTTTGTGCTCGGCGGAATTACCGGCATCATGGTGGCCGTGCTGCCCTTCGACCTTCAGGTTCACGATTCCTATTTCGTGGTCGCACACTTTCACTACGTGCTGATCGGCGGCGTCGTCCTGCCGATTCTCGGAGGGCTCCACTACTGGCTGCCCAAGCTGTTCGGCCGCATGCTCGATGAACGGCTTGGCGCCTGGAGTTTCTGGCTTGTCTTTCTGGGATTCAACGCGACGTTTTTCCCCATGCACATCCTGGGTTTCGAAGGCATGCCGCGTCGGGTCTATACCTATCGTGCCGAGCTCGGGCTTGATGGCTACAACATGGTAGCCACCGTCGGCGCATTCGTGCTCGCTGCCGGCATCTTCATCCTGCTGATCAATATTTTCCGGAGCAGAAAGCAGGGCGAGCCCGCCGGCGCGAATCCATGGAAGGGTCAGACCCTCGAATGGTCTGTTTCTTCACCGCCGCCGTCGTACGCGTTCTTTGCACCAATTCTCGTTCGCAGCCGAATTCCGCTGAAGGAGCCGGTGCATCCGGACGAGGCCGGCGAGCCTATGCGGCGGGCGCAGGCGGCGCTCGCGGGCAAGCCCGAACGCTGGCGGGCTACGCTCGCGACGGACGCCGTGACGGGAGAGCCGGAGTCCATCCATCGCCTGGCGGGACCTACCATGGCGCCTTTCCTGGCTGCCGTGTTCCTGGCGGTCACATTTGTCGGCGTGCTGATCGGCGCATACACGCTGTCGATCCTCTCTTTCATCTGTACCGGAGGAACGGTGCTGTACTGGCTCTGGCCGAAGGGAGATATGGAGGAACTGCTGCGGGTCAGCGACCTGCCGAGCATCAGCGGATTGCCGATGTTCACGGCGGATCACCGCTCCGCGGGGTGGTGGGGTATCGCGTACGTCATAGCTGTGCTTGCCACGGTGTACGCGGTGCTCCTGCTGGCGTATTATTACATCCGGCTGTTTTCGCAGAGCTGGCCCCAGGATGGGATCGGCCTTCCGAATCTGCGCTTTGCACTGATCGCCACCGCCGTGCTCGGCGCAAGTGGAATTGCCGTGGCGTGGGCGCAGCGCCTGGTCCGGCGCAGGCATGCCGTGGGGGCGAGGGTGACGATTGTGCTGGGAGCGGTGCTCGGGGTAACGTTCATGGTCCTGCAGGTCATCGAGCTATTACATCTCGGCTTCACGCCTCAGACTAACGCCTACGGGTCGCTCTTCTTCGTCATCCACTATCTACAATTCGTGATCGTGACGATCGGTGTTGTGATGCTTGGTGCGACCGCCGTTCGGCTCACGCAGCATCGGCTCGACGGCGTCGGCTATCTGCCGCTGCAGATGCAGATCGCGTCGCGCTACTGGTATTTCACCGTGGTCGGTGGGCTCGTCGCGCTCGGTGTGCTTTATCTCTCACCATATTTCTAACGAGGTTCGCCCACGCCTGTGGATCGATCGGGGGCACATA
>CAZQAS010000192.1:0-1156 GCA_964591285.1 uncultured Rhodothermales bacterium
TCGACGAGGCGATTGCCCTCGGCATCATACACGGCCGCGTCGAAGCCCGATTGGATGGCGTAGGCGCCGTAGCGTCCCTGGCGGTCCAGCGCCAGGAATCCCACCTGGATGTCGCGGTAATCGGGATTCTTCGCGACGACGCGATCGACGGCCATGCGGCACGCGGCGCCGGGATCGTGGCCCTGGCGCATCAACTCCACCACGAGGTGGCTGCCCACGACGCGGATGACGGCTTCGCCCCAGCCGGACGCACAGGCGGCACCGACCTCATTATCGACGTAGAGGCCCGCGCCGATGATCGGAGAGTCGCCGACGCGCCCCGGCATCTTCCACGCCGCACCGCTCGTCGTGCAGGCGCCCGACAAGTTTCCGTCCGCATCGAGCGCCAGCTGGCCGATCGTGTCGTGGTTCTCGACGTTGATGTCGGGCCGGGCGTCCGGATCGTTCTCCGCTTGCCACTCCCGCCATTCCGCCTCCGCCTCGGGCGTAAGCAGATTCTCTTTCTCGAACCCCTGGGCGAGGGCAAAGGCCAGCGCACCCTCGCCGACGAGCATCACGTGCGGTGTTACTTCCATCACCCTGCGAGCGACCGAGATCGGATGCTTGATGTGCTGCAGGTAGGCTACAGCGCCGGCATCGCCCGATTCGTCCATGATGCAGGCGTCGAGCGTGACGTTGCCCGCGCGATCCGGGAGCCCGCCGATGCCGACCGTGCGGCCCTCAGGATCGGCTTCCGTCACGCGCACCCCGGCCTCCACGGCGTCCAGTGCCCGTCCTCCGGCGGAAAGGATGCTCCACGCGGCGTCGTTTGCCGCGAGGCCGTGCTGCCACGTCGACACGACGATCGGGCCTGTTCGTGGATGGCTCGACGAGACAACGGGCATGCTGCCGGCGGCGAGGCCGGCCAGCGTGCTTATCTTCAGAAAGGATCGTCGGTCGGTCATTGACGCGTCGTACTACTATGCAAAGGCAGGGACTTGCTTGCTAACTTGCCGGTGCACAAGATACGGTGCGCGAACCATTGCGGCGGGCGAGCCGCGACCGACACAATCATCTCGCGTCCCTCCCAGAGCTGGATAAGGACATGACACGACGTGTACTATCGATGGTACTGCTAATGGCATGCGCTTCCAGCGCAGTGCAGGCGCAGGACGCC
>CAZQAS010000192.1:1256-6733 GCA_964591285.1 uncultured Rhodothermales bacterium
GACCGCCAGCTCGACTGGCAGTACGACGAGATGCGCATGTTTCTACACTTCGGCGTCAACACCTTCACGGACCGCGAGTGGGGCACCGGCGAGGAGGATCCCGACGTCTTCGACCCATCGCAATTCGACGCCGCACAGTGGGCGCACGTCGCGCGAGAGACGGGATTCAAGACGATGGTCCTGACGGCGAAGCATCACGACGGCTTTGCATTGTGGCCGAGCGCCTATACGGAGCACGACGTGGCGAGAAGCCCCTGGCGCGATGGTCAGGGAGACGTCGTCCGCGACTTCGTCGACGCGGCGCGATCCGAAGGGATCAAGGCAGGTCTTTACCTCTCGCCGTGGGACCGCCACGAGCCCGCATACGGCGATGAGGACGCCTACAATCACTTCTATCTGGCGCAGCTTCACGAGCTCCTGACACAGTACGGTCCCCTCCACGAGATCTGGTTCGATGGGGCCAAGGGCGAAGACGCAAAGGACATGGCGTACGATTTCGACGCCTACTGGGCGATGGTCCGTCAGCAACAGCCCGACGCCGTTCTCTTCTCCGACGCGGGGCCCGACGTTCGGTGGATCGGCAATGAGCACGGCTTCGCGGGAGAGACCAACTGGTCGACATACGACCGATCGAAAGTCGGCGTGGGGATGCACGGCATCCAGGATTATCTGAACACCGGGGAGGCCGGCGCACCGGATTGGGTTCCGGGCGAGTGCGACACGTCGATCCGTCCGGGATGGTTCTGGCACGCCGATGAGGAGCCGAAGCCGCTCGAACGACTGCTGGAGATCTACTACAAGTCCGTCGGGCGCAACTGTGTCCTGCTGCTCAACGTGCCGCCGACGGCCGCGGGTCTTCTCGACGGGCGCGACGTGGACCGCCTGCGTGAGTTCAGGGCGGCACTCGACGAGATTTTCGACGACGACCTCGCTCGAGGCGCAGGAGCTACCGCCACCAGTACGCGCGGCGGTGCCGATGCCTTCGGTGCGGTGCGGGTTCTCGATGGAAAGCTTGACACGTACTGGGCGCCCGAGGAAGCGGATAGTGAACCGGGCTTCGAACTTGCCCTGACCGAGCCGCAGACGTTCAACGTGGTTCGCATGCAGGAGCCCGTTGCGATGGGCCAGCGGGTAGCGGCCTATCGCGTGGAGGTGCGGCGAGACGATGGGTGGGAGACGATCATCCGGGGCACGACCATCGGCCACAAAAAGCTGGACCGGCTCGACGAGCCGGTTACATCGGAGCAGGTGCGTATCGTTATAGAGGATGCGCTGGCCGTCCCACTTCTGGCTGAATTTGGCCTTTATTTCGACCCGTTTTGAAGCTTCGGTATGGTCCGCCTGCAGCCCAACCGACCAGTCTTCGTCTCAAAGTCTGCGCACTTGGATCTTTGATTCGTGATTTACAGAGACCACCACCGTCGTTCCATCCGCCAAATCAACCTCCGTTTTGGCGAGAAACCCCGCGCCCTCGCGCGACATCGTGACGGCGGGTGGTCCGGCTGAAAGATCCTCGACTCGGGCCGCCCATTCTCCATGCTCGTCGTGATGAGCACGCTGCGCGTAGTAGATTTCCATCAAAGCGTCCCGAGCCGCCGTCGTGGGATCCGGTCGAAACACGTCCTCACCCGGCGCCGAGCGTGAGAACTGAACGAAACCCCATCGCTCCGGGCGATGCATGTCGATGACGCCCTGCGGCGACCAGACCCAATTGTGTTCGGGACGGTCGGGGATCTTCCGGTATTGGCCCTCCTCGATCTCGTGGTCCCACTCGACGCGCGAGAAGTTGAACCGCCAGAGTTCGCCGTGTCTTGGAGGCACATCGAGCGGTGTGTACTCTGCGAGCCCTTCCCATGGAATGGCGATTTCCAGCGACCATCCCGCGTCCTCATCGTGAGGCGCGTTAAGCGTCCCGTCGACGTGCACGGCCGATCGGAGTCCGGCAATATTCGCAGGAGATCGAGCCGGTCCGCCGTCGCGATAGGGTCTGTCCAGAGACAGCTCCCAAATCGTGTTCAGAGCGTTGATTTCGAGCTCATAGTAATTGTGATGGTCACCGTCCGGGTCGATGAAGACTTCGAAATCATTGTCCTGGAAGAGCACGCTGTTCCGCGTCGTGAGCGTGCCCCAGACGTGCGGTTCCTCCAGCCGCGCGGCGATGTACAGGTGCGATTCATCCCACCGAATCGCGGCTCGGGTCTCGAACCATGGATGCGGCTGGCGCTCGCCCTCGATGTCGACGAACGGCTCCGTCCAGACCTCGTCCTGCCAAGCGGGATCCTCTAGCTGCCCGTCGATGCGCGGGGGACGGTCCGTGAAGTAGCTGACGTACCCTCGCGGGGTGATTGCCGACATGCGATCCCATCCCCCGGCACTGACGTCTTTGGGGAGGTCCCACTGAGCTTCGGTAGACAAGATGAGGTAGCAGCTGCTGGTTTGGGGCGATCGGGTCTGAGTGGAATATGCGATGTAGGAGACAAAGATGTGCTGGTCGCCGTCGATCGATGGCAATCGTGGTGCGTCCAAAAGGTGCGTTCAAAAAAAAGCGCGGGGACGATCTGTGTCGTCCCCGCGCCGTGTTTTGGGCGGCCGCAAGCGACCTGACCCAGCTGTTAGAAGCTAATGACGGCTTCGAGCATCACGCCGCTGAACTCCGCCCCGGCGAAATGTCCGGTGAAACCGGCACCGTCGTAGTTTGACGTTACGTACTCCAGCTTCGAGAGCACGTTCGGCGTCAGGAACCAGCCGCCGCCGACGTTGAGGCGATTGATCTCCTGTGAGAGTCCATCGGCCGTTTCGCCAGTCACCGTGTTGTAGCGGCTGCCGACGTAGAACTGCTCCCAGTTGCCGAAGCGGTAGAGGAGCTCGCCGCCCAGCTGCGTGTAGTTGGCGTCTGTCTCACCGCACTGCGCCAGCTCGGCTACGCCGAAGAACTCCAGGCCGCCGTACTTGACGAACGGGTTCACCTGGAAGGACGTCAGGTTCGGGAATCCGGGATTGAACCGAGGCTGGAAGTGGTTGGCAGCTTCCTCCGTTTCGAGGATTTTGTGGTACCGAGATCCTGCGCGATCGCCGTTGTACAGATAGTCGCGCGTGCCTTCACCCGTGCTGTGATAGGCCGATCCCGTGAGGCGCAGGCGCAAATCGTCGTTCACCTGGCTGTCGTAGCCGAGCTTGCCGAAGAGCGCGACGCCATCGTCGCCGGAGGTCGGCGTCTGGTTCAAGCGACCATTCGAAATGCCCGCAACGCCCAGGAATCCTGACTTCAATACGGTGACTTCCGCGAAGGGCTCCGTGGTGAACGCGTCCATGATGTAGTTCTCCACGAACGGATTGTAGATGGCCGCCGCATTGTCGGAGCGCCGGAAGTGGGTGTCCCCGAAGTTGATCTCATCCATACCGAAGCGGAAGCGGGTGTGCTCCATCACGCCGGAAAGAAATCCCTCGCTGACGAAGTCGAGATCATCGATCTGGAAATATCCACCTTTCACCCATGCCTCGTTGTGATGCTTCGAGGACAGATAGGTGCGCAAGTGCATCCGCACGCCTTCGGTGAACTGAACGTCGAGGTTCAGGTTGGCCGACGGTAGCGTCAGATTCGGGGCCAGCTCGACGAGATTATCGAGGTCGTTCGATTGCTCCAGTCCCTGGAACTGAATGGCGAAGTCGCCACCGGGCCGGAGGTACATGCCGTCGACGTCCGTCGTGCTTTCTTTCGGCACCTCAAAGACGTTCAGGCCGTCCTGGCCGGGCGCGCGGAAGTACTGAAGATCCTGCAGCAGCTGGGCATCGGCTTTTCCGACGAGCAGGAGTCCGGTGGCGAGGACGAGAGCGAGTATGTTAAAGGACTTTTTCATGGCGTTGTCTGGTCTATGGTTGGCATCAGATGTGATCGCTGAAACCGAAACCTATGTGCGTTGACGAAGGCTTTTCTGTGAGTCTCTATGATGTGGCCGTATTATCGGCAGATTTCGGCTCGCACGACACCGGATGGACCCCGCAGAGTGTGTAGGTGAGACTCGATGAGGCCTGTAGGGGAGGTGGCGCGGGGGATGTGGGGCTTTTTCCTACGTGGGAGGGAGGGAGGAGGGAGGTGGCAGGTCGGAGGTCGGAGGTCAGAGGTCAGAGGTCAGAAGTCAGAAGTCAGAAGTCAGAGGTCGGAGGTCGGTCGACGGGGGCGCGGAGATGCGGGGTGCTCGGTGCTGGTCGGGAGCGGCGGCTTTTCCGTGACCACGGAAAGGCTCTTTGGCGTGGAGGTGTTATTGGGTGGTTATGGGCGGGGCGTGGCGGCGGTGCCGAAGGCGTCGATTACGGTGCCGCCGTGACCTCGAAGGTTTCGCTGAGGGCGCCCACTTCGACGCGAAACATGCCGGGCTCGACGATCCATTCATTATCCGGGCCCACAAACGCGAGCTCCGAGATTGGGATGCTGAACGTGACCTCTTGAGTCGCTCCGGATTCGAGCTCGATCGGACGGAAAGCCCGCAGCCGACGCACGGAGGGTGCCACACTGGCATACTCATCGGCCACATAAACCAGCACGATCTCTCGTCCGGCACGCTCGCCCGCGTTTGTGAGGCTTACGGTAATTTCGAGATCGTCGTCGGCATCGAGATTTGCGTCCGCGATGCTGAGATAGTTGTAGACGAAGCTCGAATAGCTCAGCCCCGTGCCGAATGCCCATTGTGGATCGAAGGCGTTCCGCTCGCTCAACCAGATGCCGAAGGAGGAGCTGACGGGATGATCGTACGGCACGAGCGCGTTCGGCGCGCGCGGATAGGTGAACGGAAGGCGGCCGCTCGGATTCACGGTGCCCGTAAGTACGTCGGTGATTGCGATGCCGCCCTGCATACCGGGCCAGTACGCCATGAGCACCGCGTCGGCGGCGTCGGCTGCATCCTCCAGAATCCGAGGACGTCCTTCGATCAATACGACCACCGCCGGCGTGCCCGCCTCGGCGATCGACGTCACAAGCCTCCGCTGTGCGGCGGGCAGCGTGAGATCGTCGATGTTGCCGGGCGTCTCGGCGTAGGCATCCTCACCGATGGCTACGATGGCGACGTCCGCGTCGCCGGCTGCGGATACGACCGGATTAATGGCCGCCTCGGCGGTGGCGATGTCGGTAGCCTCCGCTGTGGAGACGTCGGTAGCCCCGGCGGTGCCTGTGCCATCTTCGTCGATCTCGAAGGACGGTCCCTCGACGTAGATGACGGCATCATCCCCGAGTCGCTCGCGCAAGGCTTGAAGGAGCGTCGGTTTGCCTTCCGGATAGCGACTGGCATCCCGGCCCTGCCAGGTGTAGGTCCATCCACCGTTCAGTGCCGTCATCGAGTTCGCCACCGGACCCGTAACCAGGACGCGCGCCCCCTCGGCGAGCGGCAGCACGCCGTCATTTTTCAGCAAGGTCATGCTGCGCCGTGCGGCCTCGAGATTGACGGCCTCGAATTCCGCCGTGTTGATGTCGTCGCTCGTGTAGT
>CAZQAS010000193.1:0-6633 GCA_964591285.1 uncultured Rhodothermales bacterium
TTTCAGCAATACGCAGTTGGCCACCATGTGAGAATCGGAACCGGGCGAACCTTGTCAGAGGAGCGGTGTCGTCGGCGGTCGTCGCGCCGGCGAACGGGAGCTTGAGGGCGAGGATTTCAGCAGAACTGATGTGAAGTCGGCGACGGACAACTAATCCGGCCGAACCTCGACCCGTCGCAGTTCGGCACGAAAGCCGCCCAGCAGCGTGAATCTGCGACAGGATGCTCGTCCGACGGGGTTCACCCGATCCGCGCATATCCGAGACTCTCCTCCGCATAAAACCGCTCGAAGTATGCGCGCAGATTCCGGTGCTCGGGCGCGCTCAGGTTCGAGTCGCGGTCGATCAAACCGAACGCCGCCTCGCGCGCTTCTGCGAGGATGTCGCCGTCCGTCGTGATGTCGGCGATCTTTAGATCCGGCAATCCGCTCTGCTTCGTACCGAAGAAGTCGCCGGCCCCTCGGATTTTGAGATCGACTTCGCTGATTTCGAAGCCGTCGTTCGTGCTCGCCATCGCATCCAGCCGGGCCTTCGCCTCCGCCGTGCGCTTGTAGTCCGCCATCAGGATGCAGTAGCTCTGCTCGCTTCCTCGACCAACGCGCCCACGCAGCTGATGGAGCTGGCTGAGGCCGAAGCGTTCGGCATGCTCGATCATCATGATGGTCGCATTGGGTACGTCGACGCCGACCTCCACCACGGTCGTGGTGACGAGCACCATCGTTTCTCCCTTCTTGAAGCGGCGCATCGCGGCGTCCTTCTCGGCGCCGGACATCCGGCCGTGCACCAGATCGACGCCGTGCGGCGCGAACTGCTCACGCAGCTGCTCAAAGCCGGACTCGGCATCCTTCAGATCGACCTTCTCGCTCTCCTCCACTAGCGGATAGACGACGTAGCACTGGCGTCCTTTGTCCAGCTCGCCGCGGACGAATCGATAGACATCCTCCCGATTCTTCTCGTACCGAACCGCCGTACGGATCGGTTTGCGTCCGGCCGGCAGTTCCTTCATAAGCGAAACGTCGAGATCGCCGTAGAGCGTCATGGCGAGGGACCGCGGGATAGGCGTGGCGGTCATTAAGAGCATGTGCGGATGCTCGCCCATCTCGAATATGCGGGCGCGCTGCGCGACACCGAAACGGTGCTGCTCGTCCACAACGGCGAGCCCGAGCTGCCGGAACGCGACGCCCTCCTGGATGAGCGCGTGGGTGCCTACGGCGACAGAGGCCTCGCCGGAGGCCAGGTCCTCGAGTACGGCCTCCCGATCGCCCTTCGACATTCCACCGACGAGGAGACGTGCGTGCACCCCGAGCGGATCGAGGTACTCTCGGAGGTTCGCATAGTGCTGCTCGGCGAGGATCTCCGTCGGCGCCATGAAGGCACTCTGGTAGCCGCTGTCGAGCGCATGCAGCATGGCGGCGACGGCGACGACCGTCTTTCCGCTCCCCACGTCCCCCTGCACGAGACGGTTCATCTGCTTGCCGCTCCGCGTGTCGCGGACGATGTCGGCGAGGGCGGCCTTCTGTGCGTCCGTCAGCGCAAACGGCAGCGCCTCGGTTACGAACCTGCGGAACCGCTCGCCCGGCTTCTCGAAGGCGGCACCGGGCTGATCGGTGCGGTGCCTATTCAAGATTGCGAGCATAAGCTGGATGAAGAAGAGCTCCTGAAACTTCAGGCGGCGGCGAGCTTGGTCGAGCTCTTGCCGGTTCTTCGGGAAGTGAACGGCGCGCAGCGCCCGAGGGCCCGCCGCAAGATTGAATCGCTTGCGCACAGCGTCCGGCAGCACCTCGGGGATGTCCGTGCCTTGCTCCTTCAAGAGATCGTAGACGATCCGCCGGAACGTGCGGCTGTTCAAGCCCACCCGCGTGAGTGCAGCGCTCCCGGGATAGAGCGCGATGATGCGGCCGGTCTCCAGCGCGGGCCCCTCCTCATCCAGCTTATCGAAATCCGGATGTGACATCGAGAACGTGCCTCCATAGCGCTGCGGCTTGCCGTGAAAGGCGACGCGTTCTCCGGATTCGAAAATCTTGCTGATCCAGCGAACGCCCCGAAACCAGACGCACTTCATCGGCGCGCCGGAATCGTCCTCGACGACGACCTCGAACCGCTCTCCCCTCCGTCCGCCGACGACGCCGGTGACCCGAATGGTCCCGACGACGGTAACCGGCGACGCATTCTCCCGAAGCTGTCGAATCGGCGTAACCGAGGTCCGATCCAGATATCGTCGTGGATAGTATTCGAGCAGGTCCCGCACACACGCCACGCCCGACTGCGCCAGCACGTCCGCCCGGCGCGATCCGACTCCGTTCAAATACCTAATGTCCTGCTCAAGGAACTGTATCGACATGAAGCGTGCGGTCGCGCGCGTCAGGGTGCTGGAGGTAGAAACGTAACCGCTTCCGGGGCAGAATTACGCATCTACACGGTGGGGGAAGGCATGGGTCACTCGAGGGATGGGGCCTGTAAATGGAATTGGCCTTTTAGTTGCTCAGTCCCGGTAGGTAGAATGACTGACCCACCCGTCGGTGCATTTAATGACCTCGTTGATCCTGGCTTCATGATGAAGAGATCTCCGTTGTCCTCACTAAATTCTGAAGAGCTCTCCATGTACTACTACAGAGACAGCTATTTTGATCAGCAGATCTCGTACAGTATTGCGCGCAGTGCCGGGCGGATGCGTAGCAAGCCGCTGTCGGCTCCGAGACGTGTATGGAACAGCGTCTCGCAGCTTCTGCTCTCCATGACGTGCCTTTTCGTGATGTTCGGCGTCGCCTATATGGTGCTGGACGTCTTCGGACTCGAGCACCTCGTTCAGTTCCCGGAGCTGGCCAGCATGATCGAAACGGTCGAGATGCTCGCTCCGACGGACATCTCCTTCTCGGGCGTCACATTCTAGGGTATCCCTAGGGTGAGAAGGACAACATTAAAGGAAGGCCCGGACCACCCTCGTCCGGGCCGTTCTTTTTTCTTCGCGCTTTGGCGGCGTGCTCCGCGTCTATTCGTTCTCCTCCTGTCCCGGCGGCGGCGTGTCTGAGTTGAAGATGTCGCGGTGGAGTTTCCACTCCCCGTCCTCCATCTTCCAGATCACAATGTACTTGCCGCTGTCGACTTCGGAGCCGTCCTCGCCCATCAGCGAGTAGTTGCCGACTTCGTATGCGAAGTCTTCGGCGGCTTCCACTTCGCTCGTCTGCAGGTCAATGGATGCGATGCCCATATCAGCCATGCCCTCGAACGCTGAAATGAGGTTTTCGCCGCTGGCGGTCGGCGCGTTCGGTGCCATCAATTGCCCGCCGGCCGTGTAGATCGAGGCGAGGCTGTCAAACTGTTGGTTCTCGACGTAGCGCTCGAAGCGTGCAGTCTGGCTTTCGATGCTTTGCCGCACCTGCTGCTGGTCAACGGTGGCCCCCGTCTCGGTCTGCGGCGCTTCGCAGGCGATCAGGAGGAGGCAGAGCGTACCGACCAATGGAGTGAGTCTTTTCATGGCTCGCTGGATTCGGGTGGATGGTATGGAGAAGTGGACGAGATTACGGCAATCTAACCAGTTCGCGCGAAAATCCATAACACGTCACTCGTGAAGCAGCCGCTCGTCGGCCTGCCACCCGCCGGGCGGCCGGAATTCGACGTCGACGGCGTCATCGGCGGCCAGCAGCTCGAAGAGCCTGTTGCGCATCCGCTCGATGCGATCCTGATGATCCGGGCTGTTGATGAGATTCTGGCGTTCGTGAGGATCGAGTTCCAGATCGTACAGCTCGTTCACATCCCAGACGCCGTGATAGAACATGTATTTGTAGCGATCGCCACGGAGCGCGTACACGGTCGGCGTGTGCGGGAACGGGTGCTCCCAGTAGTACTCGTAGACGAACTCATTGCGCCAGTCCGGCACGTTTTCACCGGAGAGGAGCGGCAGAAAGGATCGGCCGTCCATCGTCGCCGGCACCTCGGCATTCGCGAGGCTCAGCAGCGTTGGGGCGACATCGACGTTGAGCACCATCTCGTCCATCGTTGTGCCCGCGCCGATGAATCCGGGCGACCAGGCGAGCATCGGCACGCGGATGGATGATTCGTAGGCCTGGCGCTTGTCGATGAGTCCGTGCTCGCCGAAGGAGAAGCCGTTGTCGCCCATGTAAACGACGAGCGTGTTTTCGGCAAGCCCGTTCTCCTCAAGGTATTCGAGCACGCGTCCCACGCTCTCATCGAGCCCCAGCAACGTCTCCGCGTAGCGACGATAGAAAGTGTCGAAGTCGAGCTGCCCGTGATACATGTGATCGACGCCGTGCCAGCTGTAGCGCTGCTCACGCACCCAGTCCGGCTTAGTCTTGTAGTTCTGCTCGGTGTTGGCCATCGTCGCAGGATAGGGCGGCTGCACGTCGTCGTACCGCCCCGCGTGCCGCTCGGCCGGCTCGAACATCGCGTGGACGGCCTTGTGTGATAGATAGAGGAAGAACGGCCGATCCCGGTCTCGCTGTTCGAGATATTCGACGGCATAATCGGTGAGGATGTCCGACGTGTGGCCCTCGTGCCGGCTTCGCTCCCCATTGACGTTGAGCACCGGATCGACGTAGACGCCCTGTCCCGGGAAACTCACCCAGTAATCGAAGCCGGGGCGCGGATCGTCGGAGGCACGGCCCATATGCCACTTCCCGACATAGGCCGTTTCGTAGCCGGCATCCTGAAGAAGCTGCGGGAAGAAAACGGTGCCTTCGGGCACCATCCGCTGATTGTCGACGACTCCGTGATTGTGCGCGTAGCGGCCGGTCAGGATAGAGGCCCGGCTCGGCGAGCAGAGGGATGTGGTCACGAATGCATTGCGGATGTGTATTCCCTCCTCGGCCATCCGGTCCATCCCCGGCGTTTCGAGAAAGTCGGGCGCATTGTCGTGAAAGCCCATCGCGTCATAGCGGTGATCGTCGCTGAGGATGAAGACCACGTTGCGCGGCTGTGCGTCGGCAGACGCGAGCATGCCGGCGGCGGTCAGAAGAACGGCAATCAGGAGGAGCGGTCGGAGCTTCATGGCGGGCCCGGTCGAAGAGCGGAGAAGGCGTACTATGAACAGATAGCGTACCCCGTCGAGAGAGTCAAGGGATGGGTGGCCGAGCGGGCCCAGTGATGAGTCCTGGGACACCCGGTCGTCCAACCGATTCGTAACGCTAAACCGCCTATCGTAGCGATCCGGTAACAGTCGGGCCGACACTTCTCCGCACTCAGCGGTACAACACGCATAACATAGCGCGGACGTGGAGCATGGAATCGGCCTCGCGCCGATTTTTTGGTTTGAGCGGCCGGCAACAGACATACAGAAGAACAGGAGATCAGCCGATACCGGCTTCTGACAGAGCGATGACGAATCGAACGACAGGAGCATGGGACCGGGCAGAGAATCAACGTCATCGATCGGCGACGTATCAGCTCAAGCTGGAGCTGAGACGCCTGGAGCGCACAGGTCGTGGCGATTCCCCGTATGCGAAAGCACTCCGCCGAGTGTTGCGGGCATTCTCGGAGCGAGATCTGGATGCGGTCATCCGACTGCTGGGGGCGGAAATCAAGCGGCTCGAGCATGAGGACGGCACGGACGACTCGTATACCAATGCTTTGCGACGAGCGGTGTCGCTCATCGAACCGGCGGAACGCTCGGACCGACAGCTCTTTACCTACTATCTCAGAAAGATGGAACTAGACGGTCGCGGGCAAGAACCCTTTGCGCGGGCACTCAGGAAGGCCCTCGCGTCTCCCGGAGGACCCTCCCTGAAGGACCTGCTCGTCTGGAAAGATGCCGAAGAGAACGGCGCGTAGCGCAGGCGCCCGCCGCAGCGCTCCTGTTCCGTCGAGCCGGACGACAGGGAGAACTTGCGACGGATCTACAGCATCGTAGATTGATAGCTCGATCATGCTACGTGCTGTTCTCCCTGTGCGCTTGGTTCGCCTCTTTTTCCATTCCGCAGTCCTCCTTTCTCTGACGCTGACGTTCGGCTGCCGGAGCTCGCCGGACGTTGATGGTCCGGCGATCGACACCCTCGCGTTCGTCGGTCGCAGCGTTTGTGCCGACTGCCACGCCTCCGAAAGCGAGGGATGGGTCGGATCCGACCACGACCTCGCGATGACTCGTCCGACGCCGGAGACGGTACTGGGCGACTTCGATCAGGCCTCCTTCGCAGAATGCGGCGTCGAAACGCAGTTCTTTACCGAGGGCGGTGGCTTCTTCGTGCGAACGCAAGGCCGCGACGGCGAGACGACGACGTACCCGGTCCGGTACACCTTCGGGCATCATCCGCTTCAGCAGTATCTCTTGCCGACCTCCGGCGGACGACTCCAGGCCCTGTCGATTGCCTGGGATGCCGTCGATGAACGCTGGTTCTCCCTTTATCCGAACGACTGCTTCGAGCCGGGCGACGTGCTGCACTGGACCGGCAGCGGCATGACGTGGAACCACATGTGCGCGGACTGCCATTCGACGAACCTGCGGCGCAGCTTCGACCTGGCCACCGAGACGTATTCGACGTCCTACTCCGAAGTCGACGTCAGCTGCGAGGCGTGTCACGGACCCGGCGAGCAGCACGTCGAGCTGGTGCGGACCGACAGCTATCGCCGTCCGGATGAGCGACGCCCGAGTGTGGACGAGCGGTCGCGTCAGCAGGACGCATACT
>CAZQAS010000194.1:0-6627 GCA_964591285.1 uncultured Rhodothermales bacterium
GGACGATCAAGCGATCAGCGGAGTGCAGGGAGACGACGGACGAGACGGATTCCGAATCACGCTTCGCCAGCGAGACAGTCTCGAGACGGATCAAACGCTTTTCGCACGTCAGTTCGATTTCAGCATCGACTCCACGGGTGCTGTTGAATTCAGCAACGACGCGATCGAATTCGCGGATAACGGAGCGATAACCGCCGCCGTTCAACTGAAAGATGCATCCACGGCCGCTGATCCGGGCGATATCGATACGGGGTACCAGATAGAAGTGGAAATCGATCTGGCGGCGCTCGGATATACGGCCGATGATGGTCGGTTCTGGTTCTCGCTCAACTTCTTTGACGGCGACTATCTCGATCCGATCGAAGATAGCTATGCCACGCGTACGTGGATAGTGGGTGAACGGAATCAAGCGCCCAGCATCTACGGCTATCTCGATCCGAATTCGATGATCGGCACTTCTTCGGAAGCCGGAACGGAAATCCCGGAGACGATCCGCCTGGAGGGGAACTATCCGAACCCGTTCAATCCGTCAACGACGCTGCGATACGCACTTTCGCAGTCAGGAGACGTTTCGATTCGCATCTATGACGGTCTCGGTCGCAGCGTAGACCTGATCAAGCCAGGTACGCAGGCGGTAGGCCAACACGAACTCGAATTTAATGCATCCCATCTTGCCTCCGGTGTCTACTTCTACAGGGTAGAGCTGAGAGACTTGACAGGAAGCATTATTCGCAGCTCGGTCAGACAGATGATGCTCGTCAAGTGAGCTTCGCGGGCTTGACGTTGAGCGCATAAAGCCTGTTTCGGCGTGACGGGGCCGCACCACTGCGGTGCGGCCCCACCCGCCGACGTTTGCGGATAAGTACAGCGCTCTGCGACACTTCTGAGCGCCGCATCGGCAGTAGGCCCTCACGAGCACCGGGATATCGTATGATGAGAAAGCGCATCTATTACATAGGCATCCTTCCTCTGCTTATCGTGGTCGCGGCCACGGCTGTTAGCTGTGATATCTTCTCCGCGGACGACGAGCCTGATGAACCGGAGATTCCGTGGTTCAAGGGCAACCTTCACACTCATTCGTACTGGAGCGACGGGGATGACTTCCCCGAAATGATCGTCGACTGGTACAAGAGGAACGGCTACGATTTCCTGGCCATCTCGGATCACAACATTCTGTTGGAGGGAGAGAAGTGGGTCGTCATTCGAGACAACCACCTCTTCACGCGCTACTCGAATCTGTTCGGGCCCGAGTGGGTGACGCACCGCTTCAATGAGATCGGTGAGCGGGAGGTCCGGCTTAAGACGCTCGAAGAATTCCGTGGCAGGTTCGAGGAGCCCGACAGCTTTCTGTTGATTCCGTCGGAAGAGATCAGTGATCAGTATTCGGGTAGCGCCATTCACGTGGGCGCGACGAACATTGCGGAGCTGATTGCGCCGCAACGTGGATTCACCGCTATGCAGGTTCTGCAACAAAATGTGGATGCGGTAAACGAACAGCGGGAACGGACAGGCCGACCGATGTTCCCGCACGTGGCCCATCCGAACTGGGGCAACGCGATCTCGGCCAACGAGCTCGTCCAAGTAGAGGGAGCAAAGTTTTTCGAAGTCTTTAACGGGCATCCCATCGTCAACAATTACGGTGACGATGGCCGGCCCGGCACGGATGAACTCTGGGACATCGTCCTGACGCGCCGCCTGGAGGCGGGACGCGAAATCATGTACGCCCTCGCCGTAGATGATGCGCACCACTATCACGATTTCGGCGTCGGTGACGTCAACCCGGGTCGAGGCTGGGTGGTGGTTAGGGCCCCGGAGCTCACGGTACCGGCGATCATCGCTGCACTGGAATCCGGTCAATTCTACGCATCGACCGGCGTGACGCTCGAGGACGTGAGCATGGAGGAAGGTGAGATAGCGATTCGAATCGACGGAGAGCCCGGCGTTTCGTACACGACGCAGTTTATCGGCACACGGATCGGTTACACCGAAAACAGCAACCGCTCCGTCTTGTCTCCCGACGGCTCTGTGATCGCGTCGTACAGCGACGGAATCGGCGAAGTGCTGAGCGAAGTGGAGGGCACGACGGCATCGTACGAGATGCAAGGTGATGAGCTCTACGTTCGGGCGAAGATCGTTTCCGATAAGCTGCACCCGAATCCCTTTAAGGAGGGTGACCTCGAGGTGGCGTGGGCACAGCCCTTCATTCCGCCGACACCATAACCGTCTTCGGCCGCAACGGACTGTGTCGTAGCACTCAATCTAGAACAATGGGAATACACAGAACGGCTTCGAAACGTCACCGGCATCGAGGAAGCATGATTATTTGCAGCACTATCGGGCATACGATGCCTATCGGTTTATCGGTTGGCCCGGGCGCCTTCAATACGTGCCCGAGCCACCCCTTCATCAGAGTGACATAGAGTATGTGCGGAGACGAACGATCACGAACGGCCTTTGTCTTTCTCGTTCTGATGGCGCTTGGAACGGCCTGCACCGCTACGGCCGTCGCCCAGTCGGGAAAGCTTTCGGGACGAATTACGGACGAAGCGGGTGAGCCGCTGCCCGGAGCGACTGCCCTCATCGTGGGCACATCGCTGGGTGCAGCTGCGGACGCCAACGGGGACTATTCCATCCTGAGAATTCCGCCCGGTACGCACAGCGTGCGCTTCAGCATCATCGGCTACCAGACAACGATCATCGAGGATATCCGGATCTCCTCCAACCAGACGACCTCCCTGAACGCCGAGCTGGCCGAAGCCGTCATAGAAGGCGAGGAAGTCGTCGTCACGGCCGAGCGGCCTATCGTTGACGTATCTCTGACGAGCTCGATGTCAACCCTCTCTCGAGAAGACATCGCCGTGCTGCCCGTACAGCAGCTAGACGATATCGTCAACCTGCAGGCGGGTGTCGTGGACGGACACTTTCGCGGTGGACGAGCCGGCGAGGTGCAATACCAAGTGGACGGCGTGTCGGTCAATAATCCCTACGATAATACGTCGACCCTCGAACTTGATCGCTCGGTGCTTCAGGAAGTCCAGGTTATCTCAGGAACGTTTGATGCAGAGTACGGGCAAGCGATGAGCGGCGTCGTGAACGCCGTACTGCGAAGCGGCGACGACGATCGGTATGAGTTCTCCGCTGAGGTGTTCATGGGTGATCACGTAAGTCCCGGCAACGATTCGATTCGCGTCCGCACGCGATTCCAGGACGTCCAAGACGTTGCGCTCTACCCGTACATCGATGAGGTCGACCCCACGACGCTTCAAAACTTCCAGGCCAGTCTCAGCGGTCCGATTCCTCTTATTCCAAACACGACGTTTCTCGTGAACGGACAGCGGCACATCGACCTTGGCCATCTCATGGGCCGGCGGATGTTCGCTCCAACCGACACGAATAACTTCGAGCAGGGGCTTTTCTATCCGACCGGGGACAACGCCGTCGTGCCGATGGACTACTCGAAGGAATGGTCCTGGCTTGCCAAATTGACGAACCGCTCGCTGCCAAACATTCAGTTCGGCTACCAGGCCATCTCGAACGTGATCGATCGCAAGAATTACAGCCACGGATTCCGGTTAAATCCTGACGGCACGACCGACATCCGCCGTTTCTCCATCGTGCACGGTTTAGACTGGACGCACACCCTTTCCGATCTGCTTTACTACGAAGTCAATCTGCGGCAGAACTACTTCGACTATAAGGACATGAAGTTCGACGAGTTCGGTACGCCGCCTCCCGATGCCGGAACGCGTTTTGCTCTTCCGGAGGACTCGCCCTACAAACCCCCGGGTGCTCCCGAGGGCGATGCCAACTTCGAAGAGGGCGCCGTCGTGCAGGGCGTCGCGCTGGGACGATTCGTCCAACGAACGAATTCGTGGGTTGGAAAAGCGTCCGTAACGAGCCAGGCCACGAAGACGCATCTGCTAAAGGCGGGGGCAGAGTTCCAGGTTTCGACGCTTGAATTCGGGGCGCCGGGGAAAATTGAACAGGTCGTCGCCGACGGGGAACAGGTGCTGGGCGTCCTCCGCGATACCCTGGATGCGCAGGTCCTTTCGTACGAGCCGGTTCAGGGCGCTGCCTTCATTCAGGATCGGGTCGAGTGGCGAGATCTGCGAGTTCGGGCCGGTTTGCGACTCGAATATTTTGACGCCAACTCCACCCTTCCGAGCGATTTGGCCAATCCGGCCGACGCCATCGACGAGGCGCCTCCATCGCCGCCCAAGGAGACGACCGTCAAAATGCGCTTGGCTCCGAGGGTCGGCATCTCCTTCCCCATTCTCGATCGTGCATCCCTATACTTTTCGTACGGTCACTTCTACCAGATGCCGGGTCTAGGTGACATGTTCAGGAATTCGAACTACGCGGTTCTTGAAGATCTGCAGGCTGGTGGAATCGACTATGGTGTCATGGGGAATCCGGACTTAAAGCCGGAATTTACGGCGCAATATGAATTCGGGTTCAAGTCGGAGATCACGAGCTTTTTAGGGCTCGATTTGAGCCTCTTCTACAAGGACATACGTGACCTCCTCGGAGTCGAATTCGTCCAGACATACACGGCGGCAGAATACGCACGATTGACGAATGTCGATTTCGGCGGCGTTCGGGGATTTACGCTGGCACTGGACCAGCGCGGGCCCGGACCCATCTCGACGAGTCTCGACTATACGCTTCAGACGGCGGTCGGGAATGCCAGCGACCCGAGAGAGACCGCTACACGGGCGGAAGCGGGCGAAGACCCTCGTCCGCGGCAGGTGCCCTTCAATTGGGACCAGCGCCATACGCTGAACGGCACGCTAATCTGGTACGTCCCTGAAAATTTTGCGATTACGGCGATCATGCGCCTCGCGAGCGGTCAGCCGTATACCCCGTCGATAAGCACGGGGTTTGGCGCAGACCTGGAGGATAACTCGGGTCGGAAGCCGGCATATTCGACTGTGGACCTCCGGCTCGAAAAGTTTTTCTCTGTCCGCGGCATGGATTGGACCGGGTTTGTGCGCGTATTCAATCTATTTGACCAGCATTTCACCAATGGATTCGTGTATGCAGATACCGGCAGTCCGTTCTATACGCTGAATGCCACCCAGCAGCGAAATCCGAATCCGGACCGTCTAAGTCTGCCTCGTCGAATCGAAATTGGAGTGTCTCTTAGGGGTGTAGTTCAGCGATGACGGTACGAAGACGAATGATGAGAGTCCGTATTCTGCACTGGGCGCTGACGGTGATCGTGCTGTTCACCGCGGGGATGGTGAACGAGAGAGCAGAAGCCCAGGAGCTACAGCCGGTCGTCCCCCCTGACGAGCGCGGGAACATCAATATGGAACGAACCGGCATCCATGACGCAAATCGGATCCGTACCCAGTTCTCGAACTTCGGCATGGTCGGAGACTTCATGGTGGATCCGGATCTCAGCGTCTTCCATTCGGTGGAGGTGCCGAGAGGAAGCGGCATCAACTACTCGGACGGTGTGACGCCGTTCGTGCTGGCGCGCGTGATCCAGGAGGACGGCGAAGAGGCTTACATCATGCTGACCGGGTATCGAGAGCGCCAGGCGACGAGCCCGCATACGAGCCGAATCATGCGCTTCGAGCCTCGACCCGGCTACAACGAGGCGAACCCCGAAATTAACGCCGGCCGGTCGATCGCCCTAAGCAATGATCCGCGTACCTGGCCGGGTGCGACGAACAGCACCGGAACCCTCGATCCGTCCTCGGACCCGACTGACTGCTGGATCGACAAAGTAGACGATCCCGACGATCCGGGATGGTGCGGCTCCTGGAACGGCTACTTCGGTAAGCGGCCCAACGCCGACCAGGAATCCTACTTCGTGATGGACGACCAGTACTATGACGCCTGGAATTTCTACCCCGACTCGCGGGACCGCACGCGCCGCGGCCTCGGCCTGCGTGTTGAGGTGCGCGGCTTCCAGTGGGCGAATCCACAGGCACAGAACGTCATTTTCTGGCACTACGATATCGTCAACGAAGGCACGACGACCTACGACGACATCATATTCGGGCTATACATGGATTCGGGCGTAGGGGGCTCCTCACGCTCATGCGACGGCGTCGCAGAAAGTGATGACGACAACGCATTCTACAATCGCGACTTCGGACTGAATCTGGTCTACACGTGGGACCGGAACGGCCACGGTGTAGGGCACGAGTCCAATTGCGAAGAGACGGGATATCTCGGTTACGCGTACCTCGAAACGCCCGGAAATTCATCCAACGCGATTGACGACGATGAAGATGGAATGGTCGACGAGATGCGCGACAGTGGCCCGGGTGAGCTCATCGAAGGCCAGGCAGATATCCGCGCCTACTTCGAAAGCAACTACGATATTGCGCTCTTCGAAGAGAACTACGGCCCGTTGGAGGAACGCCCGGCGTTCGTCGCTGGCGAGTGGTGGACCGGCGACGAGGACTTCGATTGGCTCGCCGAATTCCACGACACGGGGCGGGACGGCATTTTCGAAGACGACGATAACGATCCCGATACCGGCGAACGTGATGGAATCCCGACGGCTGGAGAGCCTAATTTCGATCAGACCGACATCCATGAATCGGACATGATCGGTTTGACAGGTTTCAAGATGAACCGAATTCGTGCGGGGGCGGGTGCGCCAACCTC
>CAZQAS010000195.1:0-6580 GCA_964591285.1 uncultured Rhodothermales bacterium
ATGATGTAGCGCGAGCTCACGCAGCCGTTTCATATATAAAACACTATTTCAAATCTGATCTTGAATTACGAAGCATCTATGAAGTTGTCAAGGTGAATCGACATTCTTTTCTGTGGCTGGACCGAATTCCGTGCTTCGATCCGACGACTTCCCGGGCTATGTCGCGGCCGCACAATTGAGGTTGCTCGAGGATATCCCGCCGAATGCGCGTGCGTGTTTCATATATGAAACTGCGTATCTATTATAAAACATAGGAATTCCATAACTTCGCGGTCTCAGGTACTTGCCGCGAATCATCCCTCCTCTATGAATCTCGACCACGTCGAAGCGGTCTTTTATCCATCCTCCGACCACGACGCCGTGCGTACGGCGGCCGAGTCGCTCTGCCGCCGGCTGGGCCTCTCCCCGCCCGAGTCGCGCGAGCAGCCCGGCGATGGGCTGAACCTGCGGACGACGACCGGCCCGTGGGCCCGCGAGGAGGACGGTGCGCATCCACAGCTGTCCCTGCGGATCGACGCGGACGGACACGGCGAGATGGCGGCCTCGCACCCGAGTTTCCTTCATGCACTCGCCTCCCTCCTGCCGCACGGCCTGACGGCTGAGCAGCAGGAGCAACTCGGAGAAGGCGTCGACCTTCACCCCTCTTTCTCGTGGAACCGGCCGCTCTTCGATTACACCTACACGCAGTCGGCTCGCACCGCGCGCGGGTTCGACCCCGAAGCCCACGCCCGTTATCTCGCCGAATGCGGCTTCACGCACGTCGAGGTGAATAGCCTCGCGACGCACGTCCCCCTCGAGCCGGGCGTGCCGAATGAGTACTACAACCAGTTCTACAGCTACTGTCCGGATCTTACCCAATTTGTCGACAGCACGCTGATACGCGGGCTCTATCCGCACGAATATCTGCGTGCAAACCTCAATCGCTTGAAGCGCCTCGCCGCCCTCGCCCGGCGTTACGGTCTGCGGCCGGGACTGCTGTGCTTCGCGCCTCGCTCGCTGCCCTCGCATTTCTTTGATCGCCACCCGACGCTTCGCGGCGCCCGCGTAGACCATCCGTTCCGCTCCCACCTGCCGCGCTACACGCTCGCGCAGGACCATCCCCTCTCCCGGGATCACTACCGGCAGCTGATGCAGAACCTGATGCGGGAAGTGCCGGACCTCTCGTATCTGTCGATCTGGACGAACGACAGCGGCGCCGGCTTCGAGTACACCTCCTCGCTCTACGTGGGTCGGAACGGGGGACCGTACCTCATTCGGGAGTGGAACAGCCATGAGAAGATTGCCGAGGCGGCCGGCCGGAGTGCCGTTCGGTGGCTGCGCCTGCTGCGCGATGCGGCCGCCGAGACGAATCCCGATTTCGAAGTCAGCCTTCGCCTCGAACCGTTCAAGGTCGAGCACGACGTGATCGTGGACGGCCTCGGTGACGGGCTCACCGCTGAGGTGCCATCGTTCCTGGTGCGCGGCTACGAGCTCCCCTATACGCATCCTCGCTATCCGGAGCAGGATAGCGCCGCGGGATCGATTCACCACACGGATCTGACCGATGAGGAGGCGGATCAGCTCGACGCCTGGCGCCGGAAAGGATTCGAGCCGCACCTCATCTACTCGCCCGCGGCGGGCTACAACATGGAGCCGCTGCTCGGCGTCCCCTTCCCGCGGATGCTGCACCGCAAGCTGCTGGCGATGAAGGAGACCGGCGTCGCACGGATCGCCGCGATCGGCGGTCTGCTCGACACCTCGAAGACGCCCTACTGGCCGAATCCCGAAGTCATCAAGGCGGCTCAGCTGACGCCGGACCGTCCGCTCGATGACATCCTCCACGATCTGGCTGCGCGATGGGCGGGGGCCGACGCCGCGGATGAGTTGGTCGATCTCTGGAATGCCATCGACGAGGCCGTTTCGTACTGCCCCATCCTCCCGCTCTACGGCAACTTCGGATTCGTGTGGATGCGCGGTTGGGTGCGCCCGCTCGTCCCGGATATCGAGGCCGTCCCGAAGGAGGAGCGGCTCTACTACGAGCGGTTCCTCGTCAGCACACCGAACAATCCGTCGATCAACGACCTCGGGCGCGACGTCCTGTTCCACCTCATCACGGAGGAGAGCGGCCGGACGAAGGCGCAGCAGTTCGACGAAAACGTGCTTCCCCGCCTGGCTGAGGTCATCGAACGTCTCACTTCGCTGGTCGACACGACGTCCGGCGGCGCCGCCGCCGTGTTCGACGATTTGCTCGAGCGCGTCCGGGCGCTTCGCTGCTGGTCGGTCACGCAGCGCAACACCTGCGCCTGGGTCGCCGGCGTGCACGGCTATATTCGGAGCGACGATCCGGACGAAAAGAAGGATTTGCGCGGCTACATCGACCGGATGATCGATTTGGACGTCGAGAACACGCACGAGCTGCTCGATCTGTGGGAAAATGCCCGATCGGAATTCATGCTGGTCTCCGACGTGGGCGAAACGTCCTACATCTACGGCGAGAATTTTGGCGAGCACCTGCGCACGAAGCTTGAACTGACCGAGGTGTATCGCGACCGCGAGCCGCGGATCGATCGCGACATCCTCTGGAGGACCTGACGTTTTCATTTCATTTCTCTGATCACATGATGCTGTCACTCCGCCGATTCTCGAGCGTTTCCAGCCGAGCCGGCCGACGATTCCGTGGACTCCTCGCCGCATTTCTTCTTCCGGCCGTACTGGTCGGAGCTCAAGCTGCGACCGCAGCTTCTTCGGACGATGATCCCGCCGCTCCGCCGCCGCGCGAGGCCTATCTGCGCTACGTCGAGGAGGCGGCTGAGGCCGGATGGGATGCCTATCCCGGCATCATCGAGCGGTGGCGCGAGAACGTCGACCCGAGTGAGCTGTGGGGCTACAACTCGCCCGGTCAGCCGCTCTATCTCGCGGACATCCTCTCGTTTTTGTACGAGGTGAACGGCGACGAAACGGCCGCCGAGCGCGCCGCACAGATCCTGGTCGAATATGGAGATCTTCGGGACGCCTATCCGGCCGACTACGCGGACACGCGGGCCGAATACGACGACGGCATTCCGGCGCTGGTCAATTTCTTCCACGTGACACCCTACACACGCGCCTATACTCGCATCGGCCACCTCCTGGATGCCGATGAGCGCGAGATCGTCGAGCAGAACATCGCCGAGAGCGTCGATTTCATCTTCCACTTTCCTGAATGGGGTGCACACAACCGGGCGATCGTTCGTGCAGAGGGCCTGGCCTACGGCGTGATGGCCATCCCGGACCACCCTCGCGCGGATGATTGGCGGAAGATGGCGCGCATCATCGCGAGCGACAACCTCACGCAGTGGGAGGTCGAGGACGCCACCCACTATAATCCGATCTGGCTCTCGTCGCTGTTCTCCTATGCCGAGATCAGCGGCGAGGAGGAGCTGGTCGATTCGCCGATCATGCGGTACTACGCCGACTTCTACAAACAGCTCTTCACGCCGGCGGCGACGATCGCCGACGTCGGCGACGCGGACTGGGATCCAGGGACGTCCTACTACATCGCCTCCTTCGAACGCCTTGCGTCTGCACATGGGGACGGCGAAGCGAAGTGGGTGGCGGACCAGCTCTTCGACGCCCTGGAAGCCTCCGAATCGAGGGGCGTCACCGCCGCCTCGCAGCTCATGCTCGCCTATCAGTGGGCCGATGACGGCGTCCAGCCCGTGCGACCTTCGGCAGGCACTCAAGAGGTGCTCGACGACATCGTCGGGAAAAAGGTCGTTTTCCGCGATGGATGGGACCCGCAGAGCACCTATCTCCTGCTTAACTACCGCGACGAGGGCTCCGGTGGCTACAACACCCGCGAATACCTGCGACACACCATCTCCGTCGAGGAAGAGAAGATGCACCACGGGCATTCGGACGAGAACAGCATCGCCCTGTTGATGTCCGGCGGGTCCGTCCTCCTGCACGACAGCGGGTATCGATCCGGCCTGCCGAGCGGCCCGTACGGCCAGTATCGCTCGGATTACTACCACAACCGGCTCGTTGCCCGGAAAGACAAGCGCGACCGGCACCAGTCGGTGCCGGACTTCATCCGCACCTCCGGCGCCTACCGGCCCGTCGAGACGCAGAAGATCGAGTTTCTCACGCTGCAGGACGTGGACTTCAGTCGCACGCGCATGACCGATAACGAGATCGGTTATTCGTGGGACCGCCTGCTTGCCTGGGTCAGGCCGCTGGACGTCTTCATCGTGATCGACGCGGTCGAAGTGCTCGTCGAGGACTACTACACGTTCACGAATCTGTGGCATACGCAGACGATTCACGAGCGCGGCGAGGGCTACTACGACACCTCACTCGATTCGATCGGCTCCTACGACGTGTCGGACGACCGGCGGCTGCTGATCTCTTTCCTGGAGACGTACGCGAAAGAGGACGGCACGTACGAGGAGAGCCGGCATTTTCAGCCCGAAACGGCCATCTATCAGACGCAGGCCAGCCACTATCGAGCCGGGGACTTCGAGGTGTTCGTTACCGCGCTGATTCCGCACGATGCCGGTGAGAACCCGGCGGATCTGGTCGATGGGATCGAGCTGCTGCCGGTCGAAACGTTTCCGGAGGCGGCGGGGCTGCGCATCACGCACGGCGACGGCGCGGTGTCCTATCTCGGGGCGAAGCTCGATCTCGACTCGGAGGTCGTCCGCGAGAATATCCGGCCGCGCTACACGTGGGAAGCCGGCCGTACGACCTACGGCGACTTCGAGACCGACGCGCACTTCTTCTTCGCGACCGTGGATGCGGATTCGATTCGCTACTCCGCCTCGCAGGTGCTGCAGGTGCGCTATCGAGACCGGACGTTGATGGAGGCCCTTCCGAACACGCACGGGCTGCAGCTGGACGGTGCGCCTGATCGCGTCGGCTACGTCAAGTGGCGGTACTGGGAGGATGTGGTTTCGGCAGAATAATCTGCGGGGCTGAGCAATGCTATTTGCGCGCCGCGCTCCTGCACGAGCTTGGCACGCCGCGCCGAGCGCGCGCACCCTTAATAATCGGCCGCTACTCCAGCAGATTTTCGTCGTCGGATCGCTCCAGTTCTTCGCGCACCTGGTCGTCGAGCTTGCGGTCGGGCCGCACGTCGATCGATGCTGCGTCGTCGGCAGCCGGTTTCGGAGCGCCCGGCTTCGGAGCAGCCGCCTCTCGTTGCACTTCCTTTAGCGACGCCGTAAGAATGCGGTACGTCGGCTCCGGCATATCGATCTCGGCTTCCTTGAGCGCCGACTTCACGAGGCGGATGGCTTCACTGCGCACCTTAAGGAAGTCGGCCTCGCGCTGATCGACCCATCCGTGATACCGAACGACGACGACGTGTGTATCGATTTCCTGGACTCTTGCGAACGGCTGTGGATCCTCCATCACACCGCTCATCGCCTGGAGGGTTCGATTGCCGACACGCATCGCCTCCTGTAGATCAACATCATCGCCTACGCCCACGTCGAATGAAAAGAGGCGTCGCGGATTGATGGTGTAATTGATGATCGGATTCTTGAAGACGTGGGCGTTCGGGAGGCGGAGGTGGTTGCCCTCGTAGCTCAGCATCACAACCTCGCGTGAGGTCAGCCGCACGATGTACCCTTCGAAGTCGCCGACGCGCACCAGGTCATTAACGCCGAAGGGCCGGCGGAGGCTCAGCAGCATCCCGGCGAGATAGTTCTCGACGATGTCCTGAAAGGCGAATCCCAGCGCGAGCCCCACGATGCCGGCGGTCCCCAGAACGGCGCCCATCAAACTCGTGATGCCGAGGACGTCGAAGGCCAGCAGCAGTCCGACGAGCACCAGAACCCCTCGTACGATGCGGTTGACGAAGTTCCACACGAGCGGATTCACGCCCGTCCATGCAGCGGGCCGGCTCCACTTGCTGATCAGAAAGCTAACGAAGGCGAAGAGCAGCACGATGATCAGCGCCGCAGCCAGGACCGGGAGCTGTGCTACGAACCCGTCCCAATATTCCTGGATCTTGTTCACGGCCGGCGTGAGGCGCGTCTGAACGTCCGTCGCCGCCTCCACGTCGTTGACGACGTAGACGACGCCGTCCAGACTCGACACCAGTTCTTCCGCCCTCCGGCTCGCCTCCGGCTGATCCACGGATCCGCTCAGCCGGACGACGCCTTCGATCACCGAAGCCTGCACCTGCGTGAAGTCCTCGATACTCGCGAGAATCGTGCGGATGCGGTTCGCCAGCACCGAATCGGGCACCGCTTCGACGAGTTCGTCGTCCTGGGGCTGGTCCTGACCCAGAATCTCCTCCGTAAGGCCCGGCTGGGCCTGCGCGCGTGCCTGCTGAGTGGCCACATGCGCCGGGATGATGAGCCCGACCGCCAGCATGAGGCAAATCAGCGCCGATTCCCTCGCATTACGTCTCACTGCCGCCTCCTCTGCCGGAACGGCCCGGAATCCTGGCGTGGGGCGAGTAGCGGCCGGGAGGTTCGAGGGTGACGTGTCTTCGAGAAAATTCTCCATCCGCGAAATCTTGTTGGCGGGCGATGCGAGGCGACTCCGGGCACTTCTTAATCGCGTTCTCAGACGAAATCTATGATACAGAAACGCGAAGTACGTGATACATAGA
>CAZQAS010000196.1:0-6426 GCA_964591285.1 uncultured Rhodothermales bacterium
TCCCGCGATCGACGGTTACCATGTGCACGTCGACGTCGCCGTACTCCTGCGTGTAGAGCTCGTCGAAGACGGTGAAGGAGCCCACGCCGTCGCTGATCGGGTGCTCGGTCGCCAGTGGATATACGGTGATCGGGTAGCGGGGGGGATGGTGGAGGAAGCGCCCGCCGAAGAGCCGCTTCAGCTCGGTGTTCGATTCGCGGATCGTCGTCGCGGAGTGTAGCGCGAGCAGGCCGCCTCCGCCGCATACCCACTCAGCGAGTGCGGCCGAATCGCCGTCGCTGATGCCTTCCAGGTACGTGAACGATGCGTTCGGGTCGGAGGGTGGCTGGACGTAGCACGTATAAATAAAGACAACGTCCGCATCCGGACGGGCCACGTCGGATGGATCGCGCGTGAGGCGCACGTCGTAGCCGGCGTCCTCGAACAGCTCGGTAGCGAACGAATCGAACGCCTCGAAATCGTGATAGGCGCCGCCGGTGAGAATCAGAAGTGTCTTAGACGTGGGTCTCACTCTGCCATCCGCTCGAGTAGCGTTCCGCTGAGCTGCAACAGGTCGGTCTGCGCGCGCGCGGCCTCGAACTGGGCCGTGATATAGCGCAGTTCCGCACTCGTGAAGGCGCTCTGCACCTCTCGGAGCTCGACGGATGTGATCGTTCCCACGCGGAACTGCTCGAGCGCCACCTCGACGTTGAAGCCGGCGAGCGCGACGTTCTCGCGCTCCAAATCGACCAATTCCAGACTGTTGCTATAATTTTGATGGGCCGTTTCCAGCCGCGTGACGACTTCGGTCCGCGTGTCCTCGACGGCAAGCTGACTATTGCGCACGGCAAGGTTCGCGTTTTGGAGGCGCCGCCGCCGGTTGAATCCGTCGAAGATCCCCCAGGAGGCCGTGATCCCGTAGTTCAGGCCAGGTGGCCTGCCGGCAGGAAGTCCTAGCTCGGAGGTGAAATCATTGAAGGCGTACCCTGCCGACAATCCGATGGTCGGGAGTCGATCCGCGCGCACTTCGGATTTCGCCAACTCGGCTGTCTCTTGCGCCTGGCCCGCCACCGCGAGCGCCTTATTGCGACGGAGCGCCTCGGCGCGAATCTGATCGATAGCGAGCGAGCGGTCGACTTCGATCGAATCGGAGACGACGAAGTCGAGACCGCCTTCACGAGCGAGCATCTGATTGAAGGCCGCCTTTGCATTGGCGAGCGCGACGCGCTGCCGCAACAGGCCCGCGCGATCGGCATTCAGGTCGACTCGAGCGCGACGGACCTCGAGCTCCGATGCGGATCCGAGATCTCGCCTTAGCTCCGCAATGCGCTGCCGCTCCTCGGAGATTTCCACCGCTTCCTCAAGGACCGCAAGCTGCTGCTGCTGCCGCGTGAGATCGTAATAAGCGACGACCACGTCCGCCAGTACCGACTCGGTCGTGCGATCTGCCGAACGTTCCACGAATTCTCGCTGCGACCCCAACCTGCGGTACGTCGCGAAACGCCCTCCGCCATCAAAGATCGTCGTGTTGAGCTCCATCGAGAGATCGACCGTATTGGCCGTACCGAAGGTTGCCCGGTCGCCCGATACGTTGCCGAAGGACTGCCTGCTCTGGCGTGCGTTTAAGCCCAGGGACGGGAGAAAGCCAGCGTTGCCGATCGAGTAATCGTTCTCGGCGATCTGCACGTCGTTCTGCGCGATGCGGATGGCGTAGTTGTTCTGCTGCGCCATACGAATCGCCTCGTCGAGTGTCAGCACGGGCTGTGCGGCGGCGACGTCCGTGGACACCGGCTGCGCCGCGGCTCCCGGAGTCAGCACGGAGGCGGCGGTGCACAACGAGAGCAGGAGGATGGGGAGCGCTCTCACTGAGGCAGAACGTGGGTTCTGACGAGCAGGAGTCATGGACCTATCGAATAGACCGGAAGAGACATGGGGAGCTTGAGCCAACTCCATCAGATTTTTTGCGTCGCCGGCTGCACCGTCTCCATCTCCTCGACGGATCCGTACCCGTCGCCGCTCTGCGCGAACGTGATCCGGTCCTTTCGTGAGGTCAGGAAGGTATACATCACGGGGATGACGTAGAGCGTGAAGACCGTTCCGACGAGCAGCCCGCCGATTACGGCGATGCCCATCGGCTTGCGACTCTCGGCGCCGGCGCCAAGTGCAGCTGCAATCGGAAGGATGCCGAGCACGGTGGAGAGCGTCGTCATGAGAATCGGACGGAAGCGCTGTGCGGCGGCGTCCCGCGCGGCATCGAAGATCTCGCGGCCGGATGCGCGGCGCTGGTTCGCGAATTCAACGATCAGAATAGCGTTCTTCGTCACCAAACCCACCAGCATCACGATGCCGATCTGACTGAAGATGTTGAGCGTCTGATCGAAGTACCAGAGGAACAGCAGCGCGCCGGCCAGCGCCAGGGGCACCGAGAGAAGGATCGTGAACGGATCGCGGAAGCTCTCGAACTGGGCTGCGAGGACGAGATATACCAGGAGGAGCGCCAGCAGGAAGACGAAGGTGACCCCTCCGGAGCTCTCCACGAAATCGCGCGAGGCACCGGCCAATGAAGTCGCGAAGGAGTCGTCGAGCACCTGCGCGGCTATCCGGTCCATCGCGTCGATTCCGTCCGAGACCGTAAAGCCGGGATTGAGCTGTGCGGAGACCGTCGCGGAGACGTACCGATTGAAGCGATAAAGCTGCGGGGGGCTGCTCTCTTCACTGACGGTGACGAGGTTGTCGAGCAGCACGGGCTCGCCGGTTGCGGCGCGTACGTAGAGACTCCGCAGGTCGAGCGTTTCGCTGCGGTTCTCGCGATCGACCTCACCGATGACCTCGTACTGCTGTCCGTTTCGTATGAAATAGCCCATCCGCTGCTCGCTGAGCGCGAGCTGCAGTGTTTGAGCGATGTCGAGCACCGATACGCCCATGCTTTCGGCCCGCTCGCGGTTGATCGCTACGCGAAGCTCGGGCTTGTTGAACTTGAGGTTTACGTCGGCGAAGGCGAAAGCCGGATCCTGATTCGCGAGCTGCATGAACTCGGGGATGACGTCCTTAAGCTTCTGGAGGTTGGGCGCTTGCAGGACATACTCCACCGGCAGGCCGCCGAGACCGCCGACGGAAATCGTCTGCTCTTGCGAAACGAAGACGCGCGCACCGGTCAGCGAGCCGACCCGCTGCATGAGGGCATTGACGACTTCTTGCTGCGATCGATCACGCTCCTCCGGCGGATCGAGGATCAAGAAGGCGAACCCGGAATTGACCGATCCCGACGCTCCCCACCCCGGCGACGTCACCGAAATGATCGCCTCGCTCTCCGGCACCTCATCCTGCACCGTGGCGATCAGCCGCTGCATATAGGCATCCATATACTCGAACGTGACCCCTTCCGGCGCGGAGGCGAACATTCTTGCGTTACTGCGATCCTCCATCGGGGCAAGCTCGGAGGGCAGGATCCGAAAGAAAAGAACGATCATCACGGCGGAGACGGCCATCAGTACGAAAGCCCTCCAACGCTGATTCATAAAGCCATCCAGCGAGCGCCGGTAAGCCGCCGTGAGCCGCTGGAAGAACGGCTCCGTCTTTTCATAGAACCACGGGTGCGAATCGCGCCGCTTCAAGAGACGCGTCGCAAGCATCGGCGTGAGCGTGAGCGCCACGAAGGAGGAGATCGCCACGGCGCCCGCGAGCACGATCCCGAACTCGCGAAAGAGCCGGCCAACCAATCCACCCAGAAAGAGAATCGGCAGGAAGACGCTCACCAGGGCCAGGGTCGTCGAGATGATCGCGAAAAAGATCTCGCGCGTGCCCTCGATGCCGGCCTGGATCGGCTCCTCGCCCTGCTCGATTCGCACGTAGATGTTCTCCAGCACCACGATCGCGTCGTCGACCACGATCCCGATGGCCAGCACGATGGCGAGCAGCGTCAGGACGTTGATCGAGAAACCCATCACGTACATGACGAAGAAGGCGCCGATCAGCGCGACGGGGATCACGATCACCGGGATGATGGTCGTGCGCCAATCGCGCAGGAAGAGGAAGATGACGAGGACGACGAGCAAGAACGCGATGAAGATCGTCTGCTGGACCTCAGAGATGCTCTTGCGGACCTGCTCGGTGTTGTCGAATCCGATGCCGAGCTCGATGTCGGCCGGAAGGTCTTTCTTGACTTCCTCCAGCCGCTCGTAGAACTGGTCGACGATGGCGATGTAGTTCGCGCCGGGGAGCGGCCGCAGCACGACGCCCACCATCGGCTCCCCGTCCCGCATGAGCACACTGCGCTCGTTCTGCGCGCCGAGCTCGACGGTCCCCACGTCGCGGAAACGCACGATGCGGTCTCCGTCCTGCTTGACGATTAGATTTTCGAAATCGCTGACCGTCGCAAGTCGGCCCATCGTGCGGACGGTCAGCTCCACGTCCGACCCTTCGATCCGACCGCTCGGGAGCTCCACGTTTGCGGACCGGAGCGCATTTTGCACGTCGAGCGGCGTGAGTCCGTACGCGGCGAGCTTCGGCGGGTCGACCGACATCCGCATCGCATAGCGCTTCTCGCCCCAGATATCCACACGGCTCACCCCCGGGATGGTCTGCAGGCGCTCCTTGAAGGTGTTGTCGGCGATCTCACTGAGCTCGAGGAGATTGCGCCGGTCGCTCTTCACATTGAGGAAGACGATGGGCTGCCCGTCGGCATCGGCCTTCGAGACAGTGGGCGGTTCTACGTCCGGCGGCAGCGCATTCATGGCGCGCGACACGCGGTCGCGGACGTCGTTCGCGGCGCGCTCGAGGTCGGTGCCCAGGTTAAACTCGACCGTGATGGAGGAGCGGCCCTCGCGGCTTACGGACGTGAGCGTGCGGATCCCGTCGATGCCGTTGATCGATTCCTCCATCGGCTCGGTGATCTGCGCATCGATCACGTCGGCGTTGGCCCCGCGGTAGGTCGTGCTGACGCTGATGACGGGCGGATCGACGGCAGGATATTCGCGCACGCCGAGGAAGAAGAATCCAATAATGCCGAAGATGACGATCGTCACAGACATGACGGTCGCCAGCACGGGCCGGCGGATGCTAAGGGAGTAAAGGCTCATGGGCAGGGGCGATTCCGGCGCGTGCGATTCCGTGGGGATGGAATCGCGGTCCCGCCTGTTCGAATGCAAGCGATCATTCCGCCGCCATCTCGTCTGCTGGGACGATCGTGGTGATTGTGTCGCCTTCCGTCGCCTGTTCAACGGTCACGTCGACCGGCAAGCCCGTGCGGGCGAGCTGCAGCCCGGAGGTGAGCACCGTGTCACCCTCGGCGATCCCGCTGATGATCTGAACGTCGGAAGACGTGCGGATGCCCGTCTCGACCGACCGTTCTTCGACGAGTCCGTTTTTCACGACGAACACCTTCTTCCCGCCGAGCTCCGGAATAACCGAAATCGTGGGGACGCTCAGTGCTTCGCCGTGCTCTGCGAGGACGAGTTCGATGTCCGCGAACGCGCCGGGAGTCAGCAGGCCGTTGCGGTTCGGGCTCGTCGCCCGGATCTGCAGCGTGCGCGTGTTCTCATCGATTCGCGGCTCGACGGCGTACACCGTTCCCTCGTAGAGGGTCGCAGCCCCTGCGATCGAGAAGTGCAGGATGCTGCCCGTTTCGATCAATCCCGCGTACTTTTCCGGAAGCGAGAAATCGATCTTTATCGGACTGATGTCCTGGAGCGACGCGATCCGCGACTGCGGCGTGATATAGCTGCCAGCGCTGACGTGGCGCAGTCCGAGGCGCCCCGAGAACGGTGCTCGAACTTCGGTCTTCGCGAGCTGTGCCTCATTGAGCGCCATCTCCGACTCGAGCACGCGGAGCTGGTTCTGCGTCATATCGAATTCTTCCTGGCTTACGCCGCCCTTTTCGAGCAGGGCCTTCTGCCGCTCGACCTGCTGTGCGGCCAGCTCGATGCGCGACTTCGCTCGCTCGCGCTGTGCGATCAGCTCCGCATCGTTGATTTTCAGGAGGAGCTGCCCTTCTTCGACGTACGATCCTTCGCGAAAAAGGACGTCGGTCACTTTCCCGGCGACCTCTGCCGCGAGCTGCACCTCTTCATTGGCGCGAAGCGTCCCGGTGGTAAGCACCTTTTCCTGGAGCCGTTCGGGTTTTGCGACGTGGGCGGTGACGCTGAGATTGCCCTGGCTCTGGCGGTCTTGAGCGGGTGCTTCGTCGCCCATGAGATCGAGCTTCGGCCATGCGAGAGCCGCTATGACGATCACAAGGATGCCGCCGGCGAGAATGCGCTTAACGATGGGTTTCATGATGCGGGTGGCGACTCGAACGGGAGGGCGCCGTCTATCCGAGGATGAATGCAGGGGTGGACCCGGACGGCGGGGGTTGCGATAAAGCCGAAAACGTATACACGCGGCCTAAGTTGCAGATGGATTACGGAATGCACCTGCGTTCATCATCGCGCGCGTGCAACTCGTCACATT
>CAZQAS010000197.1:0-6417 GCA_964591285.1 uncultured Rhodothermales bacterium
GCGCCGATCTCAGCCCTCCGCCCTCTGTTCATCCAAGCACATCGCCGGGCGCGACGTCGTATCCCCGCAAAAACGCATCCGCCTGAAGCCGCCGCTTGCCTTCTTGTTGAACCTCCGTGAGCTCGACAGCGCCGGGTGAGCAGGCCACCAAGAACCGCTCGCCGGAATCGAGGACTTCGCCTGGTGAGGCGTCGAGTGCGCCTTCCGCGACATCCGCCCGGCGACTCCGATATACCTTTATCATCGTATCACCGTGCAGCGTCCACGCGCCGGGAAACGGCGAAAGGCCGCGGATCTGGTTGTGCACGCGAGCGGCGGGGCGATCCCACCGAATACGACAGTCTTCCCGATCGATTTTCGGGGCGGGCGTCGCTTCGGAATCGTCCTGCGGCAGGGCCTCCACGGATCCCGCCTCAAGACGGCGGACCGTTTCGAGCACGGCTTCAGCCCCGAGATGCATCATTCGATCGTGCACCTCACCGGCCGTCTCATTGGGACCGATGTCCATCTTCTTCTGGAGGATGATGTCGCCGGTGTCGACCTTCGCTCTCAGCAGAAACGTGGTGACGCCTGTTTCCGCCTCGCCCTGCATGATTGCATGATTGATGGGCGCAGCCCCCCGATATTTCGGAAGGAGCGATCCGTGGAGATTGAACGCTCCAAGACTGGCCGCCTCGAAAACCGCGGGCGGGAGAATCCGAAACGCAACGACGACGATGATGTCCGGTCGGAGCTCACGCACCTCTTCGGCGAATTTCGGATCTTTGACGGATTCCGGCTGCAGGATTCGACGGATATCCAGCTTCCGAGCCGCCTTCTTTACGGGTGTCGGCGTCACCTGCTGTCCGCGCCCCCTTGGGCGATCGGGTCCGGTAGCCACAGCGGCCGGCCGATATCCCTCCTCGACGAGCCGCTCGAGCGAGGGCACGGCAAAATCGGGCGTGCCCATGAAAATGATGCGCATGGTGTGGCTCAAAAACACTCAAAAAAAGGGACGCAGCCCGGAGGTGCGTCCCTCGTTGTAAGGTAATCGGAATTACAGAACGTCGAATCGCCGCCTGTTCAGCGAATTCGGGTTCGCTCGTCCCAATAAGGTACGAGCAGCTCGTAATCCCCGACGCCGGTCTCGTCGATAAAGATAAATCGGCGCCCGATCTGATAGTAGTACCAGACTTCGTACGGCTTTACGTCGAAATTGAAGGGGTGTCGATCGACGTGATCCGGCTCACCGAAGAGCACCATGACCTGGCCGCGGTCGGTCTGCCAACCGTTGCCGAATTTGCCGTACTGCCGGTTTGCATAAGCGATGCGATAGTAGTACTCCTCCATCCGCTCATTTCGCTCCGTGCCCGGAGTGGGATCGCGGCGGCTCCAGAATTCCCGGAATCGCTTCAGGCGTTCGCGATCGTTCGGCGCCTCTTTGATGTGCCGGACGTCTTTGCGTTTGGCGATGTAGCTCAGCTGTGCGATCGCGTCGTCGAGATTGCGAACGTGGTCGGCCAGGCCGGTCCAATGCAGCGAAAGCGGCTTCTCGGCGCGATCCAACACGCCGCCGTTCTCGTCCTCGATGGTGATCCGAGCCATGTAGTCGCCGACACGAAAGTCAGCAAGGGGAATCTCGATGACGTACTGGTTGCGGCCCCGGCGGATGTCTCGAGGTGTGGTTTCCTGGTATGAAAGTTCGGCGTTGGCGACCTCATCGCCGCCTCCCAGTCCGAGAAGCGACTTAACGGATGGCGGACCGGTGTTTTTCCGTATGCGCACCACTTCCCTCGTGACGCGCACCTTCCGGGCCTCCTCAGAATAGATCTCGTAGAACAGCTTAAAATGCTGCTGCTCGCTGCCGAGCCGATTACTGACCGTTGGAGTTATGCTGTTGGCCTCGGAATCGAAAGCATCGATCAAGATCAGATCGCTGATGGCGACCGGTCGATCCATGTCCCGCACGTCGACAGCCAGCTCTTTTACGAAGCTGCGATTCGAGGCTTCATCGTCGATCTGGAATTCGATGAGGTACTGGCCCGGCTCGATCTCGAGCGACTGGATGGTCCGGTCGAAGAGCTGATCGGTCTGCGTCTGCCCGAAATCCGAAACGTTTACGGCTTGCTCCCACATGCGGGTCTGTACGAGATTGCCGGCATTGTCGCCGCCTTCGAGCTCGTGGACCTCGATCGTGACGCCGTAGCGGGCACGGAAACCGTCGTTGGTAGAAAGAAACCGGAGGGCGGAATAGGGTACGCGGGTGTATACGTCGAGTCGAGTCTTGTCGCTCTCGGCCGATTGCGCAGAAACGGCGTCAACCTCGAGGTCCGGTTTGGACTGCGCCGCCGCATCGGGAGCGTAGAGAAATGCAATGGAGAAGCAGATGATGAGGAGTCCTGTGATGCGGTTGACGACCTTCATCCTGTCGTGACGAAACATACAGCCTCCACTGAACAGTTGCCTTTGCTCCGTGTCCCTTTGCCTCATAATCCTTCACGCCGGATCCGCCCTGCTCGAAACGAGGGGTGGATGCAGCAGGCGGATGGCAAGCGTAAGACCTCAAGCATCAATATCGCAATCGGTTAGGCATGGGCGTGCGCCGCTACCTTGTACCGTATAAATCACACCGTGAACCGTCCCATAGGGTTTCTGAACCGAGCGTAAAAACGTTGTTCGCGCTCGGACGGCCTGCCAGGAGCGGTGGCTTACGTGCTCGAAGGCCCTAAACCCTCCGGCATCTAACCGAAGAGAGCATCTACGAACGTGCGCCGATCGAAGACTTGCAGGTCCTCGAGCTTTTCCCCGACACCGATGTATTTTACGGGAATCTTGAACTCATTTGAAATGCCAATAACAATGCCCCCTTTGGCCGTGCCGTCGAGCTTCGTAAGCGCCAAACCGGTGACCTCGACACTCCGCGTGAACTCCTCGGCCTGCCGGATGGCGTTCTGTCCCGTCGACGCGTCCAGGACGAGCAGTACTTCGTGAGGGGCATCCTCGATCTGCTTGCCCATCACGCGCTTGATCTTTGACAGCTCATCCATCAAGCCGCCACGTGTGTGCAGCCGCCCCGCCGTATCCACGATCGCGACATCAATGTCGCGCGTCGTGGCGGAGGCGACGGTGTCAAAAGCTACGGCGGCCGGATCGGCGCCCTGCTTTTGCTTGATGAGCGGCACGTCGGCGCGCTCCGCCCAGATTTCGAGCTGTTCAATGGCGGCGGCGCGGAACGTATCCGCGGCTCCCAGCAGGACCGACTTGCCGGCCTGCTTGTAACGGTGGGCGATCTTACCTATCGTGGTCGTCTTGCCGACGCCGTTGACGCCCACCACCATGATCACGTGCGGCTTGTTCGGAAGGGGGGCGCCGAAATCCGCCGGATGCTCCGGCGCACTCGTGAGCATAAGGCGCGCGATCTCATCCCGAATAAGCCCGTTGAGTTCCTTCGTAGAGACGTATGGGTCTCGCTGCACGCGCTCCTCGACGCACCGGATGATCTCGAGCGTCGTATTCACGCCGACGTCGCTCGTAACGAGGGCCTCTTCCAGATCGTCGAGGACTTCGTCGTCGACCGTGTCCTTGCCGCGCACGACCCGGTTGAGCTTTCCAAAGAAGCTGTCTCGCGTCTTCTCAAGCCCTTCCTCGAGCCTTTCCTGGTCCTGTGTCTTAAAGCTGTCGAAAAATCCCATGTATCGGAAATTGGTGATTCAGCCTACTTGTCCTGCTTGCTGATGCACGGGCTCTTCCTGCCCGACAGGTTCGTCGGCGGACTTGGGCAACTTGCCCTGCTTCATCAAGCGAGCAAATCGAGCCGCGTAGAGAACGAACGAATAGACCATAAGCCCCGTCGTGATCCAGATACAAGTCGTGAGGATCGGCTCATCGGCTCTCAGAAGCGCGGCAAGCACGGTCAGCGCAAGCGCCGTGACGGCCACCTTGCCCATCCACGCGCTCATGACGACCTGACCGGTGCGACGCGCCAGGACGACGCCGCCGAGAATGATCGCAACGTCGCGCGCGACGATGACGCTGAGAAACCACAAAGGCAGCGTGCCGCGGACGACGAGCGCGAGCACCACGGCCGCACCGGCAACCTTATCGGCCAGCGGATCGAGCACTTTTCCCCATTCGGACACGGTTCGGGACCACCGCGCTACTCGGCCGTCGAACCAATCGGTCACGAGTGCCAGGAGGATCAATCCGAAAAGCCACGTCAATGGGCCGTCCGTCAGAATCAGGTACGTGATCGGCACGACCAGAACCAGGCGAAGCATGCTGAGCATGTTCGCGATGGTCCAGAATCTCCCCAGGAGCCTGGAGAGATCAACCTTATGAACGGTCTGTTGTTCGGACATTGCGAACGGGTTCATTTTTACATCACGTCGCGTACGCGTAATCTGCCCAATGGTTTGCCCCGTTCCGGTCGATGATGGCGTTTACATTGTATCTTTGTCCATGCTCGCATACGGCATAACGCTAATCGTAATTCTCGCGTTTGCGGCACACGCGTGTTATTGGATACTTCTTCTGGCTGGATTCCGAAAATCGATCCTCGCGGCCGCTCGGTCGGAAGCGCGAGCCGATCACTCGACGTCCATGAGCGTCATCGTGGCGGCTCGGAATGAGGCGAAGGATCTTCCAGCCCTGCTTCGCGCCCTGCGCCGTCAGGACCATCCGACTTATGAGGTGATTGTCGTCGACGACGGCTCCACGGACGGCACGGCCGATCTGCTCGACTCGTGGACGGGACGATTTGGGCGCCTGCGTGTGCTGCACACGAGCGGTGTTGGAAAGAAGGCGGCCCTCTCGCGAGGCATTGACGCAGCCAACTACGACGTGCTTGCGCTGACGGACGCCGACTGTGTGCCCCCTCCGGGATGGCTCTCGAGAGTGGCCCGAGAGCATGCGGCATCTGCGGGCGACTGTGTGCTGGTCGGCTACAGCCCGTTCGCACGAGATCGAGGGTTGCTCAACCGGATAGCGCGGTACGAAACGTTCGTCACCGGCTTTTTGACCGCGGCGGCGGTTGGACTTCGGCGGCCCTACATGGCCGTCGGCCGCAACATCAGCTATCCGCGTTCGCTCTTCGAGCGCGTCGGCGGCTTTGCATCCATCATGCACTCGCTCAGCGGGGACGACGACCTCTTCGTACAGGCGGCGGCGCAATGGCACGGCGCCGGCGTGCGAGCCCTCCTCGATCCGGACACGTTCGTCCGCACCAGCGCGCCGGCGACGTTGCGCGAATGGCTGCGTCAGAAACGGCGTCATGCCTCGGCCGGACGCTATTATCACTGGAGGATACAGGTGCATCTGGCCGGGTTTCACGGATCGAACCTGCTCGTCTGGCTTGCGCCGGTGCTTGCCGGATGGATCGGCGTGCTGCTGCTTGGGACGAAGCTAACGCTGCAGTACGTAGTGCTTCGCGAGGCGGCCGCGCGGCTGCACGAGCGCGATCTCATGCCCATCCAGCCGCTCCTCGAGGTGATTTACGTGCTCTACGCGGTGGTTGTGGCGCCCATCGGACTCATCCGCATGCCGAAAAAGTGGTAGGGGATCGGCGACAAGGGATCTATCCCTTCACGGCACCCAGCGTTAGTCCGCCGATCAGGTAGCGACTCAGGACCAGAAAGAGCGTGACCACCGGGATCGAGACGATGAGCGCGCCGGCGGCATAGAGGCCCCACTGCGTCACCATCGTGCCCTGAAACATCTTCAGGCCAAGCGGGAGCGTAAACAACTCCGCTTCCTGGATCACCACATTGGCGATGACGAACTCATTCCAGGCGGTCATGAAGGAAAACAGCGCCGTGATCACCAGGGCCGGCGCCGCCAATGGAAAGACGACTTTGTAGAACGACTGCCAGGGGGAGCATCCGTCGATGCGAGCGGCCTCTTCCAGCGAGAACGGGATCGTATCGTAGTAGCCCTTCATCTGCCAGACGCAGAACGGCAGAGCGGTGGCCGTATAGATGATGATGAGCCCGACGTAAGAGTTCAGCAGCTGCAGTTGGATCAGGACGATGTAGAGCGGAAGCAGCAGCATCGTCGCCGGAAACATCTGCGTCACGAGCAGCCCGCTGAGCACGGGACCGCGCCCTAGGAAGCGGTAGCGCGAGAGCGCGTAGCCTGCTGTGGAGGCCAGCGCAACGCCGGTCACCGTGACGACGAGCGCTACGAAGGTGGAATTGAACATCCAGCGGAGAAAATGGGTCTCGGTGAGCAGCACGCGATAATTCTCCAGCGTGGCCGCATCCGGAATGATATCCAGCGAGGTCGAGAGCAGCCGATTCCCGGGCCGAAGCGAAATCGTAAGGATGCGCGTGGCGGGGTAGACGGCCAGCGCGGCGACCAGGAGGAGGATGGTGTAGGTCGCTACTGTGGTCAGGAGGCGCTTGAGGCGAATTGTCGGCATCGCAGGATTAGGAGGAGGTCGGA